>WAMJ01000107.1 GCA_015522385.1 Candidatus Heimdallarchaeota archaeon
ACGGATCTGAGCTTGAATAAAAATCCTCTAGAGACTCTTCCTCTGCTTGATTTCCCAAATTTGAGCTACTTGGATTTGACCCAGACTGCATTGCCCGAGGATTGGCAGATTCTCGCACGGACGAAAGAGGATTGTCAAGATCTTCTGGAAAGAATAAATGCGAAGTAGGACAGGTATTATCAAGGTTAAGAATAGACCGGATTTCTGCTTGGTTGAAATTCGGTGCAGACTAGTAAAGTTAAGACCAATTAGTCGTTATGGGGCAGAGTGAGCTTCAGTAGCCAGAGATCTACTAGGAGGAGACATAGTAGCAGGATGTACATTTAGGTTAAGATTTGGTTGGGTTGTGAAATATCAGGGGCGAGACCAATTGCCAGATATCTGTTAGGTCGAGAAATAGCAGAGGATAAGATCCAATATATTGTGATCTGTAGGCTGATAACTAATAGTTAGTGGGATTCTGTAGTCCATGAGATCCAATGTGATGTAATCCAGTCAGTAGTAAGTGAGTATCCACTCGTCCTCGAATAGGTCTTGGATCAAGATATCTTGGTAGTACCTATCGAATTCTGTATTGAGGAGGTAGTAGCTCATGGACTTGGATTTTGCGTTGGACTTTTGAAACGCTATAGCGGCTCCGACGGCCATTATTTTTCGTCCTCCTGTGACGTCGAGGATGAAGCAGTCGTCAGGGAGATTATTCTCGACATCTGTGATAATATCGTCAAGTACAACATCACTGATTTGGACATAACTGATGACTGGGTTTGAGATTTCTATCTGCTCACTTGATTTCTCTACTAGCTCTATCACATCCACTGCAAAATCCTTGTGAGCTGATTTGGATACGAGGAGGACGACCTTGGATATAGTGAACTCATCCTTGAGCAGGTGAGATAGTATGATGTTGTGGACTGCCTTCACAGCGGTACCGCACATGATGAGCAGGACTCTCTCCTCGGTCACTATAACTCGGTTGGATGTCCTTCACAAAAGGATTTTTGCTGCAAATGGTAAAATAGATGTTGCGATGATTACAGAATGTGAGGTTTATTGACGAGTTCAAGCGAATTATAGAAGAAGGTAGTTTCGAGATAGTGGGAGAGAGGATTCAGGGGGAGAATGGTGAGGAGAAGAGACTGTGTGATTATTACAAGGTCACATTCCAGAAGGAGGATGACGGGTGGAGGTGTGAGGTCTCACAACATTTTCCAGATGTTCTCTGGCATGCAGGGGTGACTGAACCAAAGAACGGGGATGCTGTACAGAAGAAGGTCTCCTCATTCCTGAGCAGTGTCAGGGAGACGAGTAGATCGGTAGCAATTGCTATTGACTCAAATATCGTTCTTTCAAATCAGGTGAAGTGGCTGATGGGATTCATGAATCGGATCATCAGGAGGGTGTTTGTGTACGAGAAGGAGGCGACATTGGTGACGACCCAAGCGATGGAGTACGAGTTCCACCACCAGACGGAGTCGACATATGATAAAAGGCAGTATCTTCCATCGGAGCTCCAGGTCGGGATACCAATGAGAAATTACAACGGTAGGGGGAGACTCGGAGCGTATGGTAGGTTCATGCATCATGTCATCATGTCACGTTACCCACACCTGATGATACAGACGAGGTTACCACCTCTGCTCTCTGTCTCAAAAAACTCCGAGAATGTTGCATATGCAGAACCTTCTCCAACCAGCCCGTATTTCGATATAGTGATCTTGGAGCAGATCAGGGAATTCAATTCGATCAGCAATGCAGTTGTTCTCTTCTTTAGCCAAGACGGAGACGTCTGCAAGATAGCCAATCAGAGTGGCATCAATGCCTTCTACCTTGAGCGCAGCAAGGATACAAAGATATCAGGTCTGAAGTTGAGACAGGTATTCTGGGTGTTTGTCACGATGCTTCAGAAGAATGACGCAATTCGGGTGAAATTTGGAGGGAATGAGGAGAGATACATGATCGTAAAGAACAACCGTTCCAAGGATGTCTCCTTGTACATCAAGCAATATAAGCAGAACAATTATTTATCAATACACCCAGATGAAAAACTTTTTTAGTTAGGTCGCAGATTCTGCTCCATGCCTAAACCCAGAGGAAAACAATTCTATGAGAAGATTGGAAACTACATCTCTCAGAAGATCCAAGGGATATATCCAAATACCAGAACCAGACTTGTAGGTTCGCGTTATGCTGGTAACAACAGACGAGAGAGTGACCTAGACTACCAGTTCTCTATTCCGAATAAGACGAGGCAAAATCGAGCTGAGGTTTATACGAGGATTAAAGACACACTTGGACCCAGCTTCAGAGAGCCGAATGGCGAGAAGGTAAATGTGCGAATTGGGGATAGTGGTAATGTGATCAACTTCCAACCTGAGAACGGTGGCAAGATTAGCTTCGCCCTGATGGATTAGTCAACCCGTTTCGTCGTCCACTACTTGTTTAGAGTATCTACTTCCTGAAGTTGTAGCGAGGGGTGTCGAAGAGCCTGTCGATCCTGTCCTTGGAGACGATTGCGTCGTCCTCGATCCGGACGCCGAATTCACCGAGAATGTATATTCCGGGTTCTACGGAGTGGGTGTCACCGACGACGAGGGGCTCCGTGTTGGTTCCGACGATGTAGGGGTGCTCGTGGACTTCGAGTCCGATGCCGTGGCCGAGCCTGTGGGTGAAGTACTCCCCGTATCCCTTGGAGGTGATGTGGTTCCTTGCGACGGCGTCCACCTCCGCAGGTATTGCCCCCTCCTTCCCGAAGTCGAATGCTTTACGATTTGCCTCATAGACTATGTCGTATACCTCGTAGAATTTGGCCGGTGCCTTCCCGAACGTGGTTGTTATGGTGATATCACCTTGGTATCCATTGACACTTGTACCTACGTCAAGGAGGACGACGGAGTCCCGGTGTAGTTTCTTGTCAGTGGGCATACCGTGGGGGTAGGCAGAGTTCTCTGCGAACTGCACGGCGGCGAAGCTGAGGGGATTTCCTGACCTGTTACCGAGTTCCTCGCTGAGGATGGGGACGACCTCCTTCTCGGTCATTCCTTCTTGCAGTCTGTCGATTGTGGCGAGTATTCCCTCGGCGCTTGCCCTAGCTGCAGCTGCGAGCTGCTGTTTCTCCCACTCCGACTTCTGCCTCCTGAGGATGTTGGTGATCGACTCCACGGAGCTGAAGTCTCGGTCGCCCGCCTTCTTCATGCGTTCCACCTCGACGATCCAGAGCTTGGGGTCTACACCGATGTTCCTTCCTATACCCCTCTGAGTGAGCTCCTTCTCAAGCACCTTGTACGGCGATTCGGTCTCTTCCCAGATGGCGATGTCCTCGATGCCCGTTGACCTGTTGACATTGCTCCTCTCGAAAGCGGGGCTGATGATGAACGGATCCCCCTCGGCGGGGATTATACCAGCGATCAGTCTCTCCGTTGGCATTCCCGGCTTGGCGAAGAAGTACCTGAAGTTCACCCCGAGCGGGATGAGCATGGCGTCGTAGTTCTGCTCGACGAGGAGCCTCTGCGCCCTCCTCCATCGTTCTTTGAACTCCGAGACCGGTGTTCCGTGCAGTTCTGTCATGTGATGTCCTGTCATAGTGCTGAATTAAACCGCTTCGGACGGGGATATTTGGTATTGCACGCTGACTAGTGGGAGGCTGTTCTGAACGGTGACTGCTGATATTGATACTTGGTAATGTAGAGAGATGCCTCTCGGAGCCGGTATAGAATATGTATTCGGGTGTACATTACCCATTTCTTGATTGGATCCTTGTGAAGTTCATTCAGATCATGGATTATTATCAGAGGCATTGTGTAATATCCGACGACGTGGAAGTTATATGCAGAGGGAGGATCAGTAGTTGTGAAGATTAATGACTTCAGGATCGAGAGATTCTACGCGGAGTTCGAGTTCTCGACACCCTACATGATAAGCGGGAGTGACGCCGAGTCCATGACCATTGAGGAATTGCTGTCATTGAACGGGAGGAGGGAGGAGAATCTGGCTGCGATGCTTGACTTGAGGTTGGGTTATACAGAGGCCAAGGGTGATCCCGAGCTCAGGGAGCTTATTTCGAATCTGTATGAGGGACTGGGGGCTGACGACATCGTCACCTACTCGGGGGCGGAGGAGGGCATCTTTGGCTTCATGGCGGGCTTCCTGCAGGAGGGGGACGAGCTGATCGTGCAGTTCCCGTGCTACCAGTCGCTTCACGAGATCGCAAGGGCCAACGGGGTGAAGGTCACCTACTGGGAGATGAGGGAAGAGCTTGGTTGGCGCCCGGACTTCGAGGAGCTTAGAAGACTGGTGGGACCGAGGACGAGAGCGGTTCTGGTGAATACACCGCAGAATCCAACGGGGATTAACCTGACGCACAAGGAGCAGGAGGAGCTGATCTCAGTGTGCCGAGAGTATAATCTGTACCTTTTCTCCGACGAGGTCTATCGAATGGGGGAGCATGACGTGAGGAACCGCTTGAGACCTGCAGCATCACTGTACGATCGGGCAATCTCACTTGGTGTGCTGTCCAAGCCCTTGGGTCTTCCGGGCCTGAGGGTGGGGTGGATAGCGACGGGTAATCCCGAGGTGATGAATGCCCTCGAGGTCTTCAAAGACTACACGACGATCTGCGGGAGTGCACCCTCGGAGTTCTTGGCCAAGCTGGCCCTGAGGAACTGGGAAACCATCATCCAGCGGAACATGGAGCTGATCCTCGACAACTACGCCTACCTGAAGGAGTTCATGGGCAGGCACAGCTCACTCTTCACATGGGTGGAACCCGACGCGGGTAACATAGCCTTTGTCCGTCCACTGTTCACCGACGAGGTAGAGAGATTCTGCCTTGACCTGATATCGAAGAAGGGGGTGGTTCTGCTCCCATCCACCAAGTACCTGTACACCGACACGCACTTCAGGATAGGTTTCGGAAGAAGGGACTTCAAGCAGGGACTGGACGTCTTGGAGTCGTACTTATCCGAAAGGAGTTTGAGTGGAGAATAGGGATATATCACCCATTCTCCCATCAGAAGAAGACAAAGCTTATTAGATTCTGCCGTCTTATAATTTCATGGCGGCGGAGAAACGTCGAGAGAAATCAATGCCAGAGAAGATCCAGGGGATCGCAGATCATATCGGGAGGACGGGAAAGCAGATGTCTCACAATATTGGGAATGCTCTGAATCAGATGGGGAACTCTGTCAGACAAGGAATCGAGTACACGGGCAGAGAGACCAAAGAGGGTTTTCAGAACTTGGGGAAGGGAATGAATGAGATGACAACTACCATTTCTAAGAATGTTGCTGGAGGGGGAAAAGTGGTGGGTGAGAGATCCAAGGTAATCCTCACAAGTGCAGGTCGGGTAGTAATCGAAAACAAGGAGGCAATAGCCACAATAGCCGGTGCATTTGCAGTAGAAGCACTCATTGGGAAAATTGGCAATAAAAATCTAAGAAAAACCGTTAGAATTACTATGGAGGGTTTCATAATGATGTTAATCACCAATATGGAAGATGGAATCGTTAACTCTCCCGTAAATTGCGGCACTTACAATGATCTCATCCGTGAAGGGAAGTGGGTGGAAGTAACCAAATTGGTATCATCGGGAATAGAGAGGCAGACCAAGGTACGTGTGGGGATCAACCTCGATGAGAAGCAGACAAACAAGGAGTTACTGGATCTTGCGGAGAAGAAGGGAATCTATAGAAAGGAAGAGATCGGGAAGATCAGGAAGTTCTGGAGGGAGAGGAACAGGCTTATTCACGGAGATGCGTTGAAACCAGCAGACCAAAGTATCATCAGATGGGCTTCAGAATTCCTCTGCTCTCTTGAACGTGAAGAGATAGATATTGAGCTCCCCGAAGATAACAAGTAGATCTTAGATTACAAACGATGTTGGTTACGATGTAGGTTACTTAATCCCTAGTTTAGAATGCAAAGTACTGAATAGCCAATAGGTACGTAGCTCCGTAGATGAGGTGGACGATTATCACACCCATCATCATCATGGTCTTGAAGTCCTCGGGGATGCCGAGCATCGGGAACATCATGATCATCATGACGGCGAAGATCAGCACGTAGACATAGAATCCATATGCACCCGCGAAGGTGAATATGAATGCGACAAATCCGTAGAGATAGGGGTGAATGATCATCCCCACCATGAAGTGGGCGACCCATCCCATGGTCTTGGGAACTCCCATCATCTTGTTCATCATGCCACCGAGTCCGTCGGTTATCATGTTCCAGTCCTTGGGCATCATCTTCATCATAGGTGCAAGGTACACCATCACGACGGTCATGACTGCCGTAGCAATAAATCCAGCTAGTATTTCTCCGAATACCATGATTCAGTGTTAGGGGCGGAAGTTATAGGAGCTTGGTACGATAATTCGTAGTACGGAATTCAGAACCGGAGTTTGAGAACCTATGTTGGTCTAGAGAAGTCTCTGCACTCTCATCAGCAGTACGGAGTAGCGCCAGATTATTATTTCACTGGGAAGAATTTCTTCCCGACCGCTATGAGGATCTGGTCAACCAGTATCCACTCGGGTATGAAGTGCCAAGGGAACGTCAGAGGAGTCCAGAACAGGGTGAAGTTGTACTCGGGGAGAAAGATTGCTGTGAGAAGGGTGTACAGGAATAGGAAGATGTAGACGACCACGATGAAGTATAGGAATCCAGTGAATCCCTTGTTGATCCCGTCGTAGCGCTCTTTCCCAAATAACTGAGTCAGTATGCTTGCCATATATGACGATAGACATACCCAGTATATAATAGTACAAGTTCTCGCCATGTCCACACCTACAAGTAAATGCTGCTTGAAACAGCAAGTGGGAATACCCCGCTAAATGTAGAGATTGTCATAGTAGATGAATATGAGTTAGTTTGATAGAAGTATAGATTCTAAGCGCAGGGATCTACAATATACCTACAAAATATCTACAAAATATCTACATACCTAAAAAGTACCTGAACCGGGCGTACCATTTGAACTGTAGGTCGTCCAGTCATTCACGGTGTCCGTGTCGTTAAGGTCAATACGGGCAATGGTCTGACCTGTGGATGCTGTGATCGACCAACCTGTAATGTAATTCTCCCATGCCACCATATCTACCTCGACACCGTTGTTGTCACTGAGTATCACTTGGTCACCAGAATTGCTGAGGGATAATGTGAGACCAGAGACATCGGGAGCGTAACCGTACAGAGCGGTGAAACCAGCACTGTCACGGGCCACGACGAGGTATCCTCCTGCGGTGATGACTGTGCCACTCGGAATTGTGAATGTCCTGGAGTTGTCGCTGAGAGTCCACCCTGACAGATCCACATCTGCTCCTGTCGGGTTGTATAACTCGATCCACTCCTCCTTGGAGTCCGTACCCACCGTGTCGTAGTATACTTCAGAGATGATCACGTAGTTCAGACCTCCGCTGAGGGTGGTGGAGGTTAATGGCGCCGAGGCAGTACCCTCGTTCCCAGAGGTGTCGACAGCGCTCACCGTGTAGGTATAACTGGTTGAGGCTGACAGACCTGCGTCGGTGTAGGACGTTGCAGTGGTGGTGGCAATTTGCACGGAGTCCCTGTATACCACGTAGTAAGAGAGGTCGGACTCGGTGTTGGCGTTCCACGAGAAGCTCACGGAGTCTGCGGTGACCGAGGTCTCAACCAACCCGACGACCTGAGCAGGGGGTACGGTGTCACCGGGGTTCCACGCACTGAGATCCATAGTCAAGTCGACCGTGTAGTGATCTGAGCCCGTGGCAGCGGATGTAGTGTCGCCCACTGTGGAGCTGAGCATCGTGGAGACAAGCGGATCATTGACGAAGATGAAGTCAATCCTTGACTCGTAGGGTGCGGTGAAGTACGTGTATCCGGGGTCGGATGGGTTGAGTGTTCTGAAGGCATCGGTGTAGCTCTGAACCTGTGGGGCATTCGGGTGTAGTGGATTGATTGTCATATTGACGGGACCGTACCCGAGGTTGCCGTTAGGAGCCAGAGCACCTGTGTCCTCTGGTGAGAACGAGTTGAGATCACCGGCATAGATAATATTCGCCGTACCTAGGGAGTCCATGTAGTTCAGGATACCCTCCTGAGCCCTCTCTCTCTTGTTCTCGTTCGTGGGACCCGTGCTCGCCTTGAGGTGGGCACCCACGATGTACAACTGCTCAGTACCGACCTGCAGATTGACGCTGAAGAAGTCGTGGGAGACGTCGAAGGTGGAGCCATCGTCGAGGGTGACGAGGGCGATGAGCTCTGCAGAGTTGATGTCGAAACGACTGAGCACTGCTATACCCGTGTACTGGCTTCCCTGTCCGTACAGAATGGTCTGGCGGTAAGGAACCTCTGAGCTGAAGTACTTGTTCAACTCAACTGTCAGGGCATTCATCGTGGCGTTACCGTCGTCGTCCATGTCACCAGTCTCTACTAGAAGGACGATATCCGCGTTCTCCTCCTTAAGCACATCCACGAAACTCGGGTTGGTACCCGAAGCCTCGATGTTGTATGTCATGAATTTCACATTGGAATAGTCTGGAGTTGGGGCGATGTACGCCGAGTTATCCACAGTCACTGTTATAGTCTGTGATCCAGAGTTGCCAGAGACGTCCGAGACGGTGGCGGTTATAGTGTGAGTACCGTCTGCGTACTGCGTGGAGTCCCACTGGTAGAGGCTGCTAGCAGACACAGATATACCATCAATCTGGATGTCCCAGATCATGTACGAGGTGTCTGAAGCGACGACGGATATGTCTACTATTCCCGAGACGACCTCTGCATCCGTGGGATTGACGATGCTGACAGTGGGTGCCACAGTGTCCGAGCTGAAGCTGTGCCCCGCACTTGGGTACTGTGTTGGCTGGCTGCTGGTTCCGTCTGCGTGCTGTACCTGTGCAAACTCTGCAGAGCATTCGGTGGTAGATCCATTCCAGAGAACAGCGGAGACACAGTAATAGTAGGTCTGTTCAGGTACCACGTTGGAGTCACTGTAGAAACCAACCGCCCAGTTTACCTCCTGAATGAGCTCGTAGGTGGACAAGCTCTCGTTCCACCTGTACACAAGGTACTCCTTGACGAGGTTGGACGGTGAGTTACCGTTGAGATGAGGTCTCCACGATACGAAGTTGGAGCCGGGATAACCACTGTAGTGTCTTGTGACAATCCTCGGGGCTGCGGTGGGATCGGTATCGTAAGCATTGGCGTCATCGAGGTACTCGACTGTCCTCGCGATGTACTGTCGGGCAACTGCTGCGTTGTGGATCACCACGCTGTTCTCGTCGTTCTGGTTGAATCCTGAGTTGCTGAAGTTGGTGCTTCCTGTCCAGACAATCTGCCCGTCAATGACCATAAATTTGTGGTGGTAGACTCCAGGGTTGGCGTCAACCACACCTCCTCCCCACGCGATGATGTCGTCTGCCTCAGCGTATGCGTTTCTCCAGCCCCTGTAGTCAAAGACACCTTGGATCGCAACTCCACGGTCACGAGCACGGACTATGGCATCGTAGATCGTGTTCTCCGTAAGGTAGAATGCTGAGATGTAGATGGAGCTGTTGGCGGAGTCGATGAGCTGGATCATCCTTGCTAGACCATTGTCCACCGGTGCGAAGTAGACCTCCACCTTAGTGGCTCCCACCATTGTGACCTCCTCGTTGTTATCCACCTTGCTCTTTCCGCTGATGTTGGAGAAGAGCTGGTTGAACTCTGCCTCGAAGATCTGTGCAACCGAAGTTGACTTGATCATGATGCCGTCGTTGGCATTGAACAACGTCCCAGTCTCGGTCGGGTTGTAGCTCCCTGTCCAGACATAGGTGGAGTCGACGATGAAGAACTTGTTGTGCATGAGGTACGACGTATTGACGTACTGCACACTCACTCCTGCATCGATCAGGCTCTGCACCTCATACAGGTTCTCGAAATGGATGGCAACTCTCACCTGAACCCCGCGGGACTGGGCTGCAATCAGGCTGTCAAGTATGGGCTGCCATGTCATGTGGTACACAGCGACATCGATGCTTGTGGTCGCGCTGTCGAGCATAGCGGTAAGACCAGAGGAGATATTACCCTCCTGACCCGCGAAGTTCGTCATCTTCGGCACACCTGACAATGGATCAGTGTAGTAGACCTTGAAGAGCTCAGAGGTCGGGGAATTGGCGACGGATACTGATACGCTGGCAGAACCAACGTTCCCAGAGGGATCGGTTGCTTTGCAGGTCACGGTGTGGATGGTGTCCGTCTCTGAAGTGGTGTCCCACGAGTAGCTATTGGAGGTAGATCTCTGCACTCCGTCGATCTCGATGGAGTATGAAGATATAGTTCCGCTGTCGTCAGAGGCACTGCATGTAACAGAGACCGTACCCGAGACCACACTCCCATCGACCGGAGAGTCAACGGTGACGGTCGGGGGATAGATATCACCAGCTACCGAATAACCCGAGCCCGGATTACCCAAGTCCACCGCTGCCGCCCAGTCGGAGTTTGAGTCTGTGTCTATGGGCTCCAACTGAGCGTCGGCCACCCGCTGGATCGGCTTGTTCGTGGCACCGACCGTCCAACCAGCGACGAAGCCCTCCCATGCGACAAAGTCCACCTCGGTTCCCGAGGAGTCCTTCAGTGACAGCTGGTCACCGCTGTTCCCCAAGGCAAGGGTCAGGGTGGCAGAGTCAGGGGCGAATCCGTACAATGCCGTGAAGGCAGCCGAGTCTCTCGCCCAGACGAAGTACTCACCCGGACCGATGATGAACGATGGGAAGGTATTGCTCTTGGAGTTGTCCGATAGCGTCCACCCCGCAAGGTCAATCGTCTGTGAGGACGGGTTATAAATCTCTACCCATTCCTCGGTAGAGTCCGAGTTAGGGGCATCATACATTACCTCCGATATCAGGAGGTGAGTGGGGGCCACCGATGAACCTTGGAAGTTAATAGTCCCGAGGATCAGGAGGCCGAGTAATAGGAGTGATCTCATTTTCATGGTTTTGTCTCCAACTAATGGATTAACTAAACATGTGATCGATAAGAATAGCATTTATAATTATTCGGGTTATGAAAGCGGCTCTAAATGCGTTCAGTGTGTAGGAGAAAAGCCCCAGTATGAAAACAGTAAATTCTGAATGATCGCGTACTCTGAGGGAAAATCACGGTTGGCGCAGTTCCCTCAATTCGTTCCGAAATTATCAGAACTGGTGGGAAAAAGGAGAGCAAACTCGGAACCATACTACATGAACAGATCTGAGGGTAGTGGACAGCTGATTAGAATTCTCTGAGGGAGCCTACTCACCATGTACAGAGGATGCTCTCCGGTGTTTGGTGGAGAACTACATGGTCATATCACCTAATTTCACAAAATACCAGAGGTGGGATTTGAACCCACGAACCACTAAGGAGAGGATCTTAAGTCCCCCGCCGTTGACCAGGCTTGGCGACTCTGGTGTCTGATGAATCTGCTCGTGTG
This sequence comes from Candidatus Heimdallarchaeota archaeon, assembly GCA_015522385.1. Next base: position 11,429 of record WAMJ01000107.1, read on the forward strand.
AATTTATAAAATCAGTCATAGGTTATGGGAGAAGGAGCCTTTTCAAGGTCTAATTCTCCTGAGGAACCGTACCAAGCAAGTAGGAGTAAACTCACGATGCGGACAGTGTGAGTTCCTCCCCTAGATTACCGCCCAGTAGATCCAAGAGTTCCTGCATAACCAAGAGCTCTGCGTACTGCTCGGGAATGGGTCGATCGACCAGGTCTGCAATGGCCGTTCTGGATCTTTCCAGGTACTTGGAGTGCTCACCAGAGAAGAGCAGACTCCCGTCCTCTCGGGTGATTCCCTCGATGGACATCGAGTCAACCGAGGTGAGGTCAACCCGCGATAGAAGCTGCCTGACCAAGGTCATGGGAACATTGCAGTCACCGAGCTTAGCCTTGAGTACCGCACGAATCATCTTGTCATCTGGAACTTCGCAGAGGAGTTTTAAGAGGTTCGAGAAGTTGAGGTCAACCTGCTCCATAGCAGAGGTGAATGGAGTAGTAAGTACTTGCTCTAGCCCGACAGTAATGGGAGGGTGTGTGATCACCATACAGACTGTTTGATTTCTGAAATATATACTGCTGAAGGATCTCAGGTTAGTCTTGCTTTGCCATCGAGATCGAACTTGTCGAATTTCGTCATCCCACCACATCAATCACTATAACCTAGACTTCCTCTTTCAGGCCTACCAAGATCAGATTTATTAAATACAAAGGAGACAACTTATCTATGAAAAAAAACCATATAGTATAAACCCATACCCTAAATTATGGGTATATGAGCCCATATATCTACAATCAATTTCATTTAGAGTATAATGTTTAAATATATTCAATGAAGAAGAAATTATGTGAAAAGAATTAATACTTTTGTGCTTCTATTACTTCTGATAATATCACATCGACCGGTTGTGAGTGCAGAAGATATAGATGACACAGACCATTTTTATGATGACGATTGTGAATCATCAAAGAATCGAATTCTATCATTGGCAAACACTCTTATCGCTGCAGGTTGGGAGATGCTCCATTTTGGATATAATCCAGGTGATTCATTTCTTAGGTTTGCATTTGCTCTTGATCAGACTTCTCTTGGTGATGATGGCGAATTCAGAATGGGTGATGCAAATTTTGATAAATGTAACTCTGACGAGTTTGACAATAATTTTCTTTATACATATGATGTGGAGACTAATCAATGGATAGTTGACTATGGATCCAATTCAAAATCATCTTCAGTCACTGTTGATTGGTCTCTTGTGGCCGCCGGTGTTTTAATTACGGTAGTTGTTGTTGGAATTCTCGCAATATACGTATATTCAGGTGGTACTACCGGAGGTGGAGGTGGGGGTGGAAGTTGTAGTATTGGAAAAATAAATCCTATACCGACATACGGAATATGCCCATAATGAGCTGATCTGATGTACGTACAAACAATATTCATATCATCAACAACTGTCCTCGATAAGTTCAGAGAATCAGTCTATTCCAAGGGTTTGGATAAGTTGGAGAGACTTCGTATCA
>WAMJ01000108.1 GCA_015522385.1 Candidatus Heimdallarchaeota archaeon
CTGTTCACGCAGAGATCTTCTCCGAGAGCCTTACTGATCCAACGAACGACGTCATCTTCATCGATGAGAACGACGAGGGTATCGTGGATGTCAAGGAAGTCTCTGACCCCATCTTAGACTCTGTGGACATAGTTTCAGTGAGCTACGAGTATGACAGTGACAACCAGCAACTAACCGCTAATGTGGAGCTTGGTTCGGAGTTTGTCACATTTTCTGATGAGAGCTACAGGCAGGTCTACTTCCGGGCGTCGAACAGCTACGAATGCTCGATCAACACCTGTAAAGGGAATGACGTGGTCTTCACGTACAACTACATGACAAAAGGGCTTAACACTACCGTGAATTCCAAAGATACTATTGGAAATGTCACATTGGGTGACAAAGTAGTTACCTTCGAGACAACCCTCTCTGGATCTGCGTCAGTTGCAGAGGAGGTATTTACTCGTACGAGAACAGCGACCTATAGTTACTACTTCGAAGTAAGGGGCTACTTCCCCAACGAATCAACGTTTTCGGACGACGCTATGCTCAGTGTTGATTTATCAGGAAATGTAGAACTCGACCTACCATTTCCGATATTCACGCTAATGATGGCACTGCTCTTGATCCCGGTGATCAAACGCGTGAGACAATGACTTATCTTGTAGAAAATTGTGACTTGTAAAACTCAAACATCTTGTCTACTCCCTCCTCGATCTTCTGCTCATCACTGGCTGATCTCAAAACTCTCTTGAGGTACCCTTTCAGGTTCTCTGCCATTTCGTGCACGGAATTTATCCTGTCATTAACTGAAGAGTTAGAAAGCTCCGATATACTTCGTTTGTTCTTTACCTGCCAGTCCTTGATCGACCTCCAGATGAAACCGAGGGTGGGTGCAAGGGGTATATCAATGAACTTGATGAGGACATTTCCAAGGGCAGTGACGATCTGTCGCTGCTCTGGGGCTAGTGTGAGTTTTTTGAACTCCTCTTCCTCTTTCTGAAGTAGTTGCTGTTTGAACATAAATTCTATACATAACCATAGCAGATAACTCTTAGTGTGGACACATTCTCTACAAATATGGCATTATCCAGAATATTTACTACACTCTGGGGTACTTCCTCGTCGACTTTTTGTAGAAGCTGGTCAGCAGTATGATCTCCACCGTCATTGAGAGGAAACCCAGTAACCCGGCTAAGGCAAAGTTCGAACTCAGGAGGGCCCCGAGGATAACCAGTGTGTTGATAATCAAGAAAACCAGCTGCACGAGGATGTCGGGGACGATGAACTTCCCGACGACATAATGAGTAACTGATAGCGGAAGTCTTAGCTTATTCACCTTCCGGAACTCTGGCGTGATAATGTAGAGATTACTTTTCGTCTTCTCTACTACCCCTTCATCCACGAGCTTTTGTAAGTGCCAGTATACAGTGCTGGGATTGCTCATTCCCAGCTCTTTCTGCACCGCACGTACACCCAAGGCCTCCCCATTATTCAGGAGCGAGAGGAAGACCGCAACTGTATTCTCGTTCTGAAGAATTTTCTCGGGGAGTTCCACAGCGCACCCTTACTCCAGAGTGTTATAAATTGAGGAGTTCAGACCCTGAATGAATGGGAGCTGAAGTACAGAGGTGTAGTCATCGATATCCACGAAGTAGTATTCTGGGATATAATAACTCAAGTCGAGCTCCTCTTCGTAGAATACGTCCACATTCTTCTCTGAGATCAGTTCCTCCACCCCGTTCCTCTCGACAGACGCAGGACCAATACCGATGAATATACCTCTCGGAAATAACTGCAACCTCACTACCGTGCCTTCGAACAGGATTGTGAAAGAAAAGCTCAAGCCGCTCTTCTCCAGCTCATTGACCTTGTCGCCGTAGGGGTCTGGTATAGCTGACCAGTCATCACCGGGCTGGTAGTCATAGTCTTCAAGGTACGTCCCATTGCCCTCGAACATGAGGATGCTATTCGCAAGGTCTTCCCCCGATTCCGAGATGTTGAGCTTGAAGCCTCTTCTCACGATGAGAGCTGTCTGGCTACTGTTGGCTGCGAGGTTGCTCTCCCCTGTCAGAGTCCAGTCACCATCTCCCGACATATTGTAGATAATATCGAATATATATAGTCCATCCGCGATGTGTGGGTATTCCGATGTACCTGGGCTTACAATCCCGTACATATATAGGATCCTTCGTGTACCCTCACGGGCCCACTGGAAAAGATCCTTTTTCTGAAGGGTCGAGAGATCCAGACCCTCGTCCTCTTTGTCAAGTCCTAGGAAGTACACACCTCCAATGGATGCGCCTACAACCAAGGTTGATAGGACAATGCCCATCATGAATGATTTAGTGATGTAAATCATATCTACCCAGTGGGGGTGGCTATTAATAAAACTACATCTTAAACAGTGCTGTGGGTTCTCTGTTCAGAAATTAAACAGTATCCCGATTCGTTATAGGTTGCTGTTTAGTGAGTAAAACACATGGTCTATACGATGGCTAGAGTTGTCTTAGACTGTGTGATGGCACTTCTGCTGGGCACGACCATGGTCCCTCTCCCTGTTCGCCCTATATTCGATAGGTCTATATATTTTACTGCACGATTCTGGTCTGTGGCAACGGATCTTATACCCCTTCTTGGCCAGGGATTCCTCCTTTTAGCTACTGTTATTGTTCTCCTTGAGTTTCGTAACAGTAGGGCTCCGAAGGAGTACTGGGCCCACAGATTCATGAAACGAGGATTCGATGTATCTCCTGCACTGGTCAAGGCACAGGAAGAATACAACAGGCTTCCAAGCTCACGTAGAAAGTTTCACAAGCTTAGGCAGAACTTAATGGTGAGGAAGGCAGATGTTGACTTCAAGGTATACATAGTGAAGCAGGAAGGTCGTAGGGTCAGGTACGAGTACAGGGCATCCTTCTTCATGCCCGAATACATACGGGAGTACGCCCATATGAGGGTGCAACGAAAGGACGCTCACAGCAACCTCAATGGCTACAGGGGTCGGTCTACTAGTATAGGTGGTGAGGTCAGTGTATTCTACTCGAACGTTCTCGTGGCCAAGCACGTCTTACGTTTTAGGCACAACATCCATTACCTGAAGAAGATTGTAAGGCATCATCCTATAATTGATTTTCAAGAGGAGATAAACATCGACCCCAAGCGGTCAATTGAGGAACTTGCTGATGCCTGCAATGACTTCGTCAAGTTACTTCCCTCGCTTCGGGAGGTAGCCATCGAAGTACAGAGCGAACGCAGGTACACCATCCAGGAAGTCCTCGACAACCTTATTCTAGAGTACTCCGAGCTCATCTGCATGATTTGTTTCCAGAGTGTTGCGCTCAGGGAGGCTCATATCACCAATTGCTGTAGCTCGATAGCACATCGGGATCACATTGCTATGTGGCTTCGGACCCACAAGGAATGCCCTTACTGCCGGAGGAAGAATGTGATATTACTCAACCCAGTGTAGATGCCTCTTATATCTCCCTGTCTCTGGTTATTACATGGGTATGTCTAAAGGAACCAAGTTGTCCCACAAATTCAATGATATGTCCGAACTTTCTGGTAATCAGTGTGGAAGTATTTTACCCGTGCTGATCTAGGCATCGGGTATTGTGCAGAAACTTATCTAATTAAAGATTCTCACGATAAAGTACTGTTGGGTATAGTTTAGTAGAAAAATGTTCTATTGATCAGCAGGGCATCTCAGCATTCTTTCTGGCGTAGTACCACCAGTTGAGTGCAAGGCAGGTGATGTAGTAGATCGCGAAACCGAACATGGCAAAGTGGGGTACTCCTTGCTTGGTTGCAATACCGAATATCGAGGGGATGATGAACGCACCGTACGCTGCAATTGCTGAGATCCAGCCGAGGACTGGTCCCGCTTTCTCCTTCTCGAAAATTATGGGCACCATCCTGAAGGTAGAGCCGTTCCCGATCCCCGTGGTGATGAACAGGATGAGAAAGAGGGTAAGGAATATTGGGAAGTAGACCTCGGGTGTGTCCGAGTTCTTGGCGAGGATGAGGATATATCCCACTCCTAGCGTAGATAGGATCATAACGATGGTGTCCCAGTGCGTGACTCGTGCACCACCCCATTTGTCGGACATCCAGCCCCCGATGGGTCTGACCAGTGAGCCGACAAGAGGACCCAGCCATGCGAAGGCCGCTGGATCCGGGGCGTTGGGGTTGGTCGCTCCACCAGGTAGGTAGCCAAAGCTGTCGAGTATGAGTTTAGGAAATGCGGCAGAGAACCCAATGAAGGAGCCGAAGGTCATAATGTAGAGGTAGGTCATCACCCAGTTGTGCTTCTCACTGAAAATCTCGAACTGCTTTTCAAGGCTACCCTTGATTTCCTTGAGCGAGAGGTACTTCATCAGGACGAGGGTGACAATCACTGCGATCGTGACGATGACGAAGAGCTTGACGAGGTTCAGTGGGGGTTTACTGAATGCCTCACCCCAGTCGGCAAGGAGGAGGGTGACTCCTACACCAGCCCCGAGGAAACCGAGCATCTCAAGCCAGAAGAACTTCAGGATCGATTTGGTTGTGTTTCCGACATCGTGCTGGGGGAGACTGTTCATCTTGAACCATGCGGCTAGCATGAATATCGCCGCGAGGGGGACCCAGATCAGGGCACCATTGGCGATGTAGATCGTCCCCTTCTCGGTCTGTGCAGCAGGTCCGCTGAGGGAACCGAAGAGCTGGAAGGTCATGACCAAAGGTGCGGCGAGTTGCATGATTGACACTCCCACATTACCGAGTCCAGCATTCAACCCAAGAGCGGTTCCTTGCATCTTCTTGGGGAAGAAGAAGCTTATGTTGGACATCGAAGACGCGAAGGCACCACCCCCAACACCCACCATGACCGCGATGATGACGAGGGTTGTGAAGGCAACATTGGGGTCTTGGATGAATATCCCGAGTAGCAATGCTGGCGTGAGCAGGAGGAGTGAGGTCATCGTCTTCGTGACCCTCCCTCCTGATATTGCAATCATGAAGGAGTTGGGTACCCTGAGGGTCGCACCCGACAGTCCTGCCACTGCGGGGAGGGTGAACAGGAGGGCCTTGTAGTTGTCGCCCGTGGGAGAACCCATGTCTGCGAACGCGTACATTGTCGGATTTAAGTCGTGGATCTGCTGAATCTTGACTACCATGATGGAGAAGATGATCCATACTGCGAATGCGAGCAGTAGGTTGGGTATGGAAATCCAGAGATTGGTGTTGGCAATCTTCTTTCCTTCTCTTTCCCAGAATTTTTCGTTCTCCGTGTCCCAGAATTCCAAGTGTGGCTTGTCTCCTGCGGACGGTACGTCACCGGAAGTTTTTTCGTCATTATTCATAATTTTTCCAACCTTCTTTCAGGGGTTGTCTAAGGGGAAATTTCGCTTCAAGTATATTAATGCGCTATATGCTAAACATATTAAAGTTCATTAATTCTCAGAATTGCAGTAAATAGTACACTAATAAAAATCAAAATAGTGGTAGATCGGTTGTACTTAATTTCCAGTGAGGGTTGAAACGAGGGCAAAGATGTTCACGCCGATAGCAATTGCCATCTCGAGGTACAGGAACATCACTCCATATTTGTACCATCCGTCGTGTTTTATCTCCCCTGAATCTGCTGGGTTGTTGTTGTCACTCATCTGAATCCTCTCCTAACCAGAATTCCTTCGACCCGATACCGAAGTTCTCGGGGTGCTCGTCGTACCTCATTGCAAAGATGAAGAACAGGATGAAGGGTATGAACATGAAAATTGCCGTTACCGCATAACCGATGTGGATGTTGTCAAAGGCACCGAAGATCAGCGGGTACACGATACCGAAGGCAGTCGAGATCCCTCCGATGAAACCAGTAGCGGTTCCGACCCTCTCCTTGAAGATGAGTGGAACTATGGCAAAGGTTCCACCGGTCCCGAAGCTGACCGTTATTCCGAATATGGAAAGAACGACTACTGACCATGTAAGAAGTCCCATCATTCCGACGATTGTAAGGGCGATCATGGAGGTAGTGATGGCCAGGAGTGCAGTCATCAACCAGTGGATCCTCGGGGAGTACGGTAGATTCTTTGTGATGATCGGGTACGGCATCCACTTACGGCGCTGGAAGACGTCGGACATATATCCTGAAAACGGTCGGAACAGTGAGGCATTGAACGACTGCACACTACCGAATGTTCCTGCGGCTATCTGGATTTCGTCAAGTGTAGAGTACCCCAAATCCGCGATCTGCGTCTCGAAACCCACCTTGTAGTATGTGCTCAGCCACGCGTTCATAGCGATTTCGAGAGCAAAGCTCATTGCGTATGCGAGCATCAGGGTGATGGCTGCCCACCTTGTCCAAACATATAGGGTATTCTTCAAGTTCGCGGTCTTCTTGACCATTTCCTCTCTCTCCTTGTTCTTCGCGGACACACCTCTAACGAGGTACAATACTGCGATTGCTAGGGAGACTATCCCTAGGTGTAGGAAAGCTGCTTGGTAATTGAGGTGGTAAATCCTTGGGAGAAGCAGTGCTCCAACACCTGCACCTGCATTCCCCGTTCCTGCATACAGACCTTCTGCAGTACCGATCTCATCCTCCTCGAACCACTGTGCAACATGCTGGATTCCAACAACGAATGACACTCCTGCCGTTGCAACTATCACTCTGTAGATGAAGAGTTCTTGGTATGATGAGGCAAAGGATGAGAGTATGCTAAAGATACCGCTATAGGTAAGGATGATGATGAAGACGTTCTTCGCTCCGATCTTGTCAGATGCCCATCCCGCGATGATCCTACCGACCGGTGCCAGCCAAATGGCGGAACTGGCAAGAAGCGCAAGATCGCTCTTGGTCAGGTTATATGTCTTGGCAATTGCAGGCGCAAAAGCAGCTGTAGCGAACCACATGAGGAAGCTCCAGAAGAATGCGAGTGCTGCCAATACTAGCTGTTCAACTTTGTGAGTCATTGTTGTTTCTATACTTTTTATCTTATTATTATAGATTTTGGTTACTATGTCGAACTTTGGTGTATTTATGAAACTTATTTCTACAAAATCTATTCTCATGTCGAACTAATTCATCCTTTTTTACAATTTCCAGTTATGCGTCAGGAAGTGACCTTATTGCGATACTGTTTGATGAAAATATAATGGGTATGTACCAAAATTACGTATCTAAAAGCAAGTAAATTTTGATCACTCTGAGAGGGCAGGGTTGTGGTTCCAGACCACCACCTGCATCTTCCTCCACGCGTACTTGAATGGATAAGCGATGAGGTGACCGAGTCTGGAGAACGGAACCAATGCGATCAGAAGCATACCGTTGATGAAGTGCAGGGCATACCACGGATTGCTGTTACCAAGGGATGCGACTGCTTGGTAGTCTGGTGCTCCGATCACGAGTGACTGGATCCATGGAACCATCGTCGAGATGAACCATGCAGAACCAATTGCCTCGGAGCTAATGGCCACATACAAACCAAGGGAGATCTGCAGTGTAAGCAGCCCGAGCACAAGCCAGTCGATACCGGTAGTAACTGCCATGAGTCTTCTGCTGTTTAGCCTACGGTAGATCAGCATCACCATCCCGAAGATTGAGATGACTGAGAGGACGTACCCTGCATATTCCCAGTAGGTACGGTTCTCGTTGGTGACGACCATGTTGAAGACGTCGGGAAGTAGTATCCCGAAGGCGTGCATGAACAGGATCGCGATGATCGAGTAGTGCCAGAAGTAGCTTCCGACGAGCAGGGTGTTCTTCTCACCCAGAAATTGTGACGAGTGGCTCGTGATAGAGTACTTATCGTAGCCAGCCCGGTAAAACCAACCGACAGTAGCCATGATAATGGCTATGTAGGGGAATACAACGTAGAGTAGTAGGTCAAATGCCATTATGCTTCCTCCTTCAGTTTTTTGTCCCCCTTTATCCAACGATCGATGTTGTTCTCGGCTGGAGAATCGTTCACTGGTAGGTTCAGTATACCTGCTTCGGGGACATCTGTGGATTTCTGCAGGTAGTACAGTAGTGATCTCAGGAGATCGTAGTAGGCCAGGGATGAGGTGACATTCCCCGGCTTGTCCTCCGGTCTCGTCTTGCTCCAGACTATTCTCTGGAGCATAGGAATAACCGCGTCCTCAATCAGCTCTGAAGCCAATTCCGAGTCAGGGTGCTCAGCGATGAACTTAAGCAACACACCGATGTGGTCGTGAAGCTCGCCCTGCGGCTCGAACCCATACGTTTTGTACCGGCTGGAGAGACCAACGAGGAACATGCTCCTCAGGTAGCTCTCTCCGAACAGGTGGTAACCTGCGTACAGGGAGATGTGGAAGTTAAGATCGAAGAGCTCTGTGTAGATTGCTTGGAGTTCCTCGGTCTCCAACCTCTCGGCGAAGCCGAGGAAGGAGCTGAAGACTCTCCTGTAGGGAGCCTCGAGGTTCTCGTAGCATGTGCGCATCGCCCTGTGGTACCCCTCCTGAGGGTAGAGCAGGAGCTCGCTGTAGCTCGCGAGGACAGTTGATTCCTTCGATCTCTGGGTTGTGGTGCTTATCGACATTCTACCACCGTCTCTTGGGCTTGATCTTTCGGCCGAAGCCACCCTCGTTCTTTCGAGTGAATGGTGACTCAAGATCCTCGATCGCCATCTCCCTCGCTAGTGGGGGAATGACGAACCTCTCTTCCATGGTCGGCAAGCTGGTAAGCTGGTAGATCGCCTCAATCTCTTCTGGATTGGTATCTCCCAGTTTCATGGCTTCCTCCACCTCGTCCTCGGGGATGTCGTGGATCTCCTCGGCCCTCTTGAAGATCCTCACGGCCATCAGCTTCCTGTAGACCTTGGTAATCTCGTCCTCGTTGCCTGCTGAGAAGAGTGACGCCATGTACTTGATGGGGATCCTTGCCTTATCCAACTGGCTCATCTGGGGGATGTCCGAGTCGTCGTCCATCACCTGGTCGTATATCCCGTCCTTCCTCTTCCCAATCACCGGCAGGAGTGGTGGGACGTAGAAGAGCATGGGTAGTGTCCTGAACTCGGGGTGCAGGGGCAGTGCAATCTTCCACTTGATGAAGAACTTATACACGGGTGAATTCTTAGCAGATTCGATCAGCTTGGGATCCACTCCGTTCTTCATCGCCGCCTTGACGACCTCGGGGTCGTTGGGGTCCATGATCATCCCCCTCATCTGCTCGACGAGGTCAGCGTCATCTGTGGTCGCGGTCTCCACGATCTTGTCTGCATCGTAGAGGAGGACACCGAGGTATCTGATCCTGCCTACGCAGGAGTGGAAGCAGGCAGGTGCCTGTCCTGTCTCCAGTCTTGGATAGCAGAGGAGGCACTTCTCGGACTTTCCGGTACTCCAGTTGTAGTAGACCTTCTTGTACGGGCATCCAGAGATACACATCCTCCAGCTCTTACACTGATCCTGGTTGATCAAGACGATACCGTCCTCACCTCTCTTGTAGATGGCTGACTGTGGGCATGCTGCAGAGCAGGTGGGGTTAGCACAGTGGTTACAGATCCTCGGAAGATAGAAGTAAACCAACCTCTCCAACTCGTGGAGGTCGTTCTTCTCCTGCTCACTTAGTCCTTCGAGGTTGATGTCGTTCTTGGCATAGATCTCGGATCCACTCAGATCATCATCCCACGAGGGTCCGCTCTTGATGTCGATGTAATCACCGGTTACCAGCGAAATTGGACGAGCGGTGGGCTGGTTCTTCGATGGTGGTGCCGTGAAGAGGTTCTCGTAGTCGTACGTCCATGGCTCGTAGTAGTCGTCCATGGTCGGGAGATGTGGGTTACCGAAGATGTTCTTCCCGAGCTGTGTGAACTTGCCATTTGCTCTGAGGATGATCTTGTCTCCGGACTTCTTCCATCCACCTTTGTACTTCTCCTGGTCCTCCCACTTGTGGGGGTATCCAGTTCCTGGCTTGGTCTCAACATTGTTGAACCATGCGTATTCTACTCCTTTTCTATCTGTCCAGATGTTCTTGCAGGACACACTGCATGTGTGGCATCCAATACACTTGTCCAGATGGAATGTCATTGCGACTTGTGCTCTAATATCCATACTTCTATCACTCCCACTCCAGGTTCTTGAGTTTCTTCACCAGCACGAAGGTGTCACGGTTGACACCGACTGGACCCCAGTAGTTGAAGCCGTACGACCACTGTGCGTATCCTCCGGACAGCAGCATCGGGTTCAATTTCACTCGTGTGAGGCTGTTGTGACCACCGCCCCTCTTCTTTCTCTCGTTCGAGAGGGGGACAGAGACGGTTCGTTCGGGTGAGTGGTAAATCCACGCTGTACCCACGGGTATACGGGAGCTGACGATTGCTCTCGTGACGACGACACCGTTGTCGTTGATGACCTCTACCCAGTCGTTGTCCTCAATCCCGATCTTTGCAGCATCATCGGGGTGCATCCATACGGGGTAGCATCCCCTGCTCAGAGCCTGCATCCTCAGGTTGTCTCCATAGGTGGAGTGGATGTGCCACTTGCCGTGAGGTGTGATGTAGTTGAGGGCGACTGCGTTGCTGTCGTCGGTGTTATCCAGATCCCCGACAAGGTTCATGTCGAGCCTTGGCTTGAAGATCGGGAACTGCTCCTTGAAATCGATGTAGTTCGGGTGGTCGAGGTAGAGGCTCTGCCTACCGGTGAGGGTTCTCCATGGGATGAACTTGTCGACGTTGAGTGCGTATCCTGTGTAGGCTCTTCCCTCATTGACGTCTCCCGACCAGAACGGTGAGGTCAGTATCCTCTTGGGCTGTGTCTTTAGATCCTCGAAGGTCATCCTAACAGACCTATACTTCTCTGCCAGATCGGTGAGGTTGTCGAGCCCTGTCTTCTTCTCCATTGCCTCGAAAGCGCGGAATGAGAGTTCACCGTTGGACTCAGGTGCGAATCTCAGGATGGCATTTGCAGCATCCAGCGCATCTTCGAGCGAGGGGTATCTCTGGCCGTCCCACTCCACTGATCTGAAGTGCTTTGGATCGGGTGACCTTGTTGTGGGCTCATTTGCCATCTCGTCGTAGATGTCATCTACGGGGAACCTTATGCCGTGGGCTCCAAGGCCATTGTTTCTGACATTGGGTCCCAACGAGATGAACTTCTGGTAAAGCTTGGAGTAGTCCCTCTCTGTAACTGCAAGCTTGAAACCTGTCTTGCCTGGGATGTAGTCCACACTGTCGTCATGTTTCCAGTCTTTGATCTCCGGTTGGGTGATCTCGTCAGGACTGTCGTGTGCCAGTGGTTTGGTGATGATGTCCTTAACGGGTTCGGGGAAGAACTCACTGGAGATCTCACTGATCTTCTTGGATATCTCCTTGAAGATGTCCCAGTCTGATTTTGCCTCCCATGCAGGGGGTGTGGCAGCACCGAGTGGGTGCACGAATGAGTGCATGTCGGTGGAGTTCAGGTCGTTCTTCTCGTACCACATGGCGGTTGGAAGCACGATGTCGGAGTACAGTGCGGAGGTATCCATCCTGAAGTTGATGTCGACGACAAGGTCGAACTTCCCGATGGGTGCATCCTCCCTCCACTTGACATCCTTGAGGTACTCTCCTGCTTCCTCGTCCTTGATCAGGTTGTCGCTAGTTCCGAGATAGTGCTTGAGGAAGAATTCATGACCCTTAGCACTGGACATGAGGGCATTACCTCTCCAGATGAGGAAGACTCTTGGCCAGTTCTCGGGTGCATCAGGATCCTCGACGGAGAGGTCGATCTCTCCTTTGTTGATCTTTTCTGCTATGTAGGCTTTGATACTTGCGTCATCCGTTTTGCCTGCTTCTTGGGCCTCCTTGGCCAAATCGAGCGAGTTCTGGCTGAACTGTGGGTAATAGGGCATCCAACCGTTCCTGACAGATTTTGCTATGTGGTCTGCGGTGTGTCCCTTGGCGTACTTCCTGCCCTCAGGGAGGTGGTAGTAGTCCGTGAACTCACCCTCGTATCTGAACTGGTCAGAGTTGATGTAGTGCCACAGAGGTGCCTGCTGAACCCTTGGTGGACCACCCCAGTCTGTCGCTAGGGCGATGGAGAGCCACGGTGTCATGAGTGTCAGCTTCTCCTGCCCGACGTAGTGGTTGAGGCCACCGCCATTCTTACCGACACATCCCGTGAGGATGAGTGCAGTGATTGCACTTCGGTAGATCAGGTTCTGGTGGTACCAGTGGTTGACTCCTGCACCTGTGATGACCATCGACTTGCCCTCGGTTCTCTCCGCATTGGAGGCGAACTCTCTTGCCAGCTTGATCACGGTGTCTCTTCCGATCCCGGTGAACTTCTCCTGCCATGCGGGGGAGTACGAGCTCTCATCGTTGTAATCGGTTGGGTAGTCTCCTTTCATCCCCCTACCTACACCAAAGTGTGCGAAGAGGAGATCGAGGGAAGTGGTGACGAGCTTTTCACCATCCACGGTCTTGACCTTCCTGACTGGGACCTCCCTGACGTACTCCTTCTTCTCACCAAACTCGTAGAAGGCGACCTTAGCGGTCTCCTTGGAGGTGTCGATCAGGGAGAGGAGCGGGTTAAGGGGCTTTCCATTCATGTCGTTGGGGAGGAGGTTCCACTTGCCTGCATTGTCTTCGCCATACCTAAATCCAATTGTTCCTGTGGGTACTCGTAGTTCGTTGGAGTCCTCGTCGACAACGAGCAGTTTCCAATCCCCGTTGGAGATATCCTTGTACTCCTCCAGCTTGTTCGCCCTGAGGAACTGTCCAGGGGCATAGTTGTCTCCCTCCTTGACCAACTCAACGAGGAACGGGCTGTCGGTGTACTTCTTGATGTAGTCTATAAAGTATGGGACTTTCTTGTCCACGTAGTACTCTTTGAGGATCACGTGGTTGACTGCTGACCACAATGCGGCATCGTGCCCTTGCTTGATGGGTATCCACCAGTCGGCGAACTTTGCGGCCATGCTGAAGTCGGGTGCGATCGTCACGAATTTTGTCCCGACGTTCTTCGCTTCAGAGATGAAGTGGACGTCAGGAGTCCTTGTCATGCTGAGGTTTGATCCCATTGAGACGATGTATCTCGAGTTATACCAGTCCGCGCTCTCTGCGACATCGGTCTGCTCTCCCCATGTCTCGGGGAAGGCATTGGGGAGGTCACAGTACCAGTCGTAGAAGCTGAGGTTCACTCCTCCGAAGAGCTGTAAGAACCTTGATCCACCTCCGTAAGAGAGATAGCTCATTGCGGGGATGGGTGAGAAGCCGAACACCCTGTCGGGTCCGTACTTCTTTGCGGTATACAGGGAAGAGACTGCGATGATCTCAAGGGCTGTGCTCCAATCTGCTCTCCTGAATCCTCCCATACCCCTCGCCTTCTGGTACTTCTTCCTAGATTTCTCGTCTTCGACGATGGAAGCCCATGCCTCCATGGGGTTCTTGTGCTTCTTCTTTGCTCTCTTCCAGAGTGTGAGAAGCGACCCTCTGATGTAGGGGTACTTTACCCTGAGTGGGCTGTACACGTACCATGAGGCAGAAATTCCTCTCTGACATCCTCGGGGCTCGTAGGGTGGGAGTGTCTTGTCAAGAAGTGGGTAGTCAGTTGCTTGCAGTTCCCAAGTGATGATCCCGTCCTTTACAAAGACATTCCAGGAGCATCCTCCGGTACAGTTGACTCCGTGTGTAGATCGAACCACTTTGTCATACTGCCAACGGTTCCTGTAGAACTCTTCCCACTCCCTGCTTTTAGGGTCTAGTATATCTTTTATCCAATTGCTCATTATTCATTCCTCAGTTTAAGGTTGCGTTGCGCTTGACAACAAAGATGAACAGTCCAAACATCGCCACAACGATGAGAAGCCCGTAGATCGTCTGTGTGAGATCAATCTCCGAACCACCACCGACGGTGACTTTCCTGTTCGCTGGAAGCTCAACAGAGGCGTCTGCGACACTCACCTCGAGGACATCGGTTCTCCCCGAATGGTAGGTCAGAGAATCGTCCGTGTCGTGGTAGGCGATGAAGAAGTTGTATGTACCTCCCTCGCTCCAGCTGTGATCTTGACCTGCAGTGTCAGACGACTTCATGGGGATGATGAATTCAACCGTAGTCTTGGATCCATCATCCTTTCCAGCACCTAGTATGGGCATCTGGTCATCATCGATGGTTGGTGGTGTGTTACCAGTTGCGTGGTAATCACCTATCTCCAGATCGCTAGGGGCGGTCACTCCCGAGATGATCATGTCTGAACCTTTCATTCCGTTTCCACCAGTGTTCATTCCGAACCCGACCCAACCCGTGAAAGTGCCGGTGATCCCGACTGCTAAGTGCGTCCCATTATGTGCCCAATGGACCTCAATTGCTGCAGATCCAGAAACCAGTGGTGCGTCGAAATATGTGGCATACTCATCATTACCAATATCGCCGTCAACGGTGATATTCGCGAGATCATAGCTATAGAGTGTAACATCGCTCGCCGCGGATGCATTCGCTATGGCGAATGGTGCGACCAGTAACATTACTGTCAAAACTAAAGTTTTCACAAGGTAAGATTCCCCTATATCTTTTATACTTATCGGCTCTGGAATCGAAAATTGAGTTTTTTGCAAACCAATTATACTTACTTCATTTACATATAATTCAGAAAATTCTCCTCATTTCTTCGAGTTTTGGAATATATCCGTCGTGATTCTCTATAATTTCCATACTTCGTCCAAGTGCTAGTTAATTAGGCGAAGATTTCACAGTTGTATAATGCGCAGTGATTTGTTATTCATCGTACGACTTTGTACCCCATCAGGAGCCTGATGGCATTTGCAACAATCAGGAGCTCCGAGCCCTCGTGTATCAATATGGTCTCGGTCAAGTTGAGGACGCCTGCAACTACTCCAATGATTGCTCCGAAAAGTACGATGATGGAAAATACGAGATTCTGGTAAATGACCTGCTTCATCTTCTTTCCGTAGTCTATGCTGTGCACAAGGTTTACTAGGTTGTCATTCATGATGGCTACGTCTGCTGTCTCCAAGGCCACATCGGTACCCGTAGTCCCTATGGCGATACCTAGATCTGCAAGAGCAAGTGCAGGTGCATCGTTGATCCCGTCTCCTACCATCGCCAGCTTGTGCTCCTTCTGGAGCTCTGACACCCTCTGCATCTTCATCTCGGGTGTGAGTTCGGCGAAGACATGATCACGGTCAATACCTATATCATCTGCAATCTTGTAGGCTGTTTCTTTTTTGTCACCAGTGAGCATGTACACTTCTATCTTCTTCTTCCGAAGCATGGCAATTGCCTCGTGGGCCTCCTCCTTGATACGGTCATCAAAGGTAAAAACAGCGATGAGCTTCTCATCGTCAAAGAGAAAGGCGATTGATTTGGAACCAGAATCATCTGGGCTCATTTTCAGCTTATTTTCTACGTACTTTGCGTTCCCGATGTAGTACCTCTTACTCCTGATATTTCCCTCTACACCAAAGCCGGGGACTGATTTGAAATCTTCTACCTCGCGTAACTCAGATCCGAGCTTCTTGTGCTCGTCGAGGATAGACCGTGCGACTGGATGGTGCGCGAACTTCTCAAGCGATGCTGCAATATCGATTACCTCCTCTCTAGACATGTCCGATTCGATCTTGATGTCCTTTAGCTCAAGTGTCCCGTGGGTGAGTGTACCCGTCTTGTCGAAGGCAATTGCATTGATCTCGCCGAGTGTCTGGATGGACACTCCACCCTTGGCGAGTATCCCCTTCTTCCCTGCACTACCTATTGCAGCTGAGACCGTGACTGGGGTTGATATGGCGAGGGCACATGGAGCTGCGGCTACCATCACGGTGATTGTCAGTCTGAACTGTACATCCATTGGTGCTGCGAAGAACAATGTTGGGATCACGAACACCGCGAACCCGAGGACGATGATGAACGGATTGTACCACCTTGTGAAGCGTGATACAATCAGTTGCTCTGGTGTCTTCTTGCTCTGTGCTTCTTCTACGAGGGAAACCACCCGGGCAACGGTGCTCTCACTTAGAGACTTCTCCACTTCGATGGTAATTACTCCGTCTGATACGATGGTCCCTCCCATTACCTTGTCCTCCACTGTCTTGGTGACAGGGACCGACTCGCCAGTGATTGACGCCTCATCAATCAGAGCGGTTCCCTCTACGATTCGGCCATCGACTGGGATGTTGTCACCAGGCTTGACCAAGAGCCTGTCTTTTACCTGTATCTCCTCTACCTTGATTACTTGCTCACCCCCGTTGACTAGCTTGACCGCAGTCTTGGGTACCAGATTCATGAGTGAGCGGATAGCTGTGCGTGTCCTCTTCTTGGTGTAGGCCTCAAGGGTCTCGGTCACGGAGTACAGGAAGACGATTGTCAGTGACTCCTCGAAGGCACCAAGAACCGCTGAGCCCACGATGGCAATGGTCATGATGACGTCGATATTTACATGGTGCTTCTCGAAGATAGCCTCGATGGTCTCCTCGTAGAAGTACCA
>WAMJ01000109.1 GCA_015522385.1 Candidatus Heimdallarchaeota archaeon
GCCGAAGCTCAACTTGAAGAATATAGCGAGGAATTTCCAGTTTCTAGACCACTAGGGTACTACTTACACCATGACCGTGGAAGCACAGGACGGCAGTTATGTCCTGTTTCTAGACCACTAGGGTACTACTTACACCTCCTGCACTGGTGACTCGGGCATTGCTCTTTCAAGTAAGTTTCTAGACCACTAGGGTACTACTTACACTGTTGTCTTTTATGTTGAACATCAGATAGCTCTTTCTCAAGCTCCTGTTTCTAGACCACTAGGGTACTACTTACACGAGATGCAGAATTATATGAGAGGAGAGGGAAAGAGGAGTTTCTAGACCACTAGGGTACTACTTACACTATTCACTGGATAAGATCCGAGAGATAGGAGATCTAGGTTTCTAGACCACTAGGGTACTACTTACACAGGTATCCACAAGCCCTCTACTCCCCTCCTGTGGCTCCCTCAGAATCGTTCCTCCCTCTAACCTCCAAACCGTGACCTAGTTTATAAAGGTACGACATTTCCCGAGTTGAATCTGGCCCAATACTTGATGTACTTTTCGGCATGACAATTGCCAATTTGAGTTCTCTCTCTCTTTTTTGTGCATTCGCTCGAAAGAGCTATAGCCCAGTATGCCCGATTTAGGAAATATGAGAGAAGAAGTACTGTCGTGGCTCGACGGACAGCCCTACCTCCAAGAACTTATCGAGTACGTGAACCTCCCGAGCCGTAGCCATCGACCGGAAGAGGTGCAGACCGCCTCCCGCTTCGCCATGGATCTCATGAAGAGGTCTGGTCTTCGGAACATTCGGGCAATCCCTACGGAGGGCAATCCAGTGCTCTTCGGGGAGGTAGGATCGGGGGAGCGTAGCGTGCTCATCTACGGGCACTACGACGTGCAACCTGAGGGCGATCCTGATCTCTGGGACTCCCCACCGTTCACTGCGGAGCTTCGTGGTGACAAGCTGTTCGGCAGGGGAACAGCGGACAATAAGGGGCAGCACTACGCCCATCTCCTGGCCCTCCGCTACCTCCGCGAGCACGATCCCGATGTCTACGAGAGTGTCCGGGTCAAGTTCATCCTTGACGGTGACGAGGAGCGGGGCTCCTTCACCCTGCCCTCTGTCCTCTCCTCGGATCCAGAGCTGTTTAGGGCGAACTTCGTCTATGCCTCGGATGGTCCCTCGCTAGTCACTGATCGGCCGACGATCGTGGGTGCAGTCCGTGGAATCCTCGACTTCCAGCTTGTGGTCAGGAACTCGTCGACGGATCTGCACTCGGGGAACTTTGGTGGGATAGCCCGCTCGGCCACCCGAGACCTCGTCTCCCTGCTAGACTCCATGGTGGACCCCGACGGCAGGGTGCTCATTGACGGCTTCTACGACGATGTGGACGCACCGCAGGAGGTGGAGGTTCGTGCAATCGGGGACCTTCACCCCGTCGTCGAGCAGATAGTAGCTGAGCGGGGTATCACTCCCGCTCCCGTGATGGACGAGCTGAGTCACGCATTCCAGAACCAGTTGTACCCCACGCTGAACATCAACGGTCTGAGAGCGGGAGGTGTCTACGGGGAGAGGCGGACGATCATCCCCACAGAGGCGATTGCATCTGTCGACTGCCGGTTGGTCCCCTCCATGGATCCCGAGCGTCTCATGCGCAGTATACGGGATCACGTCGAGAACTGGGGTGCGGACAGGGGGGTGAGTGTGGAGATCGACTTCGGCTCACCCATGAAGCCCACGAGGTCCTCGCTCTTGTCCGAGTGGAAGGACGTCGTCCAGCGTGCACTCACCATCGGATTCGGTGTGGATCCAGTTCTTGTCCCCCGGTTGGGGGGCTCGCTCCCGCTTCAGTCATTCCCCGAGATCCTCGGGATGGACGTCGTGCTCGTCCCTTACGCCCTGCCGGACGAGAACAACCATGCGCCGAACGAGAATCTCGACATCCCGTACTTCAGATCGGGCGTGGTCTCGACTGTTGCCCTGATCCGGTCCCTGTCCCGCGGCGAGTAGTTATCATTTCATCCGTTTTATTCTGTGTAGCTACTTTCCCAGTTGAGTTCTGTGCTGTTTGACTCTACACAATGAATCCCAGACCATACGATGGTCATTTAACCTACATGATCATGAGACTGTCGAATACCATCTCACCCAATTCCCCGTCCCTAGATGTATCACTCTCAAGGACCTCCGTCAGACTTTAGAAGTGAGAGGAGAATCCAGTTCTGTGGAAACTTATATCACCCTCCTGCGGGGTATAAACGTCGGGGGCAAGAACAAGATTCCGATGGGTGATCTCAGGCAGACCTTCGAGAGGATAGGGATGGTCGACGTGACCACGTACATTAACACTGGAAACATCATCTACCGCACGGATTTATCCGCAGAGGAGCAGGAGCAGGTCATTCACGACGCCATAGCTGGTGACTTTGGTCTTGACATCAGGGTTCTGATCAAGTCTAGGGAGGAGTTTAAGATGATTGCGGAATCAATACCTGCCGACTGGGCTAACAACAAGGAGACGAAGAGCGAGGTCATGTTCCTGTGGGAGGACAGGGGTGATGTCCTGTCTGATCTTCCCGTTAGAGAGGGGGTGGACACGGTGAGGTATGTACCCGGCGCGATTCTATGGAGTTTGGATCGAACGAAGCTTGGAAGAAGCGGACTGAAGAAGCTGGTGTCACGGCAACTTTATCGACAGATGACAATCAGGAATGTCAACACCACTCGAAAGCTGATGGAGATGCTCGACAGAACGTGATCCATTACTCTGACATGTATGTATGAACCTTGTGATCTACCAGAGTTCAGAAGTGACCTTTGTATGTGAACGAATATTTATCTCTTATTCTCTCAGAAGTTCTATTAATTGTCTACAGTTATCCGTGCCCAATTGATCTAGATAATCCAGTAATTGTTCCTTCACGTTAAGCAATTGAAGTGCCTGTTCCAGTAGATTCAGATCTAAATCCTCAATGTTCATCATATCAATGATCGAGGAGATATCTTCCAGATCCTGATCCGATCGGAAACCGTCAGAGATTTTTATTGCAATTAAGCTCTCAACGGAGGAGATGGGAACCTCCACGTTATTTAACATGACATATCTTCGGCTCTCGAAGGTAAATCTGTCAAACTGAGTATTTACTCTCTTGATATCCAGCCTGTATACCCATGTCTTCGTGTCAAAGCCTGAAACATGGATGTTTTCCGTCATACACTCTGTAATATCCTCTAAAGAAATGGAGATGTCATTCTCATTGAAGCATTCTACAAGGGCTTCTAGGTTTTCAGTCCCATCTTCAATTAGTAACATAAGGTCGATATCTTGGGTTGCTCTCAGATTTCCATAATATGGCACAATCGCTCCACCCACGACGACAAAAGGAATATTGTTATTTACCAAGCACTTGACTGCTCTCGAAAACAAGTCATCGTAACCGCTTGCCATGTCTCCTCAAAGCCTCCTGTTTGATAAGTTCAGTAATCTCCTCATCAGACAACTCTGGATACCTATCCTGAAAGCCCTGTATGTAGCTCTTGTAAGTGGCATCTTGAAACTCGAAGAAATGCCTCCATCTCACCTCATTGGGTACTTTACGCAGGTGGGCAGCATGCTTTGCAATCTGTTGCAACCTCACCCTCTGCCGCTTTGTTAGATCCATACTATATTTACGTCAAACGAGTTATTAAGCCATCCCATGGAAGAGGAGAATCGATTATTATGGACTATGCCCTCTTCAAATTACTTCATGTGTCGAGTTAAGAATCCCGTGATCCACTGGAGGCACTTGATGGTCTCTGTAGAGAATTAAAAGATGGCATTGGTCAGGATCGCTCTGAGATGGGGCACAGCGTCCCTGATTGTCTTCAGCGTCAGACCGACAGCGGTAAGCTCTTGAGAGCTTCCGATAAGGATGTGGTCCCCTGCGGTGGCGAGAATGGTGAAGCCATTGGATCCCCTGATCATCACGTCGTTGAGGTGGCCATGCTGCAGCTTGTCGATGACATTTTCCCCCGTGGATGCGATTGCCGCTGAGATGGCGGACAGCAGGTCGGCATCGGCACCCGCGCCCGCGAAGAAAGCGAGGGAGATACCCTCACGGGTCACGATTCCCAGCGCTTCAAGGTCGCACTGCCGCGAGATATCGGTCAATAATTTCACCAGTTCCTGCTTCTGCCTCTCGGATATATCTATGCTCATTAGAATCCTTTGGGACGATGCAGGTAATAAAGATGACTTCTCGAAGATTGAGGAATCCACAAGCTCTACTGATCCACCCGAATCTCACGGTGCGGGATGGCGAGCACTGCGATGAAGCGGATTATTCCGAGGTACAGTCCCTGAGGAAGGATGCAACTCCTGCAACACCATGCCACCTACCGAGGTAGACTCCTGATGTCGAGTCAGATGCGTACCTGTACCAGAAAGCACCGTCGGTGTTGGTCTGCTTGCCGAGTCCAACCATGTGTACAAGCCCATCGCAACGTCCCTGAAGGTCGAGTTATGGGACAGCCTGTAGGCCTCCAAGAAGACCGCTCCAATACCATGTGACCCCTTGGACCACCTCGTAGATAACTTGTCAGGTCCCTGCCCGTAGTCCTCGTTCCATGCGTATCCCGTCGTGTCGTATGCAACATTGATGAGGTAGTTGAGCGCTCTCATAGCGTAGTCGGCATAGGTGGAATTGTGCTCTGTAGACAGGTATGATGCGATCCCGGCAACTCCCTCATAGTACGGGAGGTGCACCGTGGTCGTCGACGGGTCGTTGTTCTCGTCGTAGGTCTTGTACCAGTAGTAACCAGACTCGTTCTCAGAGGCTATGGTCACTATCCAGTCTCCCGCACCCGTAGCGTGCTTCAGCGGGATCATCGTCTCCTCGTTGTTCAGTCCCTTGAAGGGGGAGGATCGCACCTTCTCCTCGTAGACATCCAAGAGGAAGTTACCGATGGATGCAGCACCTTTGATCATGGAGTGCCAGACATCACAACGACAAGTGACTGACTACGACCGAGATAAATCTAAACTATTATATGCAGTGGGAACTTCGGTCGATACAGGAGAATGTTCTCCACTTAAGAGTGGATAGTGAAGCTTGGTATCATGCTTGGTTTGGGTCCAAGTGATCGGGGGTTCGAATCCCTCTCCGCTCATGTGTTTTATATTGGGGTTTGTATGGCTATATGTCCATTTTTACTACTTTTGAGTGACCACAATGGGTAGGGTGGTCTACAAAAATATGAACTGAGCGGAAAAAGTACGAACTAACCCCTCGAATAGTGTGGTGAGTAGCTCTTCCTATACAGAATGATGGAAATTGACTTAATTTCTTGACTGACAATTCTATTAATGGAGTTATTGATACTTCCACGGTTCAAGCTTCTAGAAGTCATGGAGTCACTGGTTATTTTACACACTTATCTACGTTCGATGTTGATGATGTCTCCGATGGTTGTCTTCTTGCTTCCTGAGGTACTGAAGAACTCGGGATCGATCTCGGTTTCCTCCATAAGGGATATATTCAGTTCCCTTTCCAGCTTCTTGACGTCAGAGTCTGTGGGGGTGATCTTCCCGGTCTCGATTGATGCGATTAGGGAGTGGGATATTCCAGTCTGCTTTGCCAGTTGCATCTGTGTCATCTTCTTTCTGTTCCTAGCATTTCTGACGATCTCTGCGTAGTTGTCGACGAGTGACTTCTGTGCTTTCTGTGGCTTGTTGAATTTCCGTGGAGCTATCTTTACCTTCTGAGGTGTGCTCCTTTTCCGGACGGGCATTGCACGGGCAGTTGGTTGCTTTGGTCTTTCGACCTCCTTCCCGAACTGCCTACACGCTGTGCAGACGTTTAGGAGGGCTCCTTCAACCTTGATGACGATGGGTTCGCCGTAGATGGTCTTACCGCAGAATTCACATTCAATTGTTTGCTTTTTCTTCATGCTGTATTATCTGTGCACACCATACTAAAAAAACAGTTTGTTGGCTCTAACAGTGGGATAATCGATGTGCCATACTGCCGGGACTCTATGTATAATACCTATTTTGTGGTCTTCTGTGTCTCTGTGAGCCATGTGCAGTGTGGAATTTCTAGACGTTTCCGAACAGAACTGAATTAAAGTACAAAGCACACGGGGCACTGAGCACATGAGCAAGGAGACCAAGCGATCGTCGCTCGAACGGTACCACCTCAAGCAGATCCTCAAGCAGCTTGAGCGCAAGCGATCGCCAAATAACAGCACATCACTCATCACCCTCTACATCCCGCCCAAGACGCAGCTCTCAGAGTTTGCCAACCTGCTCAGGAACGAGTACGGTACGGCGTCGAACATCAAGGACAAGAAGACTGGGAAGGCAGTCATGGATGCCATTCAGAGTATTCTTGCCCGGATGCCGACCTATACTAACAGCGAGAACGGGCTTGTGATTTTTGCGGGGATAACCGACGACAAGGGTAAGATGGAGAACTACGCTATACACCCTCCGGAGCCTGTGGGTGTGAAGACCTACAGGTGCGAGAGCTACTTTGACGTCGGGCACCTCAAGGACATGCTTGATCACAAGGACACGATCGGGGTGCTTGCCATCGACAGGGGTGGAGCTACCTTCGCCATTATCCGTGGGAATGAGCTAAAGATCATCGAGGACAGGGACTCGTTCGTCCCGAGCAAGCACGGTCGAGGAGGTCAGTCGGCCCAGCGTATCGAGCGAGGTATCGAGATCATGGCCCAGGAGTTCTACGGGAAGATGGCTGTGTTGGCCAACAAGATCTTTCTCGAAGAGTACGATGTGCGGTTCATCCTCGTTGGCGGTCCCGCTATGAGCAAGGACCAGTTCCTCGAGCATAAGGTGTTAGACTACCGGTTGAAGGAGAAGATCTACAAGGTCTATGACATCGGTTATACTGGTGAGCCTGGTATCCGCGAGATACTGGACAAGGCCAAGGAGGACATCGGTGAGATCGAACTGATCCGTGAGAAGAAGCTCATGGACGAGTTTGCCAAGAGATTGGCCAAGGACAGCGGCAAGGTGACCTACGGTGAAGACGCGGTCCGTAAGGCTCTGCAGATGGCCGCAGTGGAGACGGTGCTCTTTAGTGAGGAGGTCGAGAAACGCTTCTACTACATCGAGTGCAAGAACTGCGGGAAGAAGGGTAGGGAAAGTGTGGAGCACGAGGACATCATCGATTTCCCCTACAAGCTCCGCAACCTTAAGTGTCCAGAGTGCGGTAAGGAGGGGACCTTTGAGATCACTTCTGAGATCGATCTCATCGACGAGTTCGAGGAGATGGCGAACGCAACTGGAGCTGAGATAGAGGTCATCGGTGTGGGGCACGAGATGGGTGCAATGCTTGCAAAATCTTTCACGGGTATAGCAGCCCTGTTGCGGTACAACGTGGATCTGTGATCGGAGAACCTGCTACTGGTTCATGAAAATTTGAATATTCTCCATGATTTGTGAAAATAATATAGATGCAATGTTATGGTCAAGCTGAAGTAGTGAGTAGGTGATCTGAGGGTAAATTATGGACGTTGGGATTATTCCTCGGTCTCAACAGGCTGTCCTGCGAATCCCAGAACCTCTCCGATGATCTCTGCCTTCCCGCCTTGGGGTTTGGCGATGACCTCTCCACACTCCTTGCACACTACGGTGTTCTTGGCGTGGGCGAAGACGATGGTCTCTGCCTCGCACTCCTCCGCTGGGCACCTGACGACGATGTAACTTCTCTTTAATTTCTCTTCTTGGCTCATTTTCATGGTGATCTATATGACAAGCGGAGGCTCCTTAAAAAAGTCTTAAGTTATCGCGCACTGGTTGGAAAATCATGATTACTCGTCTAGAATGTAGGGGTAGTCACTGATATCGACAGAGTACCCAACTGTCTTCAGGAGGCTGGATATGTCCTGCGCTTCCGATATCTCGACCACCCTGATCTCGCCATTCTCGCTGTGGACTAGGACGTCAGGTAAATCGCCTATGAGGTTGTGATCGAACTCGATGATGTCTTGGTAGGCTCCTAGAAGGGGAATGGCAATGTGGCTTTGCCCCTTGGGGTCGGGGATAGGAAAACCCGGAAGTTCGTAGGGGAACGTACTGGTGAGTGGGTATCCATCATCTGTGTAGAGTCTCTTCCCAATGTCACGTGGAACGAAGTTGCTGATCTCTCCATCCGAGTCGCAGGTTATGTCGATGAGGCGTGCAAAGGTCTTTGGCTGCTTGTACATCCCGCGGGTAGGGAGTACAGGGAAGTACTGGTTCACGAGCACCCGGTCGCACGCAGCGTTGAATACGCTGAAGTTCCCAAGTACCATGTAGTCTGGGGTAATCAGATCCCCTGCTCTATCGAGGAAGGGGTAGAATTTCGAGCGGAAAAAGAGTCTTCTGAGTTCCTGTTTCTGTTTCTCCTTAAGTATTTCGGATCTCCTTATGCCCTCCATGGAGAGGTCCTCGTTCCAGGGAAGGTTCTTCCACATCTCGATGATCTTGAGGGCGTTGAGGTCTGCATCTTTAGGGATATAGTCTCCTTGTTCCACATGTTCTACCTTACCGGAGTTCTCCTTGTTGGAGTTCTCCTTGTCGGAGTTCTCACCGATTTGATCTTCTGAGTCTGATTTATTGTCGTTTGACAGCACGGTGTAGACATCGAGAACCTCTACAAGGACAAGTGAGGAAAGTGCTGTGATCGCCCTTCCACTCTCTGTAAGGATGTTAGGGAAGCTCCTGTCGAATACTTCATTCATCCCTCTGAATAGGGCTTCATAATATCCCTCGAATATGTTGTCCTCCATCCACCCTGTGTAATCAATTGGAAGACCACCTCCGAAATCGATGTTTCGAAGTGCGGTGAAGCCTCTTTGCTTAATCTCTTGAAAAATTGTACTCATGAATCGTGCGTAGGTACTGAGTTCTGAGTAGTCCGTCACTTGTGACCCTGGGTGGGCGTGGATCCCAATGAGCGTATCCTGAGCGCCCGAGCTTCTCAGCAGATCCAGCACCTTCGAAAGCTCATGGATCGAGAGTCCGAACTTCGAGTCCCTACCCGAAGAGGCTCCCCATCTGCCGTGGATCTCGGCGTAGGGCTTGATACGGAGAAAGAGTTCCAGTTTCTCTCTAGGCATGATCTCGAGGGCAAGCTTGAGCTCCTGCAAACCCTCGATGGATATAAGCACCCGGTGCCCATCAAGTACCGCTTCCCTCATCAGCTCGAAGTAGCTTCGATCCTTCACCCCGTTGCTCATGATTATTCTCCCCTTTTGCCCTCTGAACATCTTCTTGCAGATAACAAACTCGGACTTTGTCCCCGACTCCAGACCGTACACGGGACTGCTATCCACCACGGTCTTGACCTCGAGCTTGCGTTGGTTGACCTTGATGGGATAGAGTGGCTTGAATCTACCTCCGAATCCATAGCGATTTGCGACACGATGGAAGGCATCGAGGCTCTTGGTTATCTGGCTGGTGATCAACTCGGGTATCCTGAGGGTGACGCTACCCTTACCGTTGATGAGATCGAGAACCTTGCACCTAACTCCGTCTAGAGTGAGGACGAGGTCTCCGTCTTCGTCGATCGATAGGAAGTGCAGGTCACCCCGGTTGAGTCCATAGACCTCCTCCAGAGTCTTTGTCCAGTCCATCACTTTGCCTTCTTCTTCTTGGATTCTTCCCGCAGGGTCGAGACCATGTCGGAGAACGAGCGGGTGAGCTCCCCGATCTCATCATCACTCTCTATCGACGAGTCGATGACAACGCCGTCGAAGATGTCCTCCTTGGTCGCGTTCTGGGTGATCTGCCTCGCGATCGCCGTGAGCTTGGAGATCGGCTTGGTGATGCTCCGGGAGAGCAGTGTACCCACCACGAGCACGGTAGCAAGGATCACAACCACGACAGTGGTGATACTCTGCGTCAGACTCTCCTTCTTGGCGTTGATGTTGGACTGGATGTCTCTCACCACCGAGATGGCCTCTTCGAGTGGTACAGTGACGATGAAGTCATAGAGCTCGACTCCTGACCGGGAACGGATCGTTGAGAACGAGAGGATGTACTCGGTGGTGACGGGCTGTCCATCTACCAAGGTCTTCTTCTCGTACTCGACTGTCCCCGACTCATCGGTTGAGAGGGTGGCGAGCGCGGCGTCATCGATGGCAGAGCTGTCGTCGAAGTTCTTCTCATAGTTCCAGATCTTCGGGATGTCATCGTCCACTCCTTGGTTCTCAGAGTCCCACTGCGGATGAGCGACGAGGGTGTAGTCGTCCTTCTGCATGAGGAAGGCGTACCCACTGTCGAGGAAGTTAACGTCCAGGACCTTGTCCCTTATGGTCGTGGTCTTGAAGTCCAGACCCACCACGCCTATAAGGTCACCGTCAATGTATACTGCCTGTGTCAGTGAGATGACCAGCCCCTGCGTGATGTCCATATAGGGGGGAGAGTAGGTGAGATCCCCTCTCAGATCTACTGCCTCGATATACCAGTCCTCCTGCGGAGGATTATATTCCTTGTCTAGGTCGACCGCAGCTCCGGGGAAATTCCTGAATACTCCATCCTTGAAGGCCACGTAGAGCCAGACGTAGTTCGGGTTCTCCGCGTATATACTGCGGAAGACGAGATCCAATGATGAAGATCTCTTGACGGTCTCATTCATCTGTGGTGTAAGCGTACCGGGGTAGTAGTAGGTAGAGGTTGTCTTGGAGATCACCTCGCCGTATGTCGGATCCAACTCGTTGTCAGGGAGCGTGGTATTGAACTCCGAGTCGGGGTAGCTCGGTCGCTCCCCGATGGCCGAGTCCGTCTTGAAGAGCTCTTCGGTCGCCTTGACGATCCTCTGGACTGCACCCTCTGCGTTGGAGAACTTCTGCTCAATGATACGTGAGTTTTCCTCGCTGTTCTTCCCAATGTTGGTGATGATCTGGTCCTTGAGCTCCTGGGTCGAGAGGTCGATGGTGTTCTCCCCGATCGAGGAGATGTTGTTAAGCGTCAGTCCCGATATCAGCAACATGGAAACCAGAGCGATTCCGAAGAAGCTGATGAGTAGTTGTGCCTGAATGCTAATGTCGCGTAGTTTCATTTCTCTTCCTCCTTAGTTGTCGGGCACGAAGCCCTCGACGTCGACAGACATGAGCATGGTTGAGACCTCCTCGAATGCAGAGGAGATAGCCTCTCCCACCCCCGAGCTGACGTCTATGTACCGTCCGTTGTCGGTCGCCTCGCACATCTCGATGAAGTGCTCGGTGTCTTGTAGTCTACCCACGCCAATGATCACGAGGTTTGTCCCCACACTCTCACGGGCCATTTTCTTCAACTTAGAGATGGTGTAGACCTTGCTGGAGTTGTCATCCCCGTCTGTGAGAGCTATCAACCACGAGTCGAGGGCAGTCGTCCTGTCCAGTTCCTCGAAAGCCTTTCCGAGAGCATCGTAGAAAGCCGTGGAACCTGTCGGTCTGGTCAGTTTGTTCATCGTCAGGAGGATCATCCGCTCATTACCCTCCTTTATTGTGGGGGGGATGAGCTCCTGCACCCTGCTGGAGAACTTGATAAGCCGGACGATGTCCTTAGGACCCACCTGATTCTTGAAGATCTCGATCATTCCCTTGCGGGCAGCGGTCATTCTCTTTCCAGCCATACTACCTGACGTGTCGATAACAAATGTCACTTCTTTCCTCTTAGCGGAGGAGGCTATGTTATTAATCTTGTTGGAGATCTCGTCCGCGAGTTGTGTCTCACCCTTCTCACGGTAGAGCTCTTCGAGGTTCTTCAGGGAGCTCATTCCCACCCTGACATCGATCTCCTCTGAGAGCTTGACCGCCTGCATGAAGTCCTCAATTGCCAGATCTGTCGCTCCAGTAGCTCGGTGGTACATCCCCTGATTGAATCGTGCGTAGGCAAGGGCTCGGTCGCTCCCCAGTGATGTGGCAATCGACATCTCCTCGTCGAAGAGAGTTTTTGCCCTCTTGAGGTCTCCTCTCTGTAGGGCAATAGTCCCTAGATTTCCGTAGCGGGATGCAAATCCTTTGGAGTTGTCAACCTGTCTGTCGAGGTCAAGAGCCTTGTTGATGTACTCCTCGGCTCTGTCGTACTGCTCAATGTCCCTAAAGAGGAGTCCAATGTTGTTGTACCGGGATGCGAGGGATACAGTGAGGTCTATCCTGTCGGCTTCATCTGCGTTCTCAAGAAGTTCCTCTGCAATGCTGATGGACTCCCTGTATGCAGCATTTGCGTCCTTGAGGTTACCCAGTGCCCTGTGGATATTACCGATGTTGTTCAGGCAGATCCCCTCTCCCTTCCTGTTCTTGAGTGTCCGGAAAAGGTCAAGAGCTTTCTGGTAGTTGTCCATTGCACGATTGAGGTTCCCCGCATAGTACTCCTCGTTCCCGAACCTGAGTGTGGTGACGAGACCTGAGAAGGTGTCATAGAGCATGGATACCTCTGCTGAGCTTCCTCCCTGCCCCATGAGATCCCTGCTGAGGTCACCTCTTGTGATCTGCTGGCAGACCTCGTTGAGTTCGTTCACAGGGTCGACAATCCTGTCAGATATCCAGCGTGCGACGAGGACGATCATGGTAGCAAGTAGTACGACGAGGACTAAGAAGAGCAGCATCCCTGTCCAAAACTCTAAGAATATCCTGTCCCTTATGCTCTGGGCTGGCTGCAGAATGTCGGACTCTGGAACCACGGTGAACAGGATGAAGCCGCTATCGACCTCCTCGTACGAGGCGTACCATAGTTTCCCGGACTTTATGTACGTCGACTGTCCATTCTCCGACTTCGAGGTCGAGAGTACGGTGCTGAAAGCTGTGGACTCGAGGTCATTGACCGATGTTCCAAAAAGCCCGGCATCGTCCACCAGCGCGGGGTGCATCATGATGTTTCCATCCGTGTCCGTGAGGAAGGAATAGCCGTTCTGCAATACCGTCGCTCCGAGGATAGCCTCCTGAACTGCGCCCAGAGGGAGGTCGATAGAGATCACCCCGACAAGGGTTCCGTTGTCGTACTTCACGGGCATGGAGGATGTCAGGACGAGACCCGACTCTGGATCCAGATCAAGGAAGGTATTCAGACCATCCTTTGCGACCGCCTTGGTGTACCAGTTCTCCTGCTTGACATTGTACGACTCCTCTCGTGCCCAGCTCATATCGTTGTATGGGAGCTGCCTGAAGAAGGACGCCTCCTCGAATCCCATGTAGATCCAGATGTAGTTGGGGTTGGAGGCGTGGATCGACTTGAAGATGAACTCCAGATTGGATGAGGTGTCTATGAGCGACCTGTGATCCTGCTGGAACTGGCCGAACTGACCTGGTGTGGTGACCCCCGGGGCGAAGATGGTGGTCACGTCCCATGACGCGGGACCGAGTCCGTAGTAGTCCTCAACGAATTTACCGGGTGGAGTTCTGAGATCGACTGAGGAGTCTGCCCAGTAGGACTCGATAGGTGTGGCGTTCACCCTTCCATTGAAGAGGTCCGTAGCGTACTCCCAAGCCATCTTTATGTCCGTCCGTACGCCCTTTATGTACTCGTCAACGAGTAGGGAGGTGTCCTTAGCGACAACCTGTAGATTCGAGAGTTCCTCCTGCTTCATCACCTCGAATGTCTGGTCTGCGCTCTCCGTGGAGAAGTTGAAGACCATGTAACTGCTAACCGAGACGACCAGGAGAATACCCACTATGAGGGTTCCGAGTATCGATACCAGAATTTTCCCACGTATGGTACGTATTCTCATGAATTCACCAAATGGGTGTAGGGAAAATTAAATATTTAAACGCTCCGATCACATTGTCAACAACTGAACGGTTTCAGGACTCGCATTCCTCGCGGAGAGACAACTTGATGGAAAAGTGAAAATGCAAAGGGTCAAGTTCCCATACATGAATTAGTGTACAATTCATAGAGACATAACCATTCCATAAAGGAAGAGTGAATTATTATCGGTAAAGCCCCCTATACCTTCTTCTGATTATTGGGATGATTCCCGGAGCACCAGTGCCAGCACTCCGATATCAAAGGGGAAGGGAGTGCTTTCTACCTTGCTTGCATCGCTCTGCTCAAATGTAGAAGAGGAGACCAGATCAGAGCTCTTTAAATCATCTCTTACTAGTTCGACCTCCTTCTCAAAAGTGGGATCAAACTCCCATTCTGGAAGGTTGTCCCGTTGACGTAGATTTCAGAGTTGTTTGGTTCCTACCCTTGATATGATCTGAATATGGGCTTGAGATAGACCTCATCTCCAAGTGCAGTGTAATTTACTGACCAGATATCGTTGTCAATAAAGGTCGAGAACATCTAGGCGATGAGCGTAGAATTATCCCGTAGATAGACAAGATCCTGCACGAAAGAATTATTCCCAGCTACTAATGTCCTTGAATTTTGGAAATCACGCCTGTAGTCCTCTGCGGATGGTTGTGTCGCATTGACGTAGAGATAATCTGTTATGTCCCAGTAGTCCTTCACCCACACTGATGAGTCGAATACAGTGAATGCCAGAACTGAACTCCATGCTCCGTTTGGGTTCCCTTGCTGAATTTCATATAGAACACGTGAATCATTATTGTACTACCACCTGCTTAGATTCTCAAGATAGAACATTTCAGAGTATACTGGATAGAGAGTGTCGAATGTTCCATTGATGATCTGCCACTCTATCCAAACACCATTAATGTCCTCCGAAGCGTTCATTGAACTTACAGTCCATGGACTGTAGCTGGTGAACTTGATCGTAATGTTCGAAAACTCCAGTGAATTGGGACTCTGGTACCGAGTAAAATCCTAGCCGATAATTACATCCAACTCCTTCGCAGATGCGGGAAGGAAAGCTACTAGTGCAATCACTATGAAGGCAAAAATACTATGTGTTAATTGCTTCAAATACATTGCCTTATAACTGGCGATTATTTTTCAACACTTTTAAATATTTGGATTTTTACACTTAATTTTAGAAACAAAACTAAATGATGGTTTAATAAAATTTACTTGTCATTAAATCTTTCCACGCCTGTATTTACCAGTGTACTTCCTGAGAAATCCATTGTGCGTTAGAAATAGATTTTTCTTACAGGTATCGTTAGATTCGAGAAGTAGACCACATTCATCCCCGAAAATAATTGGGCCGATACTCATAATTTATAGCTTGCGTGTCCCAAATAACCTATGACCACAGATGAACTGCTGGCGATACTGATGAGAGAGGGCGAGATCTACCTGAGGAATCTCGCTGTACCCTTGACCATAACCCTCATTGCATCGTTCTCCCTGATCCGGGGAGTGAGAGCATACGAGCTCGGGAGGCTGAGGAACAAGCACCGGGACAAGGTAATCGATGAGATTCTCAAGATCTCCCATACCTACAACGAGTTCCTCGACATGTTCCACATCCGATCCAAATACAATCCCCAGACCATAGAGACCATAAGCGAGAAGATGGCCCTTGAGATGGCAAACCTCTCAGGTCTCTCGGCCGTCTACTTTGCCAAGAAGTCAAATATCGAGAAACTGAAAGAGCAGCTGAAGCAGATGAGGAGTCTCTATACCCTCCTTGTCGGCAGGAAGGAACCCTTCCAACCCGTCAGCCCCACCGACTACGTGAAGTACCAAGAGGAGTTCGCCGAGATCATCACCGACATGATGAAGATTGTTCGGCACTCTAGGCTGATCTGATGACAGAATGGATATGGAACACTGTCACGTACCCGAAACCACTCTGTGCTAAGGCTCCTTGCCCATATCCTTGCGCATCCTTTGGCAGCGACCCAGCCAGAGAACCTCGTACTCATCGTGGGGAATAATCCGTTCAGCCAACTCTGCAACCCCAAGAACCCCCTCCTCGTTGCACCATCGAAGACATACCTCATACTCGTCCCAGTCGAGATCCTCGTCCTCCCACTCGACCTCTATGGTATCCTCCCCCCTGAGGTATAGAGCGACCGCTCTCGTGTGCCCGTCCGTCATCATCATGTGACCATCCATCTGCTTCACCGGGACAGGGGGTAGATCCTCACCACTATCAATCAGCTCCTGAACACGCCTGAGTTTTAGCTTGCTGATGTAGAGCTGGGAAGGACTGAGCTCGGAGATGTCAACCCTCACACAGCCCACCTCCTATGTGGAATGGATCTTATGAGAAATCCAGAGCGATACAACTTCATCAGATGCCTACTCTGTCTCATCTATTTATCCATTGACCCTAGAACGTGTAGGATTAGCCAAGGATCCACCGTTCTACATCTGCCCCCATTGGGTCAAATGTCGTGAGTGGTATCAAATCCATCTGGTGGATTAATCTTCTGCCATACCCTTTTCTCAGGACTCCCTGCCGATTCTTCGCGACACCTACCACTAAAATTTTAATACCTTGTAGTCGTAGGTAGTTTGGTGCTTCCTTAACGGGAACCTGCACCGCTCTTAACCGGTGAAAAATCGGTGTAGAATTGCCTCCGTAGCTTAGCTCGGTATAGCATCCGACTGTTAATCGGAAGGTCGACGGTTCAAATCCGTTCGGGGGCGTTTTTTCATTACCAGAAAGTGACTATTCTGTTCACCTATTACCTGTTTTATTGTCTCCGGGAATTCTCCAGCTAACATAAAGTGTTTATTGGGACACATCTACCACAAGGCTCTCTAACCTTGATGCTTTCTTGGAAATGACCAATGCAGATTTGTACCTACTTGCCCTCTTGGCCTTTCAGGGTTACCAAATCCGACAGGTACTTGACCACGAGACCTCCTTGGGAGGTTAAGGCAAACCCTTCTACAAGCTCAGCCTCCCTGAGCTTCCTCATAGCTCGGGAGACCTCGGGTTGACCACTCCATCCCAGTCTTAAAGTGATAGCGGTCTGGCTCATCTTCTTGTTCTTCTGCAGGAATTCAAGGAGTTCTACGAGTTTTGGTTCAGTGACGGAATGCTCTGTCATCCTGTAGGTGATCATCTCAGCACCTTGAGGTCTCATAGCCACCGTAATGGGTAGTTTGATTATCTTGTGAGCGAGCTCCGCTCCCCTTATGAGCGCAAGTTTAACAGGAATTCTCCCTGTTGAGGCATCAATTACTACACTCGCAGACCCGTACTTCCGAGTTTCCCTCACGATATCTGAGGCGATTCAGTAGCTGTTCTCCTAAAGTTTGAACATGTCAAGAGGAGATAAAACGACTGGGACTTGAGTCTTTCTGAAGAACGACTTGATATCTGATATGTTGTCCTCGGTGGTTCCTGCCTGTCGATCTCTGGGAGGTGGTTCGTCAGAGTAGTACAGCATGGGTAGTTGCCCTCCTGCTCAAGAAGCCGATCAATGTTCAAAGTTGGTAATGAGCTAGAATGCGAGAATAAAGAACGTCAAGTGGGGAATTCGATAATGTCTACTAGATGTAATTCTCTGTTCAAAAAGGATATTCATTGTAGATATCAGTCTAGTCAGAGCACGAATAATTTAAGAATCTATCCACTTTTCATTACATATGGACTCCCTCTATCCCGATAGTGTCGTAGAGAGAGATGTGGAGAGACCTACCTTTGCAGTGGCATCGTTGCTCTTCTTGTCAGCACAGATCTTAATAGGTACGATAGCGAATAGGTATATCGGTTATCTAGTTGGTCTCGGAGGTTCTGTATATATGACCTCCTTGCTCCTCAATCTACCAGCTCTGCTATTCGTTGTCCCTTACTTCATCATGAGGAGATCAAGGAAGATCACTGTGCAGATCCAAGGTTTACTTGTTGTGATTAGCCTCATTGGTATTTTAGCCATTCTTCTCACTAATGCCTCAGTTCTTTCTATCTTTGTTGTGATCTTGAACGTCGGTGCGAGATCCTATTCACTGTTCTCGTTCTATCTCGAACTGAGGAACGTCAGACGGAACAGACATCTCTATATCCTGTGGATGATAGCCATGATGGATATCTCAGTGGCGTGGAGAACGCCATTATCCACTCTTATTTTCTGGAATGTCTTCGTGAATGTATATATCGCCCTGTCTATTAGTGTGCTCCTGATTATCACAGGTGCGGTCTTCTTGTTCAACACCATAGTCAGTGAACCACCTGTCTGGAGGGAGAATAGGAGGAGAAACTATCCCTTGGCAGTTCTCTTAGTACCGGTGGTCTCCATGTCCACCATTTTGATGAACTATAGTGCATTGACAGGCATTGTGGGCTATTCTTCTATATCGGTACTGCTCTTTGTGCCCTTGGTCATTGTAGCGGTCTTTCTACTAGTCAGACAAGGAGTATCAGACTACTGGTACTTGATCGCGGCGTTCATGGTTCTACTCGTGGCCCTCCCCTCATTTGGTTTGGTTGTGAACTATAGCGACCCAGTAGTCTACTACATCGCCCAGTTCATGCTGGTCTATATCCTTACCAGCGGCTCCGATAATGATGTACTGATTATCTCCATCTTGGGATTTATCTTGACGGTTATACTGCAATTTGTGCTTGCCATAGGTCTTCCATCCTTAGATCGAGCAACAGGGATTAGGGGAATTTTCCTGTTCTATTCAGGGATATTACTGGGAGCTGGAGCAGTAGCATACGTCATGAAGAGACCGTTGGATCTAAGTTGGAGTCCATAGCTTGGATCCTTAGCTTGGATTATTAGACAGGTAAAGCATGGTGAGTAGGTCTAGTCGTCAGAAACATATTACAACTTTACTTATCTTTAGGACCGCATAATTCATCTCCCACTTTGCCCATATATCGCTAAGATTCGGCTTGGATGGTATCCCTTGCACAATACATTCCGTCGAGCTCATGTTCTTGGGACAACAGTCCTGCCAGAGCTTTGCTCATACAATCAAGATGGAAGATCCGGACGGAAGATCAAGCCGACACTGAATAACTAAGCTTTTATCTGCTCCCTCACTCCCTGAACACGTGGATACATTCGAATTGGGAGCGGAGCTGGACTCCGAATCAATGTACGGCATACTCTCGGCCGAGCCGGAGATGAGGAACTGGGAGAGAGTGGAACTTTGCAGACGTTCACTCGATCACCTCATCGGAGAGGAGAGACCGATCTATGGGGTCAGCACAGGGTTCGGCCAGCTCGCCAACCGGTGGATAGACCGGGACAAGCTGGGACAGCTACAGGTCAACCTCATCCGTTCGCACGCAGCAGGCATGGGGGAGGTCATCCCACGGGAGGTCACGAAGACCGCTATGAAATTGCTGGCCAACTCGCTGGCCAAGGGACACTCGGGAATTCGCAGACGAACACTCCAGCTTCTGGTGGACCTAATCCGTAAGGACATTGTACCCGTAAGCTACCAGCTCGGTAGCCTCGGTGCGTCCGGTGATCTGGCACCGCTCGCCCACGTGGCCCTCGTTCTCATCGGCGAGGGGGAGGTGCATGGTGACGGTCGTCCAACTGTCGAGATCCTGCAGGAGAATGGGCTGGAACCGGTAGTCCTCGAGGCCAAGGAGGGTCTGGCCCTGATCAACGGCACACACTTCATCACCGCATACGCTCTCCACATACTCAGGGACGTAAGGAAGCTTCTCGACCAGTCCGCGGTGGCCTCCGCCCTGACCATCGAGGCACTCCGGGGGACTGACGCCGCGTTCGATCCCCGCATCCACGAGCTTCGCAAGCAGAGAGGACAGCAGGAAATAGCACGGAAGATGCGCGACCTTCTCCAAGGCTCCCTCATTCTCGAGTCGCACCACGATCCACTGGTCGACCACAAAGTCCAGGATCCGTACGTCCTCCGCTGTATCCCACAGGTCAACGGAGCGATCCTCGATGCGGTAGAGTACCTCGAGACAGTGGTCTCCCGCGAGGTCAACGCCGTGACGGACAATCCGTTGATCTTCCCGGACAGCGCCGAGGTCATCTCGGGAGGGAACTTCCACGCAGAGCCCCTTGCACTGCCGATCGAGACCGTCAATATGGCACTGGTGGAGCTAGGAAATATCACGGAGAGAAGGCTGGACAGACTGGTGCATCCTGCCACCAAGGAACTCCCAGCGTTCCTCGCCTCAGACCCTGGTGTGGAGTCTGGATATATGATCGCTCACTACACCGCCGCTGCTATCCTCAACCGGATGAGGGTGCTCGCTCACCCCGCAGTGACGGACAACACACCCACCTCTGGCTCTCAGGAAGACCACGTCTCTATGGGTATGAACTCCGCCACCAAGCTGTACACCGTGCTGGGTCTGGCCCGCAAACTCGTGGCACTCGAACTGCTCTTTGCAGTACGTGGTCTGAACATGCAGGAAAGGCCCCGGAGCTCAGAGAGGTTGGAGAGGGTCATCGACCTCGTGAACTCCAGAATACCCTACGTCGCGGAGGACCACCTGACGAGGGACGATATGGTCAGGGCAGAGGAGCTACTGATGGGCGATGAGCTTCTATCTGCTTAACCCTTATGGTTTTATCCACTAATGTCAGCAATTGAGTCCATGCAAGTACAATGATCCACGAGAGGAATCACAGGAGATCTTTATTGAATTGTACCACGCCCGCAAAGTACTCTAAATAGTCTAAATATCCCTGTGGGTCAACGTAGATCAATTCAATAAGGCTCATGGAAATAATGCCAGCGATGAACAGTGGCATCGACAGTAGACTTACCCAAAAATTATCCATGATGATCAGCATCAGCGTAATTGCTAAAATCAAGCTTATAAAAATAATTGAGGCATAAGGAAGAATACTTTCGGGAACAACTGCAAGCCCTAATACCAATATCGCTGAAAGTAGATACCAGTACTTGGAATCGACCCTCAGGATAATGGGACTCAGGAAAAACACGAGGAGGACAGAGAAGAGAAACCATGACCATTCATCACCGTCGAATCCAACTCTAGCAGGGAGTCATACATCCGCAGTGCTAGACCATAACCAAAAAGGGCAATCAGGGGATAATTCTCAGACTTCCATACCCCTAATGTGTGTACGGTTCTCAGCAGGTTGTCTGACAGAACACTACCAATTCCAATAAGAAGCAGGAGTAATTCGACACCGACAATGGGAGACCCATCTGGTCATTTCCGACACCGCCAACGAAATAAACCAAGACCTCCATCATGAGAAGCGGCGACAGTAAAATCAACGACAATGACACATAGAGCACCCTGTTGCTCACAAACCTGAGCTCCTGAAGTACCAAAAACAACGAGACGACGTTTAACACCCCCGAGACTGGCTTCCCAACGACCTCCCAGAGGTAGTAATCTCCAGTCAGATCCCATCCCGCAAACAGGACAACTATCGCAAACGACAGTAGAAGATAGGGCCAGATCACCAACCTGCTCCGACCCCAGAACATCAGAAGAAGCAACGACGCCACAATCGTGACAAACACAATACCGTTCCTAATCTGCCAGTCTGATGAACTCAACCTCAAAAATCCCACACGAATGCCATCGAGGACACCACTATACGTCGATATCTCAATCCTCACCTGAATGAGGAGAACTGGAAGAATAACCAGACAAGAGCTCTCCATATAATTCCCAACCACGATCTGAATATGTTATCAATGTCGCGAAATTAATAACAATACGAAGACCTATCGACTCCACGTTAATGACCATATGGAATTATATGATTACCCTTGTGGATAGCTGGAATTACACTACGCTCTGAGGACGCCGTCACTCTACGAAATATGGACTTCAATGATTACTCAATATGCCCCAGCCAATTAAGCACTCTACCGCCTCCCAAAACGAAATCCACAAGAAATTACCTATGTGAACCTCTACGGAATCCTATGGTAACTAATATATTCTCAACATGTGAAGGAGAGTCGGAAGCAATTTATTTTGCAGCCGTTGTCAGTGTAGCTCAGCTGGTTAGAGCGCTTGACTCATAAGTGAGAAAAGGCAAGATCCCAGTTCTACTGGGGAATCAAGAGGTCGGGAGTTCGAGTCTCCCCACTGACATATATTTCTTAGTCAATAACTCATAATAATCTGGATTTATGTTTGTAGGAAATCCCCAAAGATATCAAGAGAGTAGAGATAGAAATCGATGAATCTAGTTCTTTCATTTATCTCTTTGATGATCGCATCTCTTCTTCTATCTGCGTCGAAGAATCTATCCCTAAGGTCTGACAGGTATCTATATCTAACATTTGCATTATCTACTAACCCCCCTAGTTCGTTACTATCGAAAGCTAGTGCATCAAAATCAGGGATGTTCACATTATTTCTTATTGATTTTCGTCCAGATAGCTTTCGAGTGAAGGAGCGAACATTCCTCCGAGAGCGTATGGTCCGAGGTGGGCGATGATTACACCTGCCAGTCCTGTCTCTAGGTATTCTGACGGGTTGTACCTTCTGAGTATTTGTTTCTTGAATCCGTCGAAGTATTCGTTGGCCTGTACATTTCCGAGGATGATGAACGGTTTTGATTCTGGTGGGTATTCTTGAGTGAGTTCTCTGGTTATTTTCTTGATAGTTCTTGGTATTCCTATTCCTACACCTTTTTGAATGACGAGTCCGTCCTCGACGGCGATTATTGGTTTTAGTCTGAGGAGTTTGACGAGGGTAAATTTGGTGCCGGTTACTCTTCCGCTTCTTGCGAGGTAGTCTGTGTCCCTGGTGATTACTCTGATTATTGCTTTTCCTCTTGCTTGTTGGAGTATGTTGACTGTCTCTTGTAGTGAGTATCCGCGTTCTCTGAGGGATATTGCCAGTTTTATGAGGTATGTTGTTCCTATTGACACTGACTGAGAGTCAAATATTGTGATTCTGTCTCCGAATAGTTTTGAGGTGCTGTTAGCGTTGTTCAGTACACCGCTGAGCTTGCTCCCTACGTGGATTGAGAGCACCTTGTCGTATTCCTTGGTTGCTTTCTCGTAAGCTGCTTTGAATCGCGAGGGGCTGGCCTGAGTGGTGGTTGCGAAGGCTCCTTTGTTTAGGATGTCTATGAGTTCCTCTCTGGTGATGTCCTCGCCTTCTATCCTCTCCACTCCGTCGATGATGATTCCGTTGTTCACGGCTATGACCTCCTTGGCGATGCTTGGGTGCATATCTGCGGAGGAGTCCGTAACGATTCCGAAGCTCACATACGGGCGATGATGTATGGATATAGAAGGCTTACGGGATGGGTCTTGATTATGTGCTCGTTTTGGTGTTTTATTATGGGTTCTGGAATTGGGTATAAAATTGGTTACAACCAGTTGAATTGGGAGTTTATAGATCTGACTGATCTGGGAGGGTGTTCATCCCTGGTGTACCGAGTAAGATATTTTCAGGGATTATAGTTATGCCTGCTCTGAGTATTCAAGGGTTACAATTTGTTGATTCATAATTTTATGAATTAGATATTCTAGGTGAAGATTCAGGGTTAGTCATTTACGGAGTCGAGCAGTCCCTCCAGCTCCTTGTCGAGATCGTCCTTTTCCTCGGTCTTCTCCTCGGTCTCGGTGTGCTCGACCTCGATATCGCTGGTCTCGGCAGTCGGCAGCGGTCCCGATCGGTTGAGCTCTGCCTCTGTTGCCATGATGTCGAGCTCCTCGTCGAGGTCTGCCATGTCGATCTCGCTGATGCCCGAGGTATCTGCAAGGGCTTCGTTGGCCATGCTGATGACGTCGAGCTGTTCCTCAAACTCACCCTGGAGCTCGTCGAATGTCCCTGCGTCGAGGTCGACGGTCTCCTCGGTGATGATGCCCTGTATAGATCCGAAGATCTCGGCGGTCTCCTTGAGGTCGGAGGCATCTTCAAGTGCCCTGAGACGTGCTGTCAGGTTCTCCTTGGTGTTGAGAGCCCTGACGTACCTCGTCTCAGCGATCTTGGACTGTTTGAGAGCTTGTCGAGCTGCGTTCTTGTTGTTGGCTGCCATGAACTGCTTGGCCTTCTGCTTGAAGGTGACCATCTCATTCTGGTACTTCTTGCTCATCTGCTCCTGTTTGGCGATGAGGTCCTTCACGCTCTTCACCGCTTGTGCTTTCTTCTGCTCTTCACTCCCTCCGGAGGTTCCGAAGAGCCACTGTTTTAATTTTCCGAAAAATCCCATATTATCACTTCCTACTCGCTGCGGCGTAGCCGTGCGATCTCTTCCTCCAGATTGTCAACCGTCTCGTCCTTCACCTTCCCGCTAACCAGTGGTGCTGGGAGGTCGGATGTAGCTGAGACTCCTATCTGCTCACCGATGTCGGCGAGGACCTGATCGACTTCGGAGTCGTCGATGTCGTCTTCGAACATCCCCTCCATGGACTCGTCCAGGGTATCTCCCACCTCGTCGATCTCCATGATAGAGGCCTCGAGATCGTCGATGACGCCTGCCATGTCCGCCATCCCGATCGTCTTGCTGACCTGAGCCAGAGTGGCAGTGACGTTCTTCATCTCACCCGCGAGTGACTGCATGGCCTCTGCCCTGTCGAGCCTCATCACCAGTGTCTCGATCTTGGAGTTCAGCGAGTGGTAGTTTCGTATCCACTTCCTCGTCCTGACCAGATCCTTGGTGTACATCTTGGCCGAGGCCATGTCACCTCTTCTGAGAGCGTCTGTAATCTTCTTCTCGGCGTCCTTGGTCTTGCTCTCCAGCTTGCGCTGCTCTCTTCCGAGCTTTCGAGCGACAATCCTGAGATTGGTCTTAGGACTCCGGGAGGCTCTTCCTTTCTTCTTGCTGGATGTCAACCATCCGATAAGATCTCGAACCACGTGTTATCTCCAAATTATGTTTACAACACACAACTAATAAACATTCTCTCATCCTAAAAGAGAAATGACGGGTCACCTCCTTGATTAACTCCGGATCCGCCAATCCTCATGTCCC
This sequence comes from Candidatus Heimdallarchaeota archaeon, assembly GCA_015522385.1. The sequence continues at coordinate 24,690 of WAMJ01000109.1, forward strand.
ATCTGCTGACATTTTTTTGTGGTCTTTGAGGTATCTTTTTTTACCTGACGAGTACAGAATTGATACGTAGATATGTTCAGGGACGAAGTGGTCACTCCAGACGAGCTTCACAGGAAGGTTCGTCAAATAGCGGCCAAAGCGGTTGAGGCAGACAGTAACAAGGAATACGAGGAGGCCATGAGGTATTACCTCGACGCGGCCGAGAAGCTGATTTCTCTCATCAAGATCACCAAGCACGAGAAGGCGAAAAATTCGTACAAAAAGGCCGCAGCGGGATATGCCGCCCGAGTCAAGGAGATCAGATCCAAGCTTGAGGGGAAGGACAAGGAGTCTGACGAAAAGGAGACGAAGGAGTCCAAGGACAAGTCCGAGCTCTACAAAGTAATCGAGGAGACCATAGTCAACGTGGATCTTGGGGTCAGCCTCGATATGGTGGCGGGGCTCAACGATGTCAAGAAGGCTCTCCGGGAGGCAATCATCCTGCCGCTCAAGCGTCCTGACCTCTTTACAGGGGCGAGGAAACCGTGGAAGGGTATCCTGCTCTTCGGGCCGCCGGGTTGTGGAAAGACGATGATAGCAAAGGCCACAGCGGGTGACGTGGAGGCCACGTTCTTCAACATCTCAGCTGCCTCCCTTGTCAGCAAGTACCTCGGTGAGTCCGAGAAGCTTGTGAAGCTACTTTACGAGGTCGCCCGCGAGAGACAACCGTCCATCATCTTCATCGACGAGGTCGACGCCCTCATGCAGGCCAGGGGTTCGGGGAGCGAGCACGACTCCATGAGGCGGGTGAAGACACAGCTCCTGACGAGTATGGAGGGACTGGGTTCGACCAAGTCTGATCGTATCGTGACCATCGGGGCGACCAACATACCCTGGGAGATCGATTCTGCCTTCCGGAGAAGGTTCGAGCGGAGGATCTACGTACCCGTTCCTGACTTCGAGGCCAGGGCCAAGGTCTTCGAGATCAACAGCAAGGGTATAGCGCTTGAAGACGATGTGGACTTCAACGAGCTCGCTCGACTAACGGAGGGCTTCTCGGGCTCGGACATAGCCAATGTCTGCCGGGAGGCGATATTTGCCCCGGTGAGGGAGCTGGACAAGATGGGGGCCCTCGATGACGACAGCATAAAGGCACGCCCCGTGAGGATGCAGGACTACCTCGACGCACTGGCGAACATCAACCCCTCAGTCAGTGAGGACGAACTGCAGAGATTCGAGGTGTGGGAGGAGGAGTACGGAGCTGGATAAGATGTCGGAAGAGCAGATACACCGGGACGAGAGGATACCTGGGGAGAGAGAGGCTAGAACAGAGCATGTCGATACCAAGGAGATTGACAACAGGCTGGAGGACATCGAGAAGGAGCTTGAGACCCTAGATGTCGAGCCCGTGGTCACACAACCCCGAGCTGTAATGAAGCCCGTCGTCAAGGAGGATCCCTATCAGCTCTTTGTCAAGCAGGTTCCCGACTGGACGAAGAAGCCATTCATGTACATCATCCCGAAGAATGAGAAGATGAGGGAATCGTGGCTCCAGAAATGGGGCGACCTCGTGCTTCTCTACTCGCGGACTACCATCTCGCACATCGTAGCAATCGAGCAACTCAGGCAGCTCGAACCCTTCAGGAATAGCTCGAACGGGAAGACGCTGTCCCTCGAGCAGATGCAGATTCTCATCGACTACTTGGTCGCTAAGGAGCTGGCCAAGTGGCTTGATGACGCCAAGCTCAGAGCGAGGATCTACTACAAGACGCTTGAGGAGTTTGCTGATATGCTCCTGAAGTACGTGCTGGACAGAGGACTGGACACAGAGTACCTCATCACCAAGACGGAGTTCAGGAACTTCGGACAGGAATGGTCATCTCTCCCGGATGAGGACCTCGACGAGGTATTCCGCATCCTCGAAAAGCGTCGAAAGATCAAGCCAATGGACAGGGAGAGGGACTCCTTCTCATTCGACGTATGACTTCTACCTCGTGATTCATCATGATGTGAGTTTTGAAATGAAAGCCATAAATAGAGCTCTAGCTATCTTTTACATAGATGTCTGAGAAGAAGATCATTACCTGTCCCAACTGCCTCAATCAAATTGATCCTGATACACCCGTGCAGGTTGTCACGAGGGGTAAGCCTACATTCAAGTGGTGGGTGGCACCGCTGAACTTGATCTTTCTTTCCGTCATGCTCTACGCCATCGACCTTGCGATCAGAGACTACTACCCAGACATCTTCCCATGGAGCATCTGGGCAATTTCGGGCATCTGGCTCATGTACCTACTTGGTCTGGCTCTCACCTACAGGTCGGATGATGTCTGGATTATCGTCCCCTTCTTCTTTACACTTCTCGACTTCTTCCTCGCCTCCATCGACTGGTACGCAGGAGCCGAGAAGACTATATTCCTCGGACTGTCTTGGAGCTTCTATCCTATCATCATCATAACGGTGCTCTTCATCATCCTCCCGATCGTCACCTTCATCGGTAGGGAGAAGAAGTCAGAGCTCACCGTACTCGAGGAGATCATCCACCTAGAGGAGGAACAAGTATCTGAGTGAGCATAAGCACTTTCCAGAGATAGAATCACCTCCAGGACCCTCGGCCAAGGACTACATCAAGTATACTTGGAAGCAGGGTTATAAGATGATGAAGAGCTTTGCCAACGTGATAATTGAACCTTTCTATGCGGTGTTCCAGTCATTCTGGCCAGATGCAGTCGACGACTCGGTCAAGCCTTACGCCATCGAGCAGTACTACCACCCTGGAGGTGACTGCAGGACAGGTATACTTCTCGTTCACGGCTTTGGGGCAGCCCCTGATATATTCAATGGATTTGTCGAGAAGCTCGGGGAACTCGGATATGTAGTAAAGACTGCACGAATTGCTGGACACGGAACATCGACGGCCCACTTCGCCACAACCACCCTCGTCGATTGGTACCTCAGCGTCCGTAACAGATTTATTGAGCTCCGGGAGGAGTGTGACGAGATCGTTATAGTCGCCCACTCTCTCGGTTCACTCATTGCAATCATTCTCGCATCCATCTACGATGTCAAATCACTGGTCTTCATGTCTCCCCCCATCAAGCTCAGGGACAAGGCACTCTACCGGGTGAACTTCATGCTCAGACCCGTGTCAAAGCTCGTCAAGTACTGGCCTACCGACAGGAAGGCGGTGGAGCAGGTCGAAAGACACGGTTTCAAGATCTACGAGAGGCACCCCCTCTCCGCCGTCGCCAACCTCATCGACATGATAGAGATGGCCAATAGGAGGCTCCCCATGGTCACTGCACCCATCCTCGCAATGATCGGAGACCAAGACGAGTTCGCGGAACCTGTTGTCCTTGACATCATAAAGGAAAAGGCTGAAAGCGATGTCGTCGAGCAGTGGGTCGTCCCGCACGCCCCTCATGCCATCATCGACTGTGCGGACTTCGAGACCCTCAAGGACAGGATCAAGGCATTTATCCTCAAGTACAGCCCACCGGTTAGGAACCCAGTATAAGGGAAATCGGTGAGAATATTTCTCAAACTTTAATTACCTCTCTGGTGCATGAGACTATAGTGGGAGATTTCCAGAAAACTCTCCGTCCATGAGGCCTCTGAAGGACTCAGTAAGATGGACAAATGAGCCGGTAGCTCAGCATGGATAGAACGCCAGCCTTCTAAGTTGGATGTCGTGGGTTCAAATCCCACCCGGCTCGTTTATTATTGAACTCTCTTTTGAGTACCTGTGGATGGCATCTAGTCATGGTATTCCTAACAGATTATAGACTTCGTCCCTCACCCTTGGTGGATCTCAATACTTGACTACATGTGAGTCCATATCATCTGGTGCAGATCCCGGTAGTACACCGGGTTAGCCACATGTCCTCAGGGACAACTCATCTCCGTGGTGGTCACTGGTGTGAGCCTCTCCCTAGGAGACAGAACCTTGGTGTAGTCCTCGCAGACGGGGGAGATATCGTCATCCGTCCTTAGTGTATACACCGCATCCTCACCGCAGTGATAGCATCTTACGGTACGTACTTGCTGGCTGCGGATATGAGATTATTGGTACCTATCGAGGATAAGCTATTCTACCCCGAATAGAATGGGGGATGATCTGCACGGACAATCCTTCTGGGTAAGGCTTAAATATGATTCCGGGGTCGATGGTTTTCATGGGACGACTCCTCATTACCCTGATCATCACATCCATGATCCTCCTCCCAACTCCCGCTCAGTCCACGCCCCAACCCAAATTGATCTTGCTCTCCTCCTCCATCGTTTCACGGGGCACGAGCGTGATCATCGAGTACGATGCGTACAGGGGTGAGGAGGGTCTGAACATCAGCTTCTCCTCGGGGGAAGTTCTCGCTGCCACGCTGGTCTCGACGGACGGGGACACTGCCCGCTACCGTCTGATTTACACCGTACCGCACACAGTCTCGTTCAGGGCGTACTCCCACTCGGGAGGTGTCAGGACTGCAGAGGGATATGCGGATTCAAATGGATACACCGGTCATTGGATCAGGGAGGTCGGAACTCCTGCTCCATCAATAGCCTCACACAATGCCAGTCTTGATCTATCGAATTCAGGTGAATGGACTGTCGCCTTGGGGCAGACAGTAGACATCAACATCACGATCAGAGGATACACCGACAGCCCAATACCCAGCGTCGTCCTCCTTACGGCATTTTATGAAACGGTCACTGGGGTGAACGAGGAGATTCCCGCTGTACTACTGGACTCCAAGACAGAGGGATCGGAGGTCACGTACACATTCGGGGTAGCGTACACCCTGAGGACCCGCTACGTCTACATCACGCTCAACAGCAGCTACGGGTTCATGGGGCAGACCGAGACCTCGATCGTCCCAGACTTCCAGCGTTTGAACAACGGATTTAACTACTCCGTCCAGAAGTACGGTCGGTACAACGACACGCGCACCTTCGGCACCGGTGAGTCCCTGAACTACACACTCACTGTCGAGAATGAGGCCAACGTGAGTTTCTCATTCAAGGCAACAGAGAACTACAGCTCCGACGTGGAGATCCCGCTGGAGGTGACCCGGGCGGTCGACGGCAACATTGTGATCTACAATATGACCTCGGAGGTCTCGGAAGGGATGTATTTCACGATCTCGATGACCGATAACCTGAGATCCACGACCGAGGTCATCGAGCAGTACGTGATCACGCTCTTCGACGGCAGGTCGTACCTGAGGTTCGACACCCCCATCGTGACCTCGGAGGATAGTATAGTACTGGATTACGAGGTCATGAACGTTGTTGACGAGGTGCAGGTGACGGACATAACCCTGTATGCGAAGGACTGGAACAAGACCCTGCTGATTGACGAGAACAAGGTACTGCTCGAATTCAACTCCACGGGTGACCAGGAAGCGTACTTCAGCATCAACAACTCCCTCGGAATCGTGAACAACCAGTCGATCTCGCTGATCTGGGACGTCACTCCCCCCAGTGGTGATCTCGAAGTTTCTTACAGTGTGGTCTACTTCGTGAACATCACCGC
>WAMJ01000110.1 GCA_015522385.1 Candidatus Heimdallarchaeota archaeon
GCTCTTGGTTTATGGATGACATCACTCTCAACAAGGGTCTTGGCCAACCATTGAAATGCGTCTTCCACGTTCGTACCGTCCTTAGCTGATGTCTCGATGTAAGCCATCGGGATATCTGAGAAGAATGGGCTCGACCGCAGTAGCTGAAGATACTTCTCTGCATCCTCTTTTCTCACCACCCTGTGATCCTCCAGATCGACTTTGTTACCGACAAGAATAATTGGGACCTTGGCGTTATTAGTCGCGGAGAAAAGTTCCTGTAACCAGTTGGGAATGTTGAAGAATGTGTCCCGGTTTGTCACATCAAAGACGAGCATAACGGCAGAGGCGCCAAGAAAGAATCTTTGGCGAACACTCGCAAATTGTTCCTGCCCTGCGAGATCCCAGATCTGAGCTACGAATTTAATCCCAGAGTCCAGAACAATCGTCTTGGAGGCAAAGTCTGCACCTATGGTCATAAGATGGGATGCATTGAATCCATGCCCAAGATATCTTTTCCTGAGACTGGTCTTCCCTACTGCTCCATCACCGATAAGAAGTAACTTTGCCATGAAGTCCATATAACAGATATATACCCGAGAAACTATATAAACTCTGTTGAGATGGCCATATTCTTATTGGATGCAAAGGTACTCCAAAGATCACAAGGACTTGGGGAATGTGTGAAAATCACTAGCAAAATCAGAGAGATAGAGATTTCCAAACACATTCACCATAAATGAAAATCGGAAATATTAATAGAGCTTGAACTATTGAACCATCATGCACAAAAAGAGAGGATTTTTCATATTCATCTTGGCTTTACTGATTGTCTCTGTCTTACCACAGGGGATACAAGCATCAAAGAACGAAGAATCCACACTAGACGTATCACCGAATTACTACCAGTTCAACTCGGAAATCATTAGAAGATTCATCGTCTTCCCAGACACTAAGGAAAACTATGTTAACCTTATCGAATCATCGAATGTCATCAAGGCATTTCCCAACCTTCGTGCAGTTTTGATTGAAAGCAAGTTGGGCGAGATTGGCAAAATCCAGTCAGAAATCGGTCCTGCATTCGATACTACAGTGAACAGAGCGAATTTGCAGATACCGCCTGTGGTCGGGACAAGGATGACTCTTGACTCGCTAGAGGACGCACCGTTTATGGGTGTTGACAAGCTCTGGGATCTAGGATACTCGGGGCAGAACGTCACAGTAGGAGTCGTGGACAACGGTGTCGAGGTAGATCACCCGGGTCTGAAAGGCAGGATCATCGAACAGACATGGTTTGAGTCCAGCGGTCTCGGTACGAGGGATCCCTTCCATGGAACACCTGTGTCTGGGACGATCGTCGGGACTGGTGACGACGATCCACTGGCAAAGGGCAACGCCTTCAATGCGACTGTGATATCCGCAGCGTGGAGGATGAGGAGCAATGGTAGAAGCTTTGAAACTGGACCAGATGACATCTTCTACTTCGATGCCTTCGACTACATGATCTCCAAGAACCAGACGATGAAGATTATTAATTTCTCAGGAGGTGGTGGGTACTTTGCGCCTTTTGCTATTGTCCAACAGAGAATCGAGGAGGCGGGTATGCTGTTAATCGCATCAGCTGGAAATGAAGGATCTGGAATGGAGACAGTAGGATGCCCGTCCTGCTTCATTGAACCGGTGTCCGTCGCAGCCACCAACCGAGATCAGAGATCATCCCTGACCTCCTTCTCCTCCAGAGGACCGGGAGCTCTTCCTGGGATGAAACCCGATGTTGCAGCACCGGGGTCTTCAGTCTACTCCACTACTCTGGGAAAGGGTTATGGTAGAGTCTCAGGGACATCATTTTCATCCCCCTTGACTGCGGGTGCAGTAGCCTCATTGATCTCTGCCCTCAATGCAGAGAACTACACGTGGAATGTGGGGACACTCAAAGCAGCTCTTCTACAGGGAGCCTATATGGACTACGGCAAGATGGATTACCTCAAGGGAGCAGGAGACGTAAACATCTACAACTCGTACACCTCGATCAAGAGCGAAAACCCCTCTGGAGGGTTCGCAGAGGGACTAATTGTGACTCCGAATCATGGAGGACTATTCGACCTGCGGTACTTCCCTGATATCAATGAGGGTGTCAATGGGTTTACAGTTATTACGTCCAATGCCTCTAAGCTAAATATCAGGATGACTGGGGATCTATCACAGATCCTGAGCCTCGACATGAGCAGATGGGATAACAACTCCTTCTCGCAGTACCTACCACTTGATATCGACACCACTGGGATTGCTCCTGGAGCGTACTCAGGCTCGATTGTCGTCTCCCTAGATGGGATAGAGAGGACGGTCAATCTCACCATCACGATCCTTGAAGCACCTGTCGGAAAAGTTCTATTTGACGAGAGGCACACCGATGGAGAGAGATTCGCATCTACCGCCTTGACCGCTTATCAAACTGAATTCATGAGAAGAACCTTTGTTGACATGGGTATTCAGGTCATTCGGGAGAACCAAGAGATTACCTCCGTTCTACTTGATAGCTACGATGTCCTCTGGATGCCAGAGCTTCTCGGGATTTATGATTACCAAGGACAACCCCTGCTTCCTTCTGAGATCACTGCAATCAGGGGGTTCGTAGACGGGGGCGGTTCCGTCCTAATTAGTTATCAGGGAATGTATGATGACGGTGAAGTAACTGCGGGTGGAGACCCAAGTGCAATAACTCCACTGACTTCCGAATGGGGTATAACACCATATGAGAACCTGAGTTCGTCAGACATCTCAGGTAATGGATGGGATCTGAATAATGTTTCCTCTATCGTCGGAGGGGCAACAACAGCATCCATCTCAGGAAACTTCCTCTCACTTGATATCGCCAAGGCAGCAGCAGATAACGCAATCCTCACCCCACTAGTCGGAGATAGTACCAAGACCTTCCTCGCTTCCTACGACCAGATAGACGGCGGTAGAGTGATCGTCACCTCATCTGGCAATATCCTGAGCAACAAAGCTATCATGGGGGACACCTCAACCTCCAAGGTTCTAGCCCAGAACATCGCCAAGTGGTTGACCTCAGAGAATCGGATGTACCTCATCGCAGAAGAAGAGACTACCACCGAGCTAACGGTGACGGTGCGATCAGGAACCCAGCCCACCGCCAAGAGGATAGGAAATGAGTTCATGGAGACCGAGAGCAAGGAGGTCAAGACACTCATGAACGGTGACTACCAGATCGTAGAAGAATATGACGTCGATGGCCCCCATACCCTAGAGGTCAGCAACGGTGACGAGTACCTCAGATGGGACAGAATAGTCGACAACTACGGTCCAGATATCACCCCGGACATAGAAAACAATACGTACTTCACCTACGACGAGCTCTACGGGTTCGTGAAGTACACGATTGTCGATGCCTCTGAGGAGATTAAATTCGACCAGATCGAGGTCCTCTTCGACGGTGCATCCGTCGATCCCGTTCTCTTCAAGCAGTTCTACACCAACAATCTGCTGAAGGTGAGGATACCCCTCTCAGAGATAAGCACTGGAGAACATATACTCACCGTGCGTGCGACGGACTCCAAGGGTCATGTCTCAGTGAACAACCTCGTGATCTACAGGCTGGCCGAAGGCGAGGAGATCCCAACCACCACTTCGACAAATACGACAACCAGCGAGACGACTCTCTCCGATACCACAATAGAGGAAAGCAGTTTCTACCCCCTATTTCTACTCGTCACGGTCGCTTTACTCTCGATTCCGGTAGTCAAAAGATCTACACGAAGAAAAGAGTAGATACAATGGTACTTTTGGAGAATGAAAAACTGTAGATAAATACCATAAATGGATATATCCCAAGATTTTCTTGCAGATTAAATACCGTAAAAATTAATAA
>WAMJ01000111.1 GCA_015522385.1 Candidatus Heimdallarchaeota archaeon
TTCAATATTTCAAAATCAAGATATTATGAGTGGAGGAAAAGGAATTCGATGATAATAGCTCGCTACATAATCCCTAATATCTGGGCCATGGGGTTGGTTAGAATAAATCTTCTAATCCGTGGTGGATCAGACCCCTCACCTCTTCTAATTGATCCGTATTGGGAGAATAACATCTCATTCTCAGATCAAGGATACACCCTGGGAAGTATCTGGTTTCCCCTTTCCCAACTTGAATACTTCATCAATTGGTCAAAGAACTTAGAAAATGATTTTACTATTGAGCTCCCATTTGGAAACTGGACAACTTTGGATCTAGGCCAGATCTGTTCAATCCCACTAGCTCCCATTGATCTAAGATATGGTGCAGATCAAGTAATAGATACCCCCACTACGAAAGAGGTCGTTCTATCTCTCGAAATGCACACCAAGAACACAAATAAGATGCACAACCTTACTTCCTTTTCTAGGAAGGAGAAGAGATTACTTATCAAGAAGATTGAAGATAAGGAAATGACATTTCATATTTGGGTCTTTGCTCCCCCCCGTTCTCTTCGTGCCACGTTATTCAATTATTATTTCGACTCACAATTCAATCTAGCATCTGGCATTTGTCCAGAGTATTTCAAAAACCTTGTTGAGAACGATAACAACCTAGTACAGATTAAGAAGGGGAAGTGGGCACTAAAGGTTATATCTTACGGAATCAGGGTCTATAGAGGGCAAATCAAACCTCTGATGATTCTCAGACTGTACGATCATCACCCTGTTCCATCCCCTTTTTACTCTCCAAATCTAATTCGTATCGGACAGCAGAATTTCCGTAGTGGACAGACCTTTAGGTTCGATGGTAGTTCTTATGACGCAGGAAATTGGAAAGGTTATCAGATTACTCTAACCCGACTGAGACAAATCCTAGATTCCTTGATTAAATTTAAATGAATTAGGAATAATTTGCTAGGCACATGGTTAATAAATTAATTATATTTTATTATATGGTTTGTAGATGCAATATTTTACAATTAAACTTTTCCGATATCTCTACTAAGGACTTATATCAATTAGCACCTAATACAAAAATAGGTACGTACAATCAGTGCAGTCGGCTCGCACCTAATGGGGGGGTTGGGTACCCCCATGGACACTGGACTCACTACCATGTAGGTGAAAGAATGATAACCAAGATGCTTCAATCGATTGGAGAACACGTCGTTGGAGGTAAGGAGGAGAGAGAACAGCTCATTGCCTCGCAGAAACCCTACACGGGTAAGTACATCCTGACCATCGCCATCGATACGATCACGGATGATCTCACGATCGAGCTTGAGGAATACCAGCAGGAGAAGGAACCCGAATACCTCCGTGGAATGATGGGATCGGGCGGAAGTAGCCTCTCCCCGACAATGAATATCTCTCTGGACAAGGTAAAGAACTACAAGTCCGACAAGGACCCAGACTTTGTCGCAACTTTCCCAGAGACAATCCAAAACAGGGAGCTGTGGGTCAAATACTTCAGTACGCCCGGTGGGAAAGAATTCCACAAGATGTTCGTCAAGGCGGTCAATATCGAACAGAACATAGTGAAGGCACTCAAGAAGAGTACCTTGGCCAAGATGGACGACAGGTCCTACGCTAAGTCCTACTATCTCTGGATCGAGCGAAACCTATCCGAGATAAACGACCGGATCTTCTTCTACCTACTGGAGAACTGGTTTGAGTACAGGAAGGAGCAGAAACGGATCGGGCTCAAGAGGGACTATCCTCGCGCAATAATCTTCAAGTCACTCGACTCCTCGCAGGGGATATCACTCTACCCTGGCGAGATGGAGGAGTTCGTGGACCTCTACAAGAGACTCTTGGAGGACGGATCGAAGTCGTTGCAGACTCGTATGGCTTGCTTCGCCTGCAACCAGTTGACCAGTGATGTCAATCGCCCCACGATCGGGATATTCAACCTCGACATGACTGGGTTCATCATTGGATTCGGGAAGAAGAACGAGACCCCACAGTTCACTGTGTGCAACAGCTGTGCAAACCACATCCAAGAAGGTTACAAGGTCCTCGAGTCCAAGCTCAAGTTCTACGCCTTCAAGACCAAGAACGGGCAGTTGGGACCAAAGGGACAGACAGTATTCCACTACCTCATCCCCATGGCACAGGATCCCAAGCTTCTCAAGAGAGCGGTTAGGAATCTTGAGGGTAATAAGGCGAAGTACGGGGAGTCAGTCAAGAAATCCCTCCGTAAGAGGATCGAGGACATCAACCTTGCAATCTCGAAGACGAAGAAAGGCAGCAAGAAGGAACTGAAGAAGCTAAAGGACACACTGAAAAATCTGAAGACTCGGAAGGAAAGGTCGGTCGATCAGATCGCTGGGCAGGCGGATCTGACCTCAATAGTGACCCACATAGTCGAGGCGGATATGAACTACCTTGACATCTACTTCTTTGTGACCGATGCCAAGCAGAACCCCACGACGAAGGAGGTGATTTCCACCCAGCAACTGAACAAGCCCTCTATCCTCGCAATCAACGAAGCGTACCGTGCGCTTGTACAGTCCGGCATGGACTTCAACTTCTACTGGCAGAGCAGATTCCTCCCGATCAAGCTCTTCCTGAACGTCATGAACGCGCTCTACATGCAGCAGGAGATGGACAACGCAGAGCTCGTGAAAGCGTATTCGGATCTTACCAGCCGGGCATTCATCTACCATCTCATAAATCAGGAGAGAAAGGACGTCCCCCGATTCACCACTGCAATCAGGGAGTTCCTCAAGGTCTATCTCTTCTTGGTACACGCAAACATATTCAGAGGAGAAAAGAACATTATGGCAAACAAGAAAGTCAGCAAACCCAAGGTGGTCGACCGGGTGGAGTACCTCAAGAGAGAATTTGAGCACCCCTTCTTCGACTCGACCGACCTCAAGGCAGCGGCCGGAATCGGTCTCTACTTCAACCTGATGCGCAGGCTTCAGGAGAATGACCTCGGTACGAGGACACTGATCAAAGACACCAGAATCTGGATGAAAGAACTCAACCGCGAGAATCTGCTCAAGATCCTCTCGGAGTGCAATCGGGTAGACTTCATCTGGCAGGATAAGAAGAGGTCAAATCCGCTCTTCACCAGAGTACGAGTACTCATCGAGGAGTATGCCAAACAGGCGGAGTGGAAGAGCTCACCGGAGTCTCTCTCCCTCGCCTTCATGCTTGGCTATGACAGCTTCTCATCAATATACTCCAACGAGGAGGAGGAAGAAGAAAATGAAGAATAGAAGAGAAATAATATTCCTATACGACGTGAAGGACGCCAATCCCAACGGCGATCCCGACGAAGGCAACAGACCCCGGATGGACTCCGAGGGATACAACGTGGTAACTGATGTCAGGCTGAAGCGGACGGTCAGGGACTACTGGATACAGAAGTACAACGGGGCTAAGGGCAAGGATGTCTTGGTCAAAAGGGTGGAAAAAGCCGATGACAAGACCATCATGTCTATGGGTGACCTTATCAAACAGGCGCTCGGTCTGGAAGAAGGGTACGAGAAGAAGGCACGAGAGGTAATCACGAGGATCACAAAGGAGGTTCCCGCGACCTTCGCAGACGTGCGGTTCTTTGGTGCAGCGATCACGCTGAAGGGTGCGAACGTCTCAATGACTGGACCCGTTCAGTTCGGTATCGGAAGGTCGCTCAACAAACCAGGCATCAAGACCTACTCGATAACCACTACCTTCGCTTCCAGTGATAATAAACAGCAGGGGGCATTCGGTGAGACCAACGTCGTCGACTACTCCCTCTTGGCTTTCGGTGGCATAGTCTCCGAGACCACTGCTAAAGACACCGGACTAAGCGATGAGGACCTCCCCCTTCTATGGGACGGTCTCTGGCTGGGGACGAAGAACCTGAACACCCGCTCGAAGTTCAACCACAGCCCACGTCTCCTCATGAGCGTGGTATCCAAGGAATCCGAGTTCCAGGTCGGTGGTCTCTACAGACTTCTGACCATTGAGGAGGGAGAACCCAAGGATGTACAGGATGTAGCAGTCGTCGCCGACGAGTTTCTGGACAGGCTCCTCGAGTTCAAGGACTCCATCGACAGGATCGAGCTCAAGGAGGACTCCATGCTCACCTACTCCTACAAGGGTGAAAGGAAAGACTCCCTCGCAGGGATACTCGCGGACGAGGGCTTCAAAGTCGAGAGCCTGTGATTCCCATGAAGCTCCTGGTATTCGACCTCCGCGGAGGCTTTGCATACTTCAAGAGTCCGGAGGGATCACGCTCCAACTACTCTTTCCCCTTCCCGCCCAAGACTGCTCTCGTGGGTCTGATGGCCGGAATCATGGGTGAAGTGAGGAACGCCTACTGGGAAAATCCCTCCTACAGGGACATGAAAATAGGAGTCCAGATCTTGAAGACCCCGAGAACCATGGGGGTCAAGATGAACTACTGGAGGTCAAAGACCACCGTGAACGTGAAGAAGGTGGGGAATTTCATCCTCCCCGGATCTGACGCGAAGAGTAGGGGATACACTACACAGGTGAAGTTTGATTTTCTGCAGAATGTCGAGTACAGAGTCTATGTCAGTTGCGAGCAGGAGCTCTGGGACAAACTACGCTGGAGGATCAAGGAGAGGCGGTACGTCTTCCCTCCCTACCTCGGTCATGCTAATCTCCTCGCGCAGATCGAGTTCGTCGGGGCAGTGGATGCTGAGGAAATAACTGAGGGAAACTTCGTCTCTACAGTTCCTGTTTCCGCGTTGGATAAGGAACACCCACTGTCCGAGCTTTACTCTACGGGTGTCTTCGAGATCTATCCCAGCGTACCAGCAGGTTACTCGGTCGCAGTATCTGCCAACCTTGACGGGAAGACTTTCTACTCATCAGTCCCCCTTAGGTTCGAGACGGTGGTCGTCCCCAAGGAACGGATCCATGCAGTGATCATTCCCGGGTGCGGGTACAGGCTTACCTTGAATGGAGAGACAGTAGAGGTGGTGCTTGCATGAAGGTTCAACAGTTCAGGATCTCGTTCAACCCGTCAGGAAGAATCTACGGTTTCACAGGGAAAGTCGCCCAAGGTGCCTTCCTTGGTCTCCTCAAGAACGAGAACGACATGACTGCAGATGTCCTACACTTCGGGAACCGCCGTCGCCCCTACTCTGTGACCCCCATACGCGTGGGTACTCCCAGCTACTTCGATGTCACCTCTCTCAACGACGAGTTGAGCACCCACCTGATCAATATTCTGGGCAACTACCAACAGAGGGTGATCACGATCTCCGACCGAGTAGAGCAGCTTCTCGCCCCTGAGATCAAGACGGTGTTCCTGACACCTACTCCAATCGAAGAGGGGACAAGTATCCATCTGGACTTCAGGACACCCACGCTCTTCTCAAGTGTCCACCGTAAGGCGAGGATGGATGCCTATCCTCACCTCCACCGGATATGGGGAGACCTCGTAAAGACCTGGAACTCCTTCGCGGAGAGCAAGGTGGACGAGTCAATTGTCGACCGCCTACTCAATCAGCTGTCAACTCCGTTCTTCGAGTTCAAGTCTGTACCCATCAAGATGGGGAAGATGAAGGTGGTGGGATTCACAGGCAAGATCTCATTCACAGTCGAGGACAGCACAGGTCTCGATTACCTGATCCCGCTCACAAAACTGGCCAGGTACTTCGGTGTCGGAGGTAAGCGGGCGATGGGCTTCGGTAATGTCAACATCCGTATGGGGGTGAGAAAGCATCGACAGAAGAAGGACGCTGCTTAGAAACATTTCCGTCTCACCGGAGGATCTGTCTACGACAATTGTTCTCCAAGACAGCTGGTGCACCTTTCACCGGATATCAATCCAAGAGAACGACACACTCTCCATCGAATTCGGTGACAAGATCTGCAATTTCTGTCACAGACCACATAACGGCGAGGACTCCATGTGCGACTCGTGCTGGGAGAATCACCCCGAGTTCTACCCTCTGCGGGAACGGAGGCTCTGTCTATTTGGCGACCCCAATTCCCAACTCTCACGGCATGGCTCATGTAGCAAGCGAAGCCCCGCCTGCGGATTTGCCGAGAACGTCAAACGCTGTTTCAAGAAGCACACACTCTACCTTGGCAGATTCAGGGATCTCTACAAGATCGGGATAAGCGGAAGGTCTGGCAAGTGGATCGATCTACGACTACTAGAACAGGGATTCAATGAGGGATACATTGTGAACGGATTCCAGAGCGTAATTGAGGCACGTCAGTGGGAGGACTGGTTTAGTGATCTTGGATTCCCCAGAAGGCTCAGCACAGAGATGAAGCTCAACTCACTGAGAACCCCAATTGCAGAGGATATCCCCCTCTCAGACACCTTCGACCTACGAGACTGGGAACAGACCTTTGCGCAGTACAAGGTCACATGCAAGTCATTCTTCCCAATGTACAAAGGGTCACCAGACATAGAGATGAAGAATGGCGTCGATGGCAAGATCACTTACGTCGCAGGATCCAATGTCATCTCCGAGGACGGGTGGTTCACAAATCTCTCTAAGCTCAAGGACAGGGAGGTTCTCAAGCTCAGCCACCAAGGCTCGGATTTCGAGGTGGATAAGACATGGTAGTCATTGCGATCAAGGAGTCAGGGGTCAGCCTTGGCAAGACCAAGGAGCAGTTTAAACTGGTCTTCGGAGGGTCTGATATCCCGATAAGCTACGTCCCCGCGACAAAGGTTGACTACATCGTGATTGACGGAGCCGTTAACCTGTCCTACGGTGCCCTAGAGCTTATTCGAGAGTACACAATCCCCGTGATCTGGCCCGACTATAGCAGCAACGGTATGATCCTACAACCGATGTACGCCCCGGGAACCGTCAGGCTCCGGGAGAACCAGTACGCTGCCCGGAATGACGGACGAGGGGGATACATCGCCACTAGGATACTCCTGAGCAACCTCCAGAACAAAATCACGCTGGTGAAAAGGGCAGTGAGGAATGTCAAAGGTCTAGACTGCAGGGATACGATCGTGAGGATGGAAGAGTTCTACCAAGAATCATTAAATGCCATAGAAAACCTCTCGTCCACCCGACTAGACAGCTCCGAGAGGTACGAGCTGATGAACATAGAGGGACTGATGTCAAGCATATACTTCGAGTTCATGGGCCAATTCGCACAGACCTTCGGATGGTCATTCGAGCACAGGAGCAGACGCCCTGCCGAGAACACGTTCAACGCTCTGCTCAACTACGGGTACGCCATCCTCGAGGGCAACATCCACCGTCACCTGTTCTGCCAAGGATTCGACCCATTCGCAGGATTCCTTCATACCGATCGTGCGGGCAGGATGTCACTATCACTCGATGTCATCGAACCCTTCAGGCAGAGGATAGACGAGGTCATCATCAAGCTCATCGCGAGTGGCAAGATCCTAGAGGACTCCGGAGAGGAAGAAGGAGGGGAGATACGACTGTCACCCGAGCTGAAGTCACTCTACATCAAGGCCATCATAATGGACTGGAAGGACATGAGACAGAAGAGGTCACTGGATCGGGAGATCACCAAGTCCATGAGATCACTACACCGGTACCTCATCGGGACGGAAGACAAGGTGTCCATGTACACCCGGAGGGTGAAGGATCCGTGGTAAATCTCACATACCTCATCTGCTACGACATCACCGAGGACGATGTCAGGACATCTGTCTCAAATATATGCAAGGACGCAGGTCTGCAGCGCATACAGTACTCCGTCTTCACAGGGAAGATGAGCAAGGCAGACCTCAAGTCTCTCCGTGTAAAGCTCGATTCCGTACTGTCCGACTGCACCGGTCAGATCCTAATCCTCCCTGCCTGTTCATCCTGTATCAAGAAGCGAGAGCTCCTCTCAAGCTCTGTCGAGGATGAGGAGGACGAAATCCCCGACCCGATGGAAGAAGAGGAGGTGCTCGTCTTCTGATAGAGATACACGCCGAGGAAGTGCGACAGTACCTCTACTGCAAACGGATAATCTACTTCAGAAGAATCACAAGGTTCAGGGGTAGGCAGAGTGTCCTCATGAAACTAGGTTCCACATACCATTCAGACAAGAGTAGCAGGGAGACCAGACTGTCCAATGTCTACTTCTTCTCCCCCAAGCTGGGACTCGGAGCGAAAGTAGACCTCGCAGAGATAGGGGAGGATTACGCGACCCTTTGGGAAGTCAAGCGGTTCAAGACCGATATCCCACCACTTGGACACCTGCTGCAACTGGCGGTAGGTGGAATCTTGGTCGAGGAACTCGCTGGGGTCAATGATGTGAACCTAAAGATACTCTACCACGGGGGTTCCGAGTATGTCGTCGACAACTTCGAAGAACTCAAGACCCTCGCTACATCGGTAATCGCGGATATTCGAAATATGATCGTAGAGGAAATCCTCCCTCCACCAACCAAGCACTCTGAGAAGTGCAAGTCATGTGAATTCTGGAAGATATGTCTTCAAAGCTAGTCCTGTCTTTTCACTATTTAGAAGATCTACCTAGGGGTATATACTGGAATTGAATCTTGTTTCTGACAGTCAAGAAAGAAATTCCCAACTACAACCAAATAAAAACTTTCAAAAAAGAAACTTTATTTTTTTACGAATTTCGAATGAAATTTTTTTCAGGTCAATAGAATTATACTATGTATATTTTGGACGCAAATTTCCTACTATTTAGCTACTGGTGGCTATAATGTGCGACGGCGGCGCATTAGTGTAAAAATAGAGTAAAATTTTCTCGGAACCTGCGTCTATTAGGACTACAGATTTGGAAGTCTTTTTACTCACGGAATTTTGAGGAAGATCGCTTGGAACTGATGCAGAGGAACACTAGAGATTCTTCTAGGGTATTGCTAGCATTCTGTGGGTGGTACAGCCCTCGTAGTGACCTCTGGGAAAATCGCGATCGCGCACGCACCCGATTGGAAAACCTTAACTAAGAGGGCTGGCTATGGAGAATCAGCCGGGGTCTCAACGGCTAGATTCCTAGAATTAGGATTGAAATTCAAGACTGCATCCTAATATCAGTAGACATCATCTTATCTGTCTCAACGGCTAGATTCCTAGAATTAGGATTGAAATTTCAATTTCGGATTCACAAGTAGTACAAAACCCCCAGTCTCAACGGCTAGATTCCTAGAATTAGGATTGAAATTGATAGTAAACAAAATAACCCGCAAATATACCCCTAAGAAGGTCTCAACGGCTAGATTCCTAGAATTAGGATTGAAATATACTCACCATACCCTGAAGCTATGATAGGAAGAACCATCGTCTCAACGGCTAGATTCCTAGAATTAGGATTGAAATCTAATCCGCACTCATGTGCGTGATGTGAGTATCGAAATGTCTCAACGGCTAGATTCCTAGAA
>WAMJ01000112.1 GCA_015522385.1 Candidatus Heimdallarchaeota archaeon
GAATATGGGAAAGATCCACACAATTACCCAAGGTGTGAACCTTCACAGTGAGCAGTTCGACAGAGACAACCAAGCCTTGGATGGCTTCGCTAATGAGATCAGAACCGAGCAGGACGACGACTTGTTGAAATAGTCCAACCAGTCTTAGAAGAGCTTAAAGAACAGAGAGTTAAGCTGGAAGAGTGTACCTTATCTACATCGATGAGTCTGGTAAACCCAACTTCAACGATCCAGAGAACTTCATCCTCTCAGCAGTCGTTATCCATGAGTCAAGATGGTTTATACTTGACAAGCTAATTCGCAAGATGAAGATTCGGAGATTTCCACAAGAGTCAATTTATTTCGAACTCCACATGGGTGACATCGCCAGTTCTATAGGGAACTACAAAGGTTTGGATGTTCCATCAAAATTCTCCATTACTAAGGAGCTCGTAACCTTAATCAAGAATGCAAACCCTTTCTTGATTTCCGTAGTGATAGACAAGAAAAGGATTACAAAGAAGAAAAAGCAGAACGAAGAGTTTGTGAAAAAGTGGGCGTGGAAGTTGATGTTTGAGAGATTGGAGGTTCTTCTGAAGGAGATGGGAGACGATTTTGGATTCATCACGATGGATGCCGAGAATGAGTGGGAGGATAGAACCATACGTCGGCTCCTCAGGATCTTCAAAAAGGAAGGGTCAAAGTATGTACAATCAACTAGGTTAATTACTGAGATTGGGTTTACAGGTTCAGAATATAGTAATATAATCCAAGTCGCAGATGCGGTCTGCTGGGCGGTTAGAAGGGAGTACAGACGGAGGAATACGGTTGGAAAACCAAACGTGAAAGACCGACTTGCCCGAAGTATGTTCACCGCCCTCCGTCCCCTCCACTTCTCTAGCAAGAAGCTGGGAAAGCAGTATGGATATAAGGTTTTTCCATAATAAAAGGAAGTGGGTAAGAGGCTCTATTCGCCACATCCCCGGTTGGGATCAATTTTTGTGGAGATGATCCCTCAAATATAGGATTTACTCGGTTACTAATAAATGTATACTAGTGTGAATGGAAATATTTCGAGGTGGTTAGCTCACTTTTTATTTGGAGATCATGACGTAATCATATTCAATTGTATAAAGTTTAACCTCTGCTAGAGCTTTTGTCTCTTTGTTTGTTTAGAAGAAAATTGTCCGAGTATGATATTTAGCACCTCAAAGGGCAGAGTTTAAGCCAAGGTATTATCCTTCAAGAGTACCTCTCCTTTAACCTGACACACCTTTCCCTCAGATCATTCGAGAGTTCGTCATCACCTATCCAATTATCGACATCCTTAATCCTCCTCTCAATATAATCTCTATCGTCCTCCGCGGCTTTAAATTCAATTTCTGCCGCCGTGATATGCGCCCTGTTCACCTCCTCCATGTGCTCAAGGAGAATCTGATCGTTGATCTCCAGCCCCATCCGCTTCAACTCACTAAGTTCCACCATCTCGTGGATAAGCAACCATCTGCTCTGAAGTACGTCATCAATTGTTGTGATATCCCCGTATGGAGACTCTGCAGAGAAGTACGTAATAAGGTCACCTGCAGTTATCTCGATAAGATTGGGGAGGAGATTTTGCACAAGTGGTCTGAGGTCATTCATAAGTTCGGAGATTTGTTCCATGGAGTACGCAGACTGATTTCTGGCCATCATCAGGTCAGAGATGAAAGCTTTGGGTCAAATCACTTTCGGATAGATATCGGACAGAATCGTTGGATGAGATCCAGAAGATGAAATTATCGAATGTATGGAAATTCACCAATCAGGATTTGAGAGATTACGACCTGTAATCTAAACCTCTACTGGATTAGAGCCGATCGGGTCACCGTGAAAATGTCCACCTCTAGTCCCGTGTAAGTGACTTTCTTTATACCATAGCATACAAATAATCCTCGTGGACATGTGATTTGTCCATGGTGAATCAAATGAAATTCAAAATACTCATGAGCATGTCAATCATACTCTCCCTCACGTTCTCCCTGACGGCTCCAGTTGCCCATGCAAAGGTCAAGAATGAGAGGTCGGGTGATAATGTGTCTCTAACCACGGACACTCTCGCCGTTGAGATCAAGGGTGGGGGCAATGTACCGTTCTTCTTCTTCTACAAAGTAGGCGAAAATGAGACGACGTACAAGCTCCAACTCAGCCAGATTTTCGAAGCAGAGGATGACAACTCTGACGGTGTGTACGACAATGGCACGGATAAGAAAGTCGCGGGATCTACCCTTGCACTGTCCTCCCTTAGCTGGGAATTCTCGGACTTCGATATCGAGACAAGTGCCAGTAACGAAACCCAAGCGATCCATTTCAACCTTA
>WAMJ01000113.1 GCA_015522385.1 Candidatus Heimdallarchaeota archaeon
ACTGGAAACCTAGACTCTGAGACAGGGGAGATGATCATGCGCATGCTTAAGATCGTTTGTAGGCAGGGTACAGCCGTTATCATTGCTACCCATAATGAGAGCTTGAGAAAGTACGCAGACCGCACTATCAAACTCTTTGACGGGAAAATGGCTAGAAATTAAATTTTCGTTCAACACATCGAAGTGAATTCGCATTTACAGCGTCTATCCTTTCTTTTTTCTTCGGGAATCATGAAATCCTTTAATAGATATGTCTGCCATCAACCAATATAGATTAAAAGGAAAGATAGCTTATGGCATCCAGACCAAGTATTAAGATAAAGTTCCATAACTCTAATCTCACTGAGTCCGAGAATTCCACTGCTGAAAAGGTCGGGATGATCGCTCTTGCTGCTGATTTCATCAAGCATAAGAAAGTGGGTAAAGCAGATGGAGTTATGAAGGTGACCAAGACATATCTTCCAATATATCTTGGTAAGACCCGCACCGGTGGATACATTGGTGTCAACCCAAATTCAGCAAACCGAATTAAGATACCCTTGACACGCCTTGTTAGTTTGTCTGACTTCAAAGAGTTTCTCTCAGACGAGTCAAACCTTGAGCTAAATAGGATCTACAAGAAGATCATGAGCTTTACGGTTGAGGAGTCTTCCCTGACTGGCGGTATCTACAGAGGAGACACAGAACTCCTGAAGTCACTTCTTGCACTACCTCGTGAGAATGACTCCAGCGCAAAGGTTCTCCCCTCGGTTAAAGATGTCAGTGAGATTAAAAAGGAGCTCCAAGAAGTCAATGACCTGATCTATGACGATCAGACAGTAAAGAAAGAGGCTCAGGCACTCCTTGCGGAAGCAGACAAGGCTTTGAAAGGACACCTCACACAGCTAGAAACAGAGCTCAAGGAACTGAAGAGCAAGTGGGCAACGGAGCTCAAGGCTCTTGAGACCGCCGAGAAGAAAAAACTCGTGGATAGAGAGAAGCAGTTTGAGAAGGACAAGAAAGCAGTGATGAAGAACGCAGAGGCTGACAAGAAGAAAAAACTTGACACACTTCTCAAGGGAATAACTAAGAATATGAAGAAAGACGCTTCTGAGATTCAAAAGCAGATCGAGAAGTTTGAAAGTGAGTTATCAAGTCTAACTGGTAATCCATACGAGGATCTAATTAAGAAACTACAGTATATCGAGGATGAAGGACAGAGCTTTATGGCTGCTGTAGGTCTTGCCCGTGACAATGTTCACCGGACAAAATCTGAAGAAGGTGATATTGATCATTTTGCAATTCTAAAAATTGAAGATCTGGAAAGGGAATATGAGAAGGATGTAGTTGCCATCAAACAGGAGAGAGAGAAACAAGTTGGCAAGAGCGAGGCCGAGATCCTCGCGTTGACCGCAAGGAGAGATGAGGCTAAATCCAAGTATGACTCCTTCCTTGATAACAAGGATAAGTGGGAACAAGAGATCAGAAATGGTGTACTCACCGACGGATCTCTCATGCTCTCTGCGGAATATCTTAAACTTGATAATTCTCCTTCACTCGTCGACCTGCTAATCCCGGTCTATGTCTTCCAGTATAGAAACTCAAAAGGAAAGGTCGTTAACGTCGTCATCCCTCCAGTCAAACTCCCTGATAACCTCTCAAAGGTAAAGGCCAAGAACGTCATTACAGGGAAGAATAAGCTCATACAGTACATCCCCGTGCACCCCGAGATCAGCAAGTTGACTGCTTGGCTTGAGAAAGCCTATGACGAGAACATTGACATTCGACAGGCAATCGAGGGTATGAGTAACCTCATCACGAATCATCAGGAGAACTTCCAGTTATTGACAAGTGGGAAGTCCATATTCACTGGACAGCTCCTCATGAAGGACAAGAGCTACCAGAAAATCCTTGCTGCCGCATCAGAGGCAGGCCTCCTCGTCTAAGGTCTGCACTTATCTATTACTATTTAACCCGTTATTTCATCCTGTATTTCGTGCAAACGATTCCATTCTCCGAACCTCTTGAGGCCAAGGTATACGAGGGAGACGGATCTAGGGCCTTTCTCTTCACTCATGGGGAGAGGACAGATATAGAGGATGAAGTCTTCAAATATATGGCAAAGGATCTGCAGAAGAAAGGTGTGACAGTCGTAGCATTCAGGTTCCCATTCAGGGTCAGGGGTAAGAGGATACCCGATGACCACAGGATACTTGACGACGCTTTTCTTGCTGCGTGGAACTGGGTAAAGGAACAACCACAACTCTCGGAAAAGAAGTGGGCAATTGGTGGTCATGGGATAGGTGCATCGACAGCTATGCGTGTCTCTGGACTATTTGGAGAGATACCTCCAGTAGTGGCTATCAGCTACCCGATGTTTCCAGCTAACAAACCTGAATATCTTGATGTCTCCGAGCTCTACGCAGTGATGGGACCAATCTTTTTCATTACCGGTGATTCAGGAAATAGAGGGACTCATGAAAGGCTGCTTACACAGATAAATATGATGGCTACCTTTGCGGAGACCAAGCAGATCAAGGGAGCAGACCACAATATGAATGTGAAAGGAAGACCTGCTGGTAAGATAGCTGCATGGATGGCTAATGATATTAACAAATTTCTTCTAACTGTTTTGTAATTACTCAATAAGTAGCTGCTCTATTTCCTTGTCCACGATCCAGCCCTTGGATTTCAAAGAGAGGATAATATTCGCGGTCTCATGTTCAGACCGTGACAGAAGATCAGAAATCCCCTTTAGGTTGTTAAGCCCATAGGTGATTAGGTGCTTCAGAACCACCCTCTCTTCAAAAGTGAGA
Organism: Candidatus Heimdallarchaeota archaeon; assembly: GCA_015522385.1. The sequence continues at coordinate 2,796 of WAMJ01000113.1, forward strand.
GATTTTGTCTGCTCCAAGGTCTCAAAGGTCTGTTCGAGGATCTTGTCCTTGGCTTGCAGGAACTTCATGAGCCTTTCCTGCTGTGACCTGATGAGCTTGTTAATCTTCTGAACCTTCTTGAATTGCTGGTACAGGCACGCATCATCCGATTCGTTGCTGCATTCCTTGTGATCGGATTCAACATTCTGGAACTTAATACCAAAGAGCTCAGGATCGAAGTTTCTCGGGTCGAGGTCTTGCTCAATTATGTTCCCATCTTCATCTACTTCCAAGACTTGAGAGTGTACGTAATGAGGGAAGATTCCGAAAAACAGACCTGTTCGCGAGATAATCTTGTAGATCGTGGCTTCGGCGCCTTTGTGTCCGGAGAAGCTCTCGTGAGTCCTGATTTTGGAGTCGATCACTGAACCCACCATCTTCTTGATATGACGGTGGATACCTGGTGTTGACTGCCCCAAAATACTGGCGATTCTATTTCCATAGTTCGTCTCTGTTGCAATCAGTCTCAGGATTTCCCTCCTTGTCGGATTTGCTATGATATCCATTACTGGATGGTGCAAATCACAGGTGAATGTATCGACTCCATTCATACTCCTTAGCCTCCTAGAATGACACGACCTTCCTATTGGTAATCATGTCGACGAGTCCCGCGGCTCCTCCGATTGACGCACCCTCGATCAGCTGATCAATGGTGATGTGCCTGTGGTTGCAGCATGGTCCACAGAGTTTGATTTCTCCTCCAAGGCTGAAAAAGGTTTCCAGCAATTTGGGGAGGTCGGGCATTTCAGAGAGTTTCTCAATCTGCTCTGCCTTGCCTTTGAGCGCCAACTCAACTCCACTCGCCATGAGAAAGACCGTGGTCTTTATGTCCATGGTAAGAGCCGCGTTGGCGACTATGAAGGGCATGAGGAGTTTTTCAGGATCCTCGGGCCCTATCTTTGAGACAACTAGTAGTTCGTCTTCTGTCATTTTCTTCACCTATGTTATTAGTTCTACCACCTGTTGAGGTTCTTCCTCGGGAGGAAGATTCTCAAGGTAGTTGATTTTCTCCTCTTCATACTCGTGCATCCAGAGTGCCAGAGGTCGGTACATAACATGTGCAAACTTCGTGAACGGTAGGATGAAGAAGAGCTCTGCCACTGCTACTACATGCACAATCACAATCCAAGGAGCCCATGTTGGCATGATGGACTGGGGGATGTAGACAAACAGGGTCGTGACAAAACCCGTAAAGCCGGCAAGCCAGACTAACCACAGCAATAGCCAATCATCAAAGGTACTCTCTTTGTAGTACTGCGATGGTTTAGTGTACCTGAAATAGAGGGCGTAGCTGGTGCCGTACATTAGTACAATTCCTGAGATAATTCCAAGAAGCCTAATGGGATAGTAGATGGGTACCCACTGTCCTGCTTGGTTTAGAACAATATCCTTGACCAAGTAATCGAGACCGGTCGCCGCTGCAAGACCGACGAATCCCCAGACTATTGACATGTGGATTGTCCATCGTGTCGGTCTTTCTGGAGGGAGGGTCTCATCGTCGTCCTTCCTGAATCTCTTCTGTAGAATTCCTTCATTGTAGAGTGTGCTCACAAGGGTTCGGAATGCAAGCTTGATCTTCACGCTCAGAGGCAGAAGACGGTCGATCTGGTCACGTTGTCTAAGCGGTTCCGAGCTCTTCACCCGTGTGTACATGTTCCAGATCCCTGCCAATAGTATCAGACCCAACAGGGAACCGGATACGATACCACCCCAATGAATCGTTTCGTAGAAGTAACCGCCTAGAATGGTATGGTCGTCCACACCAAATATCTTGTTATTATCTGCGTAGTACAGTCCTCCACCTACAATTATCGCCACCAAGGTCATATAGACAAAGGTCAACCACTTATTCCTGTAGATCGATCTCGAGATACCACTGAAGTCGAACCTGGAGACGGCATATCTCCTGCTCGCCATCATGAACTCGCCAGGGTCTGCCTCACGCGGACAGCTTGCTGAGCAGTCTCCACAGTAGTAGCACATCCATAGCTCCTTGGAGGCTACCAGTTTCTCTTCCTGTCCGAGCTGGGCAAGCCGGATGAGAATTCGGGGAAATTCGTTGCCCTCTTCAACCAGGGGACAGGTCGCAGTGCAGGTTCCACAATTGAAACAGGCACTCACGTCAAAAGCTCCATAGTCATGGAGCTCATCCATCAGATTAGGTTTAACTTTGATCATTTTATGCAGCCCCCTTCATTGCGTACTGCGGATACTCACCGCGCTTGTTTACGATGTGTACTCCTCCATACTTCAGTAGGAAGTTGACGGCGTAGAATATCTCCTGTGTATCGTAGGGGACTTCTTGTGCCAGTGTTGGAACGTCCACGGGACCATCTGCCTGCTTGATCAATTTCTTGACCGCATTGACCACCTTGGCCCGTGCGCGATTAGCCTCGCGGATCTCCTCGGAGGGAGGACCGTGTTCCTCTTTAAGTTTTTTGAGTGCCTCTTTGTAGTACTTTGCCATTTTCAATTCACCTCCACAAGCATAGCCTTCAGCTGTGCCTTGATCTTATCCAGCTCGAATCCTTGGACATGGATTGCTTCCTCAGGACATGCTGGTACACATGCACCACAACCCGTACAGAGTGACGGATCGATGACTGCCTGCTGGGCGTCCTCACCTGATAACCCTGAGTCCACGATCTTGATCGCGTTGTACTCGCACTCTGCAACACACTGTGCAGATCCAGAGCACTTCTCGGGATTCACAACGGCTACGAACGGTGAGAGCTCAATCGTCTCTTTCGTAAGGACAGAACTTGCCTTAGCCGCAGCTGCAGAGGCTGTCATTGTACTCTCTCTGATGTTCTTTGGTCCCTGAGCGGTGCCCGCGAGGTATATTCCTTCAGAGCTGCTCTCAACTGGTCTCAGCTTGACGTGAGCCTCCTGCAGGAAACCGTTTTGACCAAGTGGGAGTGAGAGGTCCTCGATGATTGAAGTCCTGATCCGGGGGACAATGCCCACAGCTAAGACAACCATGTCGACCTCGACCTCAAGGTCCAGTCCATAGGTCAGGATGTCCTTGGTCTTGATGGAAATCTTCCCATTAGCAGTGACCTCTGGGGGCTCATCGTCGGGGTACTTGATAAAGATCACATTGTTCTCCGAGGCCTC
>WAMJ01000114.1 GCA_015522385.1 Candidatus Heimdallarchaeota archaeon
AAATCACAATGACGATAGTGCTCGAAAGAATTGCTCCTGTTCTAATTTGAGAATATAGTCTGTACTTAAATGAAGTGACATATCTCAGGTTCACCTCTTCGATCTCGTTGAACGGGATGATCCCGAGAGCAATGGCCACGTTTGATGGTAGTGTTTCAACGATCTTGAACATTCTCCCTTGGTAGAGCTTCAGACTGTACCTGACAAGCACAATTCTTCTGATTGAGATCATGAATGTAATTATTCCTCCAATAAATAGAAGCAGTATCCCATCTTTGATTCCAAGAACAACTAGCGCATAAATTAAGACAATTGAGACGAATACAGCAGAGATAATTACGGAGGTTATTGCGAATTTGTATGGTGCAAGTTTGTTCCATGTATCAATAGGTATTTCGTCTTCCACCAGATCAGTGTGCCTAACCTTATGCCCCTCGTGTTTCGAGTTCAGATTTACCTTTCCCCTAATGGTTCTCAGAATCCCAATAACTGCAGCCTCGGGAAGAGAATTCGGAAATAGTTTGGAATAAATTGTTGAGTGGTTCTCTAGGCGATGAGAGAGCTTCTCCATGAAGAATGGTAATCTGTAGTTTATTCTGAAGATCCTTCCGCTAATGGATAGGAATTCTAGGTTTGTGTAGGTAGAGTAATTAAGGAGAATGAAGAGGAGAACCATGATCATTGAAAAAATGGTGATTCCGATATTCCTCGATGCTATTCCCAGTAAAAGACCAATGGAGTAGATAATGAACGCCATGATGTAGGATGAAGGCGTGATTGTTGTGAATCTAGAAAACTTGTATGATTGAATATTCTTGAAGGGCATGTCCGTGTACCTATAGAGTCTCCTTCCAAATATTCCTGAGACAACTGGCAATTCTTCTTGGAAGATCAACCTGTGATTTGTAGCTTTGATTCTCCTGTAACTTTTTGCAAAGACGATGCTCTGCACCGTTAGAAGTAGGGATATCAGATTGATTGGAACGATTAGGAGCATCGAATAACTGAACATTATCCCTGATAGGGCCGACTGGACAAAGAGCAGGATAGAGACAAGACCAAGTATGAATTGACCTTTGTTAATCACACCCACCTTACCCGTGTGTAGCACTTCTTCTCCTTCTAGCAAAGGGATATTCCATTTCCAGTCTTCAGAATTCTCCTTTGGTCTGTGCTTTCTCCCGACTGAATCAAGGTACTTTGTGAGTATGTCAGGAAGACCAAAGTTAAGCTTGAGAATATGCCCTCCTCCAGACCGGAGAACGACGGACTTCCTCCATGGTAACCCAAGTGCAAAGATTATTCCCCCGATAATCAGACTGGAAAATAGTAGGGTTCTGAGGATGATGCTATTTGGATCGACTGTGTCCACAATTATGGATGTAAAGTTATGTAACTGATATTTCCCTGAATATCTCCCAAGGCCTAAAATATCCATTACTGAGATGAATATGCTCAATATTAACGGAAGTGGAAGATTGTGCTCTGTAGTGAATTGGGCGAGGGGAAGTGAGATCGATGACAGGATGCTATAACCTAGAAATAATGGTATTAATTTAATTCGAGGTGTAACACTGCTTGTATCCAAGTGTTTGAGTTTAAACGATACCAAGTTTGAAAACCTCCCAACAAACCAATATTTTCTACGGAGGATGAATCTCTTGTTTGAGAGCACAACATCCCACGGGTAGACCAATAAAGGGAAGAATGTGATAAGGATGACTATTGGGAGAACAGCAAATAGTATACTGTCTAAATACAGGGAAAGGGTGATGAATACTGCAGAGAGGAGAAGAAAGATGAGAATATTCAAGTACTTAATCTCGTTTAGCGTGAAACTACAAATCTCCTTCTCGTGGACCATTGGTAATGTCCACTCTTTCTCAAGTCGATTAAACAACAGAATGTACTAGGAGGGAGTGTATAAAATCGTTGTTTATTAAAATTCTTACTCTAGAGTTAGTAATTCAGATGCTTGGAATTTTTTTATCACCAGTTTCACGATTCACCAACGCTAAGCTTAATTTTGTTATAGTACAATTACCATTATTGTCAAGGTTAGATTGTGTCATTATTGACGATTCTTCATTTGTGAGAAAGATCCTTCGGGACAGTATCCAGAGGTTGAATCACAATGTCGTGGCATCGTTCGGATCGGGAATTGAATTTCTCGACAAAATAAACGAGAT
>WAMJ01000115.1 GCA_015522385.1 Candidatus Heimdallarchaeota archaeon
AAATCACAATGACGATAGTGCTCGAAAGAATTGCTCCTGTTCTAATTTGAGAATATAGTCTGTACTTAAATGAAGTGACATATCTCAGGTTCACCTCTTCGATCTCGTTGAACGGGATGATCCCGAGAGCAATGGCCACGTTTGATGGTAGCGTTTTAACGATCTTGAACATTCTTCCTTGGTAGAGCTTAAGACTGTACCTGACAAGTACAATTCTTCTGACCGAGATCATTAATGTAATTATTCCTCCAATAAGTAGGATCAGTAACCCATCTTTGATTCCAAGAACTACTAGCGCATAGATCAAGATAATCGAGACGAAAACAGCAGAGACAATTACGGAGGGTATTGCGAATTTGTACGGTGCAAGCTTGTTCCATGTATCAATGGGTATTTCGTCTCCCACTATATCTGTGTGCTCAACCTTGTGCCCCTCGTGTTTCGTGTTCAGATTTACCTTTCCCCTGATGGTTCTCAGAATCCCAATAGCCGCGGTCTCGGGAAGAGAATTCGGGAATAATTTGGAATAAATTGTTGAGTGGTTCTCTAGGCGATGAGAGAGCTTCTCCATGAAGAATGGTAATCTGTAGTTTATTCTGAAGATCCTTCCGCTTATGGATAGGAATTCTAGGTTTGTGTAGGTTGAGTAATTAAGGAGAACGAAGAGGAAAACCATGATCACTGAAAAGATGGTGATTCCGATATTCCTTGATGCTATTCCTAGTAAAAGACCAATGGAGTAGATAATGAAGGCCATGATGTATGATGAAGGTGTGATTGTTGTGAATCTAGAATACTTGTATGACTGAATATTATTGAAGGGCATGTCTGCGTACCTATAGAGTCTCTTTCCAAATATTCCTGAGACAACTGGCAATTCTTCTTGGAAGATCAGCCTGTGATTTGTAGCTTTTATTCTCCTGTAACTTTTTGCAAAGATGATGCTCTGTATTGTCAAAAGTAGGGATATCAAATTGATTGGAACGATCAGGAACGATGAATAACTGAACATTATCCCTGATAGGACCGACTGGACAAAGAGTAGGATAGAGACAAGACCAAGTATGAACTGACTCTTGTTAATAACACCCACCTTACCTGTGTGTAGCACTTCCTCTCCTTCTAGTAAAGGGATATTCCATTTCCAGTCTTCAGAATTCTCCTTTGGTCTGTGCTTTCTCCCGACTGAATCAAGGTACTTTGTGAGTATGTCAGGAAGACCAAAGTTAAGCTTGAGTATATGTCCCCCTCCGGACCGGAGAACAACTGATTTCCTCCATGGCAACCCAAGTGCAAAGATTATTCCTCCGATAATCAGACTTGAAAATAGTAGGGTCTTGAGGATGGTGTTATTTGGATCAACAGTGTCCACAAATATGGATATAATGTTATGTAATTGAGATTTCCCTGAATATCTCCCTAGCCCCATAATATCCATTACTGAGATGAATATGCTCAATACTAACGGAAATGGAAGACTGTGTTCCGTAGTGAATTGAGCTAGGGGTAGTGAGATTGATGACAGGATGCCATAACCTAGGAATAATGGTATAAATTTAATTCGGGGTGTAACACTGCTTGTGTCCAAGTGCTTGAGTTTAAACGATACCAAGTTTGAAAACCTCCCAACAAACCAATATCTTCTACGGAGGATGAATCTCTTGTTTGAGAGCACAACATCCCATGGGTAGACCAATATAGGGAAGAATATAACAAGGATAACTAATAGAAGAACAGCGAACACTATACTGTCCAGATACAGGGAAAGGGTGATGAGTAATGTGGAGAGGAGAAGAAAGATAAGAATATTCAAGTACTTAATCTCGTTTAATATGAAACTACAAATCTCCTTTTCATGGACCATTGGTAATGTCCACTCTTTCTCAAGTCGATTGAACAATAGAATGTACTACGAGGGAGTGTATAAAATCGTTGGTTATTAAAATTCTTACTTTAGAGTTAGTAATTTTGATCCTTGGAATATTTTTATCACCAGTTTCACGATTCACCAACGCTAAGCTTAATTTTGTTTAAGTTGAATTACCATTATTGTCAAGGTTAGATTGTGTCATTATTGACGATTCTTCATTTGTGAGAAAGATCCTTCGGGACAGTATCCAGAGGTTGAATCACAATGTCGTGGCATCGTTCGGATCGGGAATTGAATTTCTCGACAAAATAAACGAGAT
>WAMJ01000116.1 GCA_015522385.1 Candidatus Heimdallarchaeota archaeon
GAGCAGGAGTCCAAGGAGCGATTGATCCGACACCACGCTTGGTGTGCTTTGATTTCTTCTGCAGAAGGGTGATGCCGTGTCTCTTCACGGGACCGTTGAATCCCTTACCCTTGGTGATACCGATGGTATCAACGTAGTTTCCTGGCTTAGTGAAGTCATCGATGTTGAGTTCCTGACCAATCCTCTCCTTGAGCCAGTCGAGAGCTGCCTTTGCGGACTTGGCTCCAACCTTAAGCTCAAGGACATAGGGTTTGTTGACCTTGATCCCAGTGAGATCAGGTTGTGTGTGGACGATTGCCCTCACCTGTACTGCCTCGTTGATCGTCTCTTCGACCTTCTTGATCTGCTCCTCATAGTTGTTCTCCTTGGAGACACTGTAGAACCTCTTGAAGTGCTTGTGCTCGGAGTGAGTCTTGGCCTCAGCGAGGATCTTGAGTCCATAGGGAGTGATCTTATAGGTCCTCACACCAATCAGGACGACGGGTGGGGTCTCAATGACGGTCACTGCTGTAATCCTGTTGGTGTTAGCAACGTGGGACTTTGGTCTGTCTTCCTTGTAGATCACTCTGGACATCCCTGCCTTGAAACCAGGGAAAGCGAGGATCTTAGGATCTCCATCATACTTCGGATATCCGCGGATATGTGGTTTATTACTACTGGCACGACTTCTCCTGTACCCAAGAGAAGACCTGTGCGGTGCTGTTTGAGATCTTGCTGTAATGTTCGATCACCTACTAGAGGCCATCACTGATGGCATAGTCTTATCACTCAGACGAATGAGATTTCTTTTAAAACTTTAGAACGATAACGCGGGATGACACGACAGTTTATTATCCTGATGAGCCTTGTGAAGCTATGAGAGGAATTTTCATTGGAAGGTTCCAACCCGTCCACCTAGGCCACTTGGGTGTGATCAAGCACATCCTCTCCGAGGTTGACGAGCTGATCATCCTCGTCGCCGCAGCGCAGATCAGCCATACCTTCAAGAATCCGTTGACTGGAGGTGAGCGTTTGCTACTAATTCGGGAGGCTCTGAAGGAGCAGGACATCCCCACGGACAGGTTGTGGATCATACCCGTGCAGGACATCAGCGATAACTCTCTATGGGTACACCACCTCAAGAGGTTGACTCCTAAGTTTGATGTGATGTACAGCAATAACCCTTTCACCATCAGGCTCTTCGAGGAGGCAGGTCTGGAGACTAGACGGATCCCGATGATTGACCGGAAGGACTATTCCGCTACCGAGATCAGGAATAGAATAGTCAATAATGAGGATCTGGAATCACTGGTGTCTCCTTCCACAATCAAGTACTTTGAGAAATGGGACATAAAAGGAAGATTCACCTCAATCGTGACTGATGACACTTTGGATACCTCTCAGAATATTGCGGGATCCGAGCTAAACGCAGATGACTAGTACTGCTTCTTCTGATTTCTTAGACTCTCGACCATATGTGTGAAGCTCCGGGTGAGCTCACCTACTTCATCGTCACCTGAGAGGCTCTCATCGATGTCAACACCCTCAAAGATATCACTTCCAGTTATGTTCGAGGATATCTTCCGTGCAACCTTTGAGAGCTTGTCAACAGGTTTCGTTATCTGGTTCGCGAGTATCAATCCTACAGCAAGCACTATTATGATGACCATTAGACTGATACCGAATGTTATCGTCTCCGCAGTACTCTGCTGAGCGGATATCTCTTCACCAATTCCCCTGACAGACTCAAAAGCTTCGTCCTGACTGAGAATCACTATAAGACTGAACTCATCGAGAACAGGGGTGTGCGCATAAAAATAGATCTTCCCGTCTTTACTTATCTCGGTGACTCCTGAGACTGAAGATGTAAGTTCCACAAGTGTCAGGTCGGGAATGGCCGTCTGCTCACCGTCCCTCTCAACCTCCCTGATGTTCGTCGTGCTATCCACACCAGTCCATGAGGGGTGGGCGAGGACGGTCCCGTCGTTCTGGATAAGTGTTGCATATCCAGTCGTGAGGATGTTCACGTCCAGCACAATATCCTGAATAGTCCCAAGAGTGAGATCCCCGGAGACAACACCGAGGATGTTGTTGTTGTCGTCATACACCGCCTTCGAGATCGAGATCATCCAGCCTTGACCGAGTGCATCAAGGTAGGGGGTGGTAAATGTGAGGTCACCGTTCTGGCCAAGAGCAGCTGTGTACCACGGCCTGACCCTCGGGTCGTATGTCCGGGTGTTGTCCACTACTGATCCTGGGAAGATCCGGAAGAGACCAGTCGTGTGGAAGCCGACATACATCCAAGCAAAATCAGGGTTGTTCTCCCAAAGTTCCACAAAAAGGGTGTCGAGATTACTCGTCCTGTTGATCTGCTCACCCATAACCTCGGTGATCGATCCGTCAGTGAGGTTGTCGGGATGGCTGCCAGGATAGTAGAAGGTCGAGTGTGTCTTGGAGATGGATGTATTATATCTCGAATCGTACGTCGTATCTGACGGGAGAGTCGAAGTATTGTAATCCAAATAAGAAGGCTGGGTAGCAAAATTGAAATCTGGACTCATGAGGTCCTCCACTGCTTGTCCTAATGCATTAATCACAGAGACGGCCTTGGCCAGCTTCCTCTCGATCACTTGGCCAGTGTCCTCTGCTGAAGTCTGGACATTGGTGATCGCATCTTCCTTCAGTGTGCTGAAGGTCAACTCTTGGGTTCTCTGACCCAGCGTGTCAAGATTGCTTATAGCAATTGTGACGGTTGTGGCTTGGAAGACTAGCACAAATATGAAGAATAGTCCCAAGATCTGTGTCCGTATTGATAATTCCTTAATCATGATAATCACCTAAAAGTCCGGGGTGAAGCCTTCGACTTCAACCTCTGTGAGCATCCCGGTTACCTCCTCGAAGGCCTCTGTGATGGCGTCAGCCACTCCAGAGCGCACATCGATGAACTTGCCCTTATCACTAGCTTCACAGAGCTTTTCGAGCTTCTGCGTGTCCAACTTACCTACACCTATGATGACAACATTGATCCCCATGAGGTTCTCGATCTTGGAGAGCAATGCCCTGTAGCCTATGGATGAGCTGTTGTCCTCACCATCAGTCAGTGCGATAATCCAGCGATCACCGTTTGAGTAGTGATCCTTGACCTCGTCGATAGCAACCGACAGAGCATCGTAGAATGCTGTTCCACCCGAAGGAGTATATAGCCGTGAGAATTGGTCAACGAAAAGCCTCTCATTTCCACCCTTCTTCGTCCGGGGGATGACAAGGCTCGCTTTGTTGGAGAAGACGATGAGCGAGACAACATCCTCGTCGTTTACCTGGTTAACGAAAATGTTCTTCATTCCTCCGACTGCAGCTCTTATTCTCTTTCCTGCCATACTTCCCGAGTAGTCTAGGACAAATGCCACTTCCTTGAGTGAGGTCTTCGTCTGGTAGGCCCTCAATCTCTTTTCGATCTGGTCTGCCAGCTCGATACGATTGGTTTCGGTGTATATTTCCTGCAGATTCTTCAGAGAGCTCATAACGACCCTGACATCTAGATCCTCTGCGATCTGGATAGCATCAAGAAACTTTTCTTCTGCCAGAGCCAGATCGCCACTCTTCCTGTAGTAGAGTCCGTAGTTCATTGTCGCATATGCCCTACCCCTGTCGCTCTGCAGGGAACTCACAAGATCGTATGCTTCATCGAACTTGGCCTTGGCCTCCTTAAGCTTACCCTGTGCGAGGTAGACGAGACCCATATTTCCAATCCTAGTGGCAAATCCGCGCGAGTTGTCAATTTGCCGGTCATACTCAAGAGCCTTCTCTAGGAACTCGATCGCTCTATCGTACTGCTCGATGTCCTTGTAGAGCAGACCTAGGTTGTTGTAACGTGATGCAAGAGCATAAAGAAGTTCTGTTCTCTCCGAGCCCTCTGCAGTCTCTAACAACTCGTTGGCTATCTTTATGGACTCACGGTACTGTGCGTTGGCATCCTTGAGATTACCCTGGCTCTTGTAGATGTTACCGATATTGTTATAACATATCCCCTGTCCCTTCTTATTTCCTAATGTTTTGAAGAGCTCCATGGCACTCTGATAGTTCTCAAGTGCTCGCTGCAAATTCCCTGCATAGTAGCTCTCATTACCGAATCTAAGAGCGGTGACGAGACCCTTGAAGTTGTTGTATAGAACAGTGATCTCACGAGCACCTCCCCCACCTCCTGAGACTGACGCGTTCAGATTGCCTCTTGCAATCTCCTCTGTGACAGTTGTAAGCTCCTTTATCGGCTTGACCACCCTGTCGGCAAAGTACTTGACTGTTATGTACATGATTGCAACCAGTACAATTATGATAATAGCAAAGACAAGAATCTGCTGAGCCATTAGACCGAGTATGGTAGATCTGATATTATTGGCGGGTTGGAGGATTTCTGATTTGGGAACAACCACTCCAAGGCTGAAACCCGCAGAGGGGATGGGGTAGTACGCGATCTGCCACGTCTCACCGTTCTTTGTGAAGGAATCCATTCCCTCTTGCATATCCTTCATGTTGTTCACAATGCTGGAGAACTTCTCAGAACCAGTCTTATCTGAGGGATATTCAAGGTCTATGATTTGCTGTGATCCTGCTTTTCTATCGATATCCTTGTGAAAGACAGCGTAGCCTTCCTTGTCTATTATGAAAGCATAACCCGAGTCACCAAAATTCACATTGCTGATAGTGTTTTGGACGTCATCGATGGTGAGATCTGCTCCTACTACACCAATAAGCGACCCATTGTCAAAGTACACGGGACTTGATATTGAGATCTTCAGGATGCCCAGTGTGGGATCCTCCTGTGGTTTGGGAATGACAAGTGTCCCGGCGTTCTTTGCATTGACATAGAATCCCCGGATCCTTGGATCATACCCTACCACGGTTCCTCCGTCCCTCGCATTGGCGAACTCCTTGGTCCTCCACGAGTCAAGATCCTTGTAGGGATAGGTCCTGTGTATTCCCTTCTCGAATCCCATGTACGACCATAGGAAATTAGGGTTCTGCTCGAAGATCGTCCTCCAGGCAAAGTCAAGATTAGATGAGATATTTACAGTTGCCCACTCGTCAGGAGTGGTCTCCAGTTCCACGTTGTTCGTGTTGGCCCTGAACCAGCCTGAGTATTCTGTGGAGATTTCGAGGTTGTGTTTCTCCGAGAAGAACATCGGAGGTTTCTCCTTGTTGCTTGTCGCAGACAGCGCTCCGTAGTATGATTTTCTAGGCTCCGCTACAATCCTTCCGTTGAATAGATCAGAAGCGTAGTTCGAGAGGTACTGGACCTCACTAATATACTCATCAAAATACAGATCTACAATCCGAGCGTTCTCACCTGCAGATCTGTTCAATCTGTCCAATCCTTCCTGAAGGATGAAATTCCCAGCTCGGTCAGATGCCTCACTGGAGAAGGAACTCGCGGAAATAACGGAAAATATAGAGATGATTAATATTCCGGATATGATCGTTACAAGAAATGTAAATAGTATCTTACCGCTAATCGTTCTGATTCGCATTTACGTTGATATTGTAAGGGGGATTAAAAATAGTTATGTGTGTGATAAATTAATATTGCAAAACTGCAATCTGAATTTTATGCAGATTATGTCCAATAAGCTAAGGTCGTGTAAAATAACTAGGTCCATATGGATTTGTCCAGTCGGTCTAGACCAACGTAGAACTTGGCAGTTCGCATCCACTTCTTCACCTGATTGCGATCAAATCCCTTGCTGACAACCTCCGCGAAATTTGCCAAGACGAGATCTCTCACAAGTTCATAACCTGAATCTTGGAGCTGATCTAGTAGTTCCTCTTCTATCTCAAGGGCGCTGAGGAAGTCATTTGCCTGCGGTGTGTCGAGAAGTGTTTCCAATGCTGCACGCTGCTTCTCCTGAAGTTCCCTGATCTCCCTGTATTCCATCCGAAGCTCGTGTTCATAGTTCTCCAGAATTTGATAACACTGGTCATACCAATATGATATCCTTTGTGGAGAAGTCTCAGGTACTATTTCCGAGATCTCGTATGCCTCAGATTGAAGCAGGTCGGAGATATATGTCTTCCCGGCGTCATTTAGGAGAGAGTTCTCCATAGAATTGAGCGAATCAAGTTCCTGAACTGGAATTTCAAGCTCTGCAATTAGCTCCTCATCAAGGTTTTTGGCCTCGATCTTCTTAAGATCATCCTTGGTCTTCACCTCGCTAAACATCGACGATGAGAAGGTGAACTCTTCGACTACTTCGTCCTCATCAATGTCTTCTTTAACTTCTTCCTCTGCTCCTACCACTTCAGTATCGATGCTCTCAACCGGTTTGCTATCATTTTCTTGATCAGTGGTTTCATCTTCCAAATCAGATTCTTCTTTCAGAGCCTGTTTGACCTCTTCGTATGTTAAGACTCCATCATTGTTGATATCTAGTTCCTTGAACTTCTTCAAGAGCTCCCCCTCTGGTTCTATCTCGGTTTGCTTTTCATATCGACCCTCATCAGAAGACTCAGAGACCCCTATTAAGGACTCTTCTTCAATATCTTGATCGTTGTCGTCTTCAGCCACATTGACCACGGTTTTAGATTCTTCAACTTCTTCAACTTCTTCAACTTCTTCAACCATTTTGTCATGAGGAGTTTCAGTATCCGATTCATTTTCTGCTATTAGCTCAGTCGCCTCCTCGTAAGTTTTCTTCTCGTCCACCTCTTCAAATAAGGAGTCCTTTCCAGCCGTGGAGTCTTCAATACTGTTTGGGCTGGTCTGTGGTTCTTCAACTTCATCAGGTTCGGGGATAACTTTCTTCTGTCGCTTCGATTCCTTGGAATGTGCCTTTTTAGCTAGTTCCACTTCGAGAATAGATTCAGCGATTTCATCTCCAGACTTCGCTTTTACACCGATAGTCCATTTGCCAAGATGTCTTTTTGAGTGGATGGCAAGTGGAATGTTGAATTCCCTACTCTGGACTTTAATCCTCCCCATTCTCCAGAGATTCTCAGCAGGGTCTCTCAGATCGTAGTGGAGATAGTCTATCACTGCATCAGACTGGACGGTGATTCCGAATGTGACATTCGGTTGCACCACTAGTTTTTTCGAGTTGTCATCCGATGAGAATTTCAGGGTTAGTTCCATCCTTGCGTCTCCTTTCTATCAGTAGGAATCTTCTGATTCTTAATAATCTAATCGATCGACCTCTGGACTATGAGCTAACAGAAGTAATATCTATGCTATAATCACTCAGAAGTATATGAGAGTTAGACCAAGCATGAGAACGAGAAGGAAGAGGATAGGTAGAAAAAACTCTTCATTGCTGATATCTCTACCCTCTCTTTTCTCGAAGTATAGAGAGTCCTTAATTCCATTTACCCAGAGGAGGAGTGCGATTATTAGAAGAACCTGCTCCAAGCCACTAAGATAGCTAAGGTCAAACTGATTTGAGAGGAGGAAGAACAAGAGGAGACTAGCGAGTACCTTGAAAAGATGGGAGAAGATGAAATCGATAAACCTGATATAGGTTTTTCTTTTAGGAGGATTCAGAATCACGATTTCAGTTACCAACATTTCAACAGCGAATTCTGATGTTAAAAACATTAGTTCCACAATATAGTACTATTCTGCATTTCGACATGTTTAAGTCCTTGGCGTCCAAAAATGGCTTATGGGATTCTCTCCGAGTGAAGCCGAGGCGTACTCGTTCTACTCGATTGTCGCTGTTGTCTTACCCGGACTACTACTGATACTCTCACCTAGTATAACTATAAACTATAACAATAAATCCTCGACTTTCACAATGGAATTCCTCGTGATTATGCTGTTCATCGTGCTCCCCATCCTTCTTCCTGCAGTTATTAAAGCCATGGTATCCAAGATACAGAGGGAGGAGAGTGCGATAACATGGGAGATGAACGCTGCGTCTCATAAATTGTCCATACTCTTCATCAGAGTGCTGATCTTGAACATCTCTGCCAACTACTTTCTCCTATTCCTCTCTGAGGATACAGGAAATGTGAGCAGTGCCTCTGAGTATATCACCTTTGCATCTCTTCTCATCTTTGTGGTGATATCATTCAAGCAAAATGGCAGTGAGAGTGTGGAACCTACAACAGAGCATCATTTCAATACAGACTACATTACCAACTTGGTTAGGGAGATTTATCCGCATATGCGGATCAGGATCATCAATTCAGAGTCCAAATTCGCATATTTTAAATTCCTGAATAGGAATACTATCTTCGTTTCACGGGGAATGCTCAGATCCTCACATAGTGAACTTCAGAGAGTCATCTACCACGAGTTAGGACATAAAGAACAGGGAATAAGAGTTATTGCAGCCAGTTTGTTCCTCTTAGGATATTTTCTTGTACTGGGAGAGCTCATCGCTTATCTCCCGTTGGTTGACTTCCTCAGTCTAGGGAGCTTGCGTAACCAGGTCATCAACTACTCAATATCTGTGGAGATTGTGTATTTCCTTGTCCTCCC
>WAMJ01000117.1 GCA_015522385.1 Candidatus Heimdallarchaeota archaeon
TCCTCGAACCTCCGATCCAGCTCCTGGACAAATTTCTCAAGTATCCTCCCGATCTCATACGAGACGTTTAGCGACCTTCCCATCGCCTCACCCCACCAGCTGGGTACAGTGGGGAGGGAGTTGTACGCTTCCCTGACGATGACCTTGTTGCCTACCGTTCTGAGGTAGCGCAACGCCCTGCCTCCGAGGATGAAGACCGAATCAGCCGTGAGGTTCTCAACGAAGCTCTCTGTGAGGTTACCAATCTTGTCCCGGGTGCTCTCCAAAACCACCTCGACGTTACTGGTGTCGGGGATGGTCCCTATGTTCATCATAAAGTTCTGACGTTGGTAGCCCTTACGGCTTACCGTACCTGTCGAGGAATCGTACCAGATTCTTCCATACTTCCAGTTCTCATCGGGGCTCAGGGGGTTGCTCATGGACTCGATGAGACGGATTAATCTCTCCTCGGGGTAGGAGCTGTAGTTGAACGAACGTGTTGCAACTTCGTGAAGTTCGGAGACGCTCCAGTTTTTGTCGACCGTGAGACCCACGACGAACTGTGCGAGGACGTCCTCCGCGTTGGTCGGGATATGAATCTCGTCGAGACTACCATCGAGACACAACCGGGCAATAGCTGTGATCTCCAGAAGCTCATCGAGGCTGGAGACAAGGAACTTTCCCCGAGAGACAGACATGAAGAAGTGACCCGCTCGTCCGAATCTCTGCAGTGCCCTATTCACAGACTTCGGGGAGTTCATCTGAACTGCCAGATCGATTGACCCCACGTCTATTCCCAGCTCTAATGAGGCGGAGGTGATGATGGCCTTGAGCTCACCCCGCTTCATCCTGTCCTCGATCTCGAACCGGAGTTCCCTGTCGACAGAGGAGTGGTGGACGGCGATCATACCCTCCAACTCGGGGTCCCTCGTCACGAGGTCCCTAGCAACCCTCTCACTCCAGTTACGGGTGTTGGCGAAAACGATCGATGTCTGGTTCTCCTCCAGCAGATCCCGTATGATCTTAACGTGGTCGTGGACGACCGAGGAACTGAAGACGGTCCCCAATTGGGTTGGTGGGGTGACAACCTCAACCTCCAGTTGCTTCACCGTCCCGTAGTCGATGATGTGAACCACACGCTCGTCCTCGTGACTACCCATGAGGAAGTTCGCTATGCCATCAATGGGGGAGATAGTCGCTGATAGCCCGATCCTCGCAGGGGGTCTGTCAGTGCGCGTCTCCAGCCACTCCATCATGAGGGAGAGGAAGACCCCTCTCTTATCCGATGCGAGGGCATGAATCTCATCGATGAGTAACCACTCTACTCCCTTGAGGTGGTCAGAGAACTTCTGGGAAGCGAGGACGATCCCTAACGACTCGGGGGTGGTGATCAGGATGTGTGGCGGTCGTTTCAGCATCTTTGACTTTTCGTAGGTCGTCGTGTCTCCCGTACGCACTGCAGATCTCACCAATGTCGCATCCTCGGGCAGGAACTCTCGAACTCCTTCGAGCGGGAGCTGGAGGTTCTTGTGAATATCATTGTTCAGAGCACGTAGAGGTGAGACGTAAACGGCGTATATCCTGTCCTCAAGCTTCCCCTCTATCGACATAGCGACCAACCGGTCAATAAGACCAAGGAAGGAGGCAAGCGTCTTCCCAGATCCAGTGGGAGCGAGGATAAGAGTAGATCTGTGCTCCTGCACCAATGGGACGGAGATGAGCTGTAACCGATTGAGGGAGGAGATCGCCCCCTCGAGCCACTTTCGTACGGGCTCTGTCAGTTCGGAGTAGAGCTTCTCCTTCCCCTTCCCCTCAGTCACATACTCGTGCCTTGCGAATCTCTTCTCCATCCTGTCTACTGCCCACTTAGGGATATAATAAACTTAGGTAAACCCACTTGTGTTCATTTGTTTCAGGTGAAGGTCTGGAGACATCTAGCAATCACGAACAGCAAGAGACTAATACATTACGTAGAGTTCAGCACAAGATCACAGTTTGTGGTCCAAAAGGGTCTGCGCAAAAACCGCCAATTTCTAGGATGTCTACACGGCTCAGTTCAGGTGTTTAAATGTTTAAGTCACGAGGAACTCACGGAAATTCGAAATAACTCGAGCCACGGAAGAAATCCAGTGCACAGCGTGCGAGGTCGATTCCCTGAGTAGGACTGAGAGAATAGCTACTGTGTGCACAGTATATATCCCCTTGGTCTGCTGTGTGACAGAAACATCTGAAACATCGTTCAGGGCATCCGCGGAGTGAAATGCTTGACTTTAGAGGAAACGCTTTTAACCTTCTAAAGTCGCTTCGAATTTACCAAAATTTGAGTGGTATTATGGAACAAGAAAATATACAGGAAGTGGAAAATTCTTCCAATAGCGGTCTGGTATTCAAGCGGTTCTACACCAACCCGCAGAGCCACCCGTACGATCTCGTCAACTGGGAACTGCGGACGGCAAAGGTTTCTAACGAGAAGGGGGAGGTCATCTTCGAGCAGAAGGACATCGAATTCCCCGATTTCTGGAGCCTGAACGCAACACAGATCGTGGTATCCAAGTACTTCCACGGCAAGATGAACACCCCGCAGAGAGAGACCAGTCTCAAGCAGCTCATAGACAGGGTCGTCCTCACCCTCAAGGAGTGGGGAGTCAAGGACGGCTACTTCGCAGACTACGAGACAGCGAACATCTTCGCCATGGAGCTCACGCACATCCTACTCCACCAGTACGCTGCCTTCAACTCCCCAGTCTGGTTCAACATGGGCACAGTTCCGAAACCTCAGAACTCTGCCTGTTTCATCAACAGCGTCGAGGACACAATGGAGTCTATTCTCGAGCTGGCTAAGACGGAGGGCATGCTCTTCAAGTACGGCTCCGGCGCTGGAGTCAACCTCTCGGTTCTCAGATCTAAGGACGAACTACTGTCCACTGGGGGGCAGGCTTCGGGACCAGTCTCCTTCATGAAGGGCTTTGATGCCTTCGCTGGCACCATCAAGTCGGGTGGAAAGACCCGTAGAGCTGCTAAGATGGTTCTGCTCGATGATTCTCACCCCGACGTCTTGGAGTTCATACAGAGCAAGGTCAAGGAGGAGAAAAAGGCATGGGCCCTCATCGATGCAGGCTACGACGGCAGCTTCACGGGAGAGGCCTACTCTAGCGTCTTCTTCCAGAACGCCAACCACTCAGTCAGGGTATCGGACGATTTTATGAACAAGGTGATAGAGGGAGGAAAGTGGACGACACGTAAGGTCACCACTGGCGAGCCCGCAAACACCTACGATGCTTCATACATCCTCGAAGAGGTCTCGCTGGCCACCCATATCTGCGGTGATCCTGGTCTGCAGTACAAGGACACTATCAACAGGTGGCACACCTGCAAGAACTCAGGCCCCATCAACGCCAGTAACCCATGCAGTGAGTATGTCTTCCTCGACGACACCGCGTGCAACTTAGCCAGCATCAATCTGCTCAAGTACAGGAAGGAGGACGGATCCTTCGACCTCGAAGGATACCTACACACCATCGACATCCTCATCACCGCCATGGAGATCATCGTCGGCAACTCTTCATATCCTACCGAGAGAATTGAGAAGAATTCGCACATCTACAGGACACTCGGTTTGGGCTACACTAATCTCGGTGCCTTGCTCATGTCCCTCGGACTGCCCTACGACAGCAACGAGGGCAGGAACTACGCCTCGGTGATGACCTCAATCCTCACAGGGAGGGCCTATCTGCACAGCTCGGTGATGGCACGAATCATGGGACCGTTCGAGGGTTTCGCAAAGAACCGCGAACCCATGCTCGAGGTCATCCAGATGCACAGGGACGCCGCCTATGAGCGGATCAAGAAGTATCCCTCCGTGGATGACGAGCTCCTCAAGTACGCTGAAGAGGTCTGGGACGAGGCCTACAAAATGGGCACTCGTCACGGTTACAGGAACGCCCAGGTCAGCGTGCTAGCACCCACGGGAACCATCAGCTTCCTCATGGATGCAGACACGACCGGTATCGAACCGGATATCGCCCTGGTCAAGTACAAGAAGCTCGTCGGTGGTGGATACATGACCATCGTCAACCAGACAGTACCGCTGGCCCTCAAGAGGCTGGGCTACTCCAAGGAAGCAACCGAGGAGATCATGGAGTACGTGCTGGAGAAGGGAACGATCGAGAAGGCACCCTACGTCAAGGAGTCTCACTACCCCATCTTTGACACCTCCTTCAAGAGCCCCAACGGCAAGCGCTCGATCCACTACATGGGCCACGTCAAGATGATGGCGGCCGCACAGCCCTTCCTCTCGGGTGCGATCTCCAAGACCGTGAACATGCCGGAGAACGCCACTGTGGAGGAGATATCGCAAGTCTACATCGAGGCATGGAAGCTCGGCGTAAAGGCCGTCGCCATCTACAGGGACAACTCCAAGAGGTTGCAACCGCTGAACACCTCCAAAGAGGACGGCGAGAAGGAGGTGCTGAGCAAGTACGACATCGCAGCTCGCACACCCTACAGGAGAAAGCTCAAGCCCACCCGGCAGTCCAAGACGCACAAGTTCGAGGTTGATGCGCACGAAGGTTACATCATCGTCGGTATGTACGACGACGGATCCCCTGGCGAGGTCTTCATCACCATGTCCAAGCAGGGATCCACCCTCGGCGGCATCATGGACTCCTTCGCCGTGCTCATGTCTCTCGCCCTGCAGTACGGGGTGCCGCTGAGCGTGCTGGTCAACAAGTTCATCCACACCAAGTTCGAGCCCTCTGGCTTCACCGCCAACGACGACATCCCCACCGCGTCCAGCGTCATCGACTATATCTTCAGGTGGATGGCCCTGGAGTTCCTGCCCGAGGAGGAGAGGCCGTTCTCCCTGCAGTCCAACAACGGCTACAAGAACGGTGGCTCTCTGGTCAAGAGCGTGGAGGAGGAGCCCAAGAAGAGCGTGCAGGACAAGATGAGGGAGGCGTACGGTGACACGCAGATGTGCCTGTACTGCGGTGGCATCGCCTTGAGATCTGGCTCCTGCTACACCTGCTCCGAGTGCGGAAATACCACTGGATGTAGCTAGTTAGAGTCTATAATCTGTATAATAAAAGTTTGATTTTTGATCTTTATACGAAATAATTGGAATGAGCATATGAAGTGATGGAACTACATATACCCTTCTGATTTACAAACCGATAGGATGCTTGGGAATTACTTTTCTCCCGATACGGATACGGAACTCAGACATATCCTCACGTCGGACACTACATACTCTTCCTTCACGACAATCTTCCTCGATGACCAGATACTGAGCGACGATTTTAGGTCCACGCTCTATCTGGGCTTCACTCTGATTAGTGTGGTGGCTGGTCTCTTCGCTCTGTTGATTGTAGTACGGCATCGTCGGGATCTCATGATACTATGATCTTCCCTTGTAGAGACGCTTGGGTACCTTGGAGTTGGTGAAAACCAGTTGTCAAAGATACACGGGGAATTCAACATGGGTTTGACACGGGTTGTGACAAGAGTTCTAATCGCATACCTTGCAATGAGCATTCCTCTGGTTCTCGCTATAGGCCCTTCTTGAATGGTCCGTCAACCTGTTTGGGTGGGCACAGCTCCTGTTCCTACTATCCGCGAGTTCAGCGCTCATCCTTGTAGCCCCATTCGTCCGCAACTCAGACACCGCTGCCCGTCTTCACTCTTGATTCCCACCGTTTGGACATGTACAGTCTCAGTAAGAAGCGCGGACAGTTCTCCTAATTGGTCAAATATTTTTACCATAGTGTGAGATGTTGAAATTTCTACCTGTGGATCGAAAAAATGGGCATGCCCATGAATTATACTGAACAATTCCCGCTGTCTCCCCATTTGATCTACTTTTTCCCCCCGTGAGCCAATACCCCTCGATAATTCGGGGACATGTGGGAAAATGAATGTGGGAAATATACTTAGAAAATATATATAAAATTCGAAATTCACAGTTTGATCTACGATTTATTTTTCTCACTTGCTGATCATTTTGTGAAAATCTTTATAAAGCGTATTCGCGAACATTGATCGGTACAAATCCAATATTTTTTCAGGAATGTACTGGTGTGTAACCATGAAAAGCTTTCTAAAAGTGTTAATCATCACCCTACTACTCGTGGGATCGCCTTTTGCGGCCACGGGGAACACCCTCGCTCAACGCGAGGACGCCACGCCTGCGGGGGAGCAGGTGACGAATAGTGTCCAGTCGGACTATTCACAATACATACCCAAGGTGGAGTCCACCACGTCCACTGTGGAACCCCCAGTGGGTGTAGATACCACTCCCATGTCATTCAGGGATCCAATAGAGACCAAGGTGGAACTGCCAGAGTCGATCGTACAGTGGAAGGAGGTCAGTGAGTCCATCGGAGGTTCCCTCTCTCCCGCAGTCCCTGACAACGCATTCGTGAAGGTCACGGAGAAAAGGATAGAGGTCACGGTGAAGTTCACGACCTACGGCTACAGTCCAGAACTCCGCGACACACTCATGAGGTACGACGCCAAGGTTCTGAAAAACGATCCGACGATCTCGGCCTTCCTTGTCGAGGTTCCGGTTGTGATGTTGGACGGTTTCGTCAACGAGGCCAGCGGTCTGCCCTCGGTGGACTATGTCGAGCCCAACTTCTACGTGCAGGCTTCTTATGTCCCCAACGATCCGGATTGGCCTGTTCAATGGGGTCCGCAGATCATCGGGATGGAGACAGCATGGGACGTACAGCTCGGGGACAGGAACGTGTTAGTTGCGGTGATCGACACCGGTATCGACTACACCCACCCTGACCTAGTGGACAACTACGTCCCTCTCGGCTACGATTTCTTCAATAACGACAACGACCCGATGGATGACAACAGCCATGGTACTCACGTCGCAGGCACCATCGCCGCTTCCATCAGCAACGGTGTAGGCATCGCGGGAGTTGCGAACGTCTCCGTCATGGCAGAGAAGTTTCTAGATGCCAATGGCTTCGGCTCTGATTTCGACGGGGCCTCAGCAATCACCCACGCGGTCGACCAGGGAGCAGACATCCTCTCCAACAGCTGGGGTGGCACCGGCTACTCACAGCTCATCGCAGACGCAGTGGACTATGCCATCAGCTCTGGAGTCATCGTAGTAGCAGCAGCGGGCAACAGCGGTAGTGACATCATCAGCTACCCCGCAGCCCTGCCAGGTGTCATCGGAGTCTCGGCCACCGATCAGAATGACCAGCTTGCGTACTTCTCAAGTTACGGTCCAGTGGTGGACATTGCAGCACCAGGTGTCGACATCTATTCTTCTGTTATTGGAGGATACGCGTACTACAGTGGAACCTCGATGGCCACACCCCACGTCAGTGGTCTTTTGGCTCTTCTCATGAGCCAGTTCCCCAGTTACACTCCCACACAGTTGGAGGAACTGCTGTACTCCACCGCAGTGGATCTTGGGGATCCGGGATTCGACCAGTTCTTCGGGTGGGGAAGGATAGATGCCTCGTCCGCCATCTTCGGACTGCAGGATCACAATGTCAGGGCATCAATATCCGGACCTGATTACATCCCCCTGAATGAGACGGGCTCGTTCAGTGTGACAGTTAGCAACGTTGGCCTCATGAACGAGACAAATGTGGAGCTAGCAGTCTACCTCAACGGTACGAATGTCATCAACCAGACAATCCCGACCCTCAACTCGGGCGATAGCATCTCTTTCTCGTACGATATCTATGGAGACCAGCTTGTGACATACGAGTTATTTGCATCGGTAACTCCCGTCTTCAACGAGACAGTTGTTCACGACAACGTGGCGACCAAGTACACCACGGTCTCCCTTCCGATCATCCACCCCTCTCAGGGTAACGTGATGATGTATTATTATCCGGACATGGCAGATCCATTGGCGTACAGGTTCGAGGTTGCCAACGACACAGATCCGAGTGCGGTGCAGTTCGATATGTACTTCTACGACTCAAGTGCGAGGAGTGAATTCTTCGGATTTAGCCTATTTATCAACACGTACACGAGGGAGAGCTCCGACATCTGGGGGCTCTTCCCCTACTGGATCCAGACGGACGTCCAGATCGGTGATACCATAGAGCTGTTCCAGAAGGGTCAGTTCGTCCCTGTTGTTGGAGAGGCAATCATCGACTACTACGGTACTCCATTGGACACTTGGGTTGTGGATGACAGCTTTGAGCTGGTGTATTTCTCCAAGGCGGATGGCTATCTTGTCAAGGTAGATGACTACACTGGGTATACCTTCCTTGACATGCGGTCGACAAATATCCTCCCATCACCAGTTCACAATCTTAGGATCGACTTTGCATCCACGCCCTATGGAGTTGTTGGAGAAGAAGTCCTATTGGACATCCTCTTGCAGAATACCGGGACGGAGTTCGAATTCTTCCAAGTTGAGGTTGCGATAGATGGAACACCCATATACTCACAGATACACAACCAGACTGGAGTCGGCGGATACGAATTCATTGGTGTCCCGTGGACTGCTCCCGTGGAAGGATACTACAACCTCTCTGCAGTGATTTTCCCCGTTAGCAATGAGACCTACGTAGAGGACAATATCGTGGAAGCCACAATAGGTGCAGGTACGCTTAGGAACTATGACATGTTACCCACCACGTTCTCATGGTTCGACGCGGTGTCTAACGGTGAGAACCTCTTCCTCACAGGAGATGACATAGCGGTCTCCGTCTCACTGCCTTTCCCCGTACAGTTCTACGACCAATTCTTCACGACACTGTACGTAGGCTCCAACGGATGGATGTCCTTCGCTGAGCCAGATGCTACTGAATTCTGGTATGATCCGTTCCCAACCGATACGCACCCCTATGCTGTCGCTCCATTCTGGAATGATCTGATTGCGGACAACAATGTATATGTGTGGGGAACCAGCGACTTCTTCGTCGTCGAATACTCCAACTACTACTACCTCAGCGGTGAGCTCGCGGGCACGTTCGAGGTCGTGTTCTTCGCTAACGGGGACATCCTCTTCCAGTATCAGTCCATCAACGTAGACTACATCTCCCTCAAGGGACTGAACTACGGGGTCATCCCAGTCTACTACAACGTCATCGACGAGGATCTGACTGGAAGGCAGGACTACGCTGTACTCTTCACCATGTCAGGCGGTAGTACCGGTGTGGACATGCTGAGCGTGGATCTGGATGTACCTTCCCTCGCCCCGGGTGAGAGTGGATATATATCAGCCAGCGTGACCAACGTCTGGAACAGCACTCTGCAGTACATCCCCCTCTACCTCGAGATCGACGGTAGGATTGAGGGTGGGATCTTCGCATCGGATTTGGCACCTGGTGAATCGATGACCTTTACCTACTACTGGCAGAACGTTGATTTCGGCAATTATGTCATAAGGGCGTACACGGACGTGCTCCCCGGTGAGGAGGTTATTGACAACAACGAGGTGGTCGAGGAAGTCTACGTGAGCTACGGACATGACCTTGCCATCACACTCGACATCTTCGACAACGGTGACAGCTACGTGCTCCTCGCTACGGTCAACAACCTCGGATCTCAGGTCGAGAGGGACGTGTCATACGACCTGTACATAGACGGAGTGCCAGTCTCCCTCGGGAACATCACGTACCTAGCTACTGGTTCGTTCTCACAGATGGCGTACTTCTGGTACGATGCCGAACCCGGTGTCCACACCATCACTGCCTATGTACACCCAGTTCTGGACGAGGCGAACCTAGAGAACAACGAAGCAACTCTAGACTTCGAGGTCGTACCTCAGAATGGGGCAACTGTCGCCTTCCAGGTGAATGACATCGATACGGGCGATCCGATCGAGGGAGCATTTATCTATATCCTCAATCAGGACACGAACGAAGAATGGTTCGAGTACACCAACAGCTCCGGCGGGTGGCAGGGCGTCCTCCCAGTGGGTAACTACTATGCGGAAGTCTCTGCGGCAAACTACACCACTGTCTCCTTGTGGTTCTCGATTGACGAATTCACAGACAGTCTCCTTATGTGGGTCGACATGACTAGCTCGAACCAGCCACACTCGTTCGAGATCATCAGTCCGGTGGACAACGAGACGAGGAGTGGTGGTATCGTCCTCGTAGACTTTGACGCTTTGTCTGCAGAGAGCATTCTCTACATGGACGTCTACGTCAATGGCATGTGGGTGACATCGACTGGATTCTCAGGGTACTCACTTGGTGTGCCCGTCTTCTCCAACGGGACTAACCTCATAGAGATCTATGTCTACTGGGACAACGGTGACGTGCTCTATGACAGCGTCTACGTCGACTCCTTCGACGTCGTCCCGATCGCCAAACCCGAGTTCGGAGACTACATCTCGCTCTTCTTCGAGCTGAATGACAATTCCTCGATCCATGGGTACTACAACTTCACGTTCATGGACTACGTTTCACAGTTCGAGGTCATGGTCGATCTCCAGATCGCCTTCTTCAATGGCACAGATTATGAGTACTCGAGTTACTACCTCGTGGTCAACATCCTGAACGGTTACGTCCCCGACTCGGACATGTGGTGGCTGTTCCAGCATTTCTACATGTTCTCAGGTATGACTGCCCCTAACATAATCCAAGGACTTGACTACGCAATCCCTCTATGGCAGTGGGGAGATGTCTACTTCCTTGTCGGTGAGGACATTTGGAACGACCGGCCAGTGTGGGTATTGATGAATTACTATGGTGACATATCTTACGTCCTCAAAGACAACGGTATGTGGGTCTACGCTAACTTCGGAGACATTCTCACAGCTACCATCATCGACTCCTCCTTCTTCGGTGCCTCACTCTCTGTGAGCGCACCCCCAGAACTCTACACGGTGGAGGGTGAGATGTCAAACTTCACTTGGTCGATAACTGGAGAGGGACCAGGTTACTACAATGTCTACGTCGATGGTATTCAGGTAGAGAACGGAACTTGGGACATGAGCAGTGAGCTCTTCACCTACGTCCCTGGTCTCAGTGCAGGTTCCCACACGGTTACGCTCGTTGTGGGAGACTCCATGGGCAACGAGGTATTCGTGGACATCGCGGTTCTCACGTTCGACATCACACCCCCCGATGTAAGCTATGTAGGGAACTCTACCCTAACTGAGGGAGATGCCTATGCCGCGTGGTCAACCAGTGATATCAACCCTGGTTGGTATGAGGTCTACGTAGACGGTGAGCTCACGGAGCAAGGGAACTGGACCGACCTGATAGTCGTGAACCTTAATCACCTAGTTCCAGGCAGCTATGTCATTGAGATCTTCGTCTTCGATATGTACGGGAACATGGCCTACGACTTCCAAGAACTCACCATTATGCAAGCAGTGGAGTACAACCCTCCTTCCGTATTAGGTGACAAGGACTTCAGCTATGAGGCCAACTCGACGAACAACGTTGTGACTTGGCAGATCAGCGACGAGAGCGCTGTTACCTACGAGCTCTATCTCGGTGATGACCTCATAGATACAGGGAATGTCACCGAGGGAGTGATTTCCTTTAACATCGACGGCCTTGAGCCTGGGCGATACGAGTTCAAGCTAGTTGTCACTGACGAGTTCGGGAACACCTCCGAGGATTCCGTCGTGGTCTACGTGCTGTCATCAGATATGGAAGAGATCGTCGATAAGGTAGAGGGCAAGCTGGAGAAGAAAGTTCCTGGTTTTACCACTTTCCTAGCAATTCTCGCACTGCTGGGTCTTGGGTTACTTAGACGATTCGTCATTAAGCCCAAGACATGATCCTTATAGTTTGAATATTTATTCCTTATACTAAACTTTCAAATGATAA
Organism: Candidatus Heimdallarchaeota archaeon; assembly: GCA_015522385.1. The sequence goes on from WAMJ01000117.1 coordinate 11,751, forward strand.
CTTTTCAAGTTAAATCCGTTGAGTAGTCCAAGCTAACCGAATATTGGAATCATCGCATAATTCATGACAACGTGGTTCACTGCCACCTCAAGCCCGAATCCCACTACTATAGACACGAATGACTTCCACATTGGCATACTGTCGTACGTGGTCAGTGCTATCATGAAGCCGATGTTGAAGATGAAGAAGAAGAGAAATATCCCGAATCCCAGCTCGAAGAAGAATCCGAGGATGTAGGCTATGTAGTTCCAGACCATGACCGCAGCGTAGAGTCTGAGGGTAGGAGTAAAGGTCAGCTCACTCCCAAATGCGTACTTAGCGATGACAGCGATGAAGTAAACCTGCAGGAAATCGTGGAGCAACTGTGAGACGAGCATACTGACAAATAGTCCAGTTCCCGCTAGGTTGGAGTTCGAGAGCCCACTGGAAGGTGGTGCAACTCCCGAAAGCGTTACATCAACTGTGACCATGATCTCGTAGAAGAGCACGATGGCTATGGCAAGGAGCGTGAGTGAGTTTTCCTTTCCAGCTCTCTCAAACCCCTCCTTATTGTATGTCAGTCCGGGTATGATCATATCTGTATAAGACATCGTGTAATGACCTCATTTTGTGAATATAAGGATTATTTGGAGGGCATGGAGATCTGTCACAATAATTCGAAATTATTGGAATAATAACATTGTCGCTATCGGAGATCAAGGAATCTCTTATCCAGAAGTCCCTTACCGTTACTGGGTACTGCTTTCCGTTGGTAAAGCTGATTTGTCCCAAGTTACTTTTTCCTTAAGTATCTTGGAGGGAATACAGAATCACGGATAACTATCCGTGGAGGCAATAAATGTCAAACAACAAACAGAAAGTAGTGGCCCTTCTCGAGAGCATCGAAAATGGCAATACACAACCAATAAAATATATCAATCCGACGAAGTACATCCAGCACAACCCCATGGTTAAGGACGGACTTGCAGGATTCGGCGAGGTCATGGAGAACAAGCCACCGAATGGTTTTAAAGTCTCAGTAAAACGGGTTTTCGAGGACGGAGATTACGTCTTCACCCACACGGAGTACGACTTCTTTGGGCCAAAAGTAGGATTCGATATCTTCAGATTCGAGGACGGGCTTATTGTAGAACATTGGGACAACCTTGACGAGGTCAAGCCAGCCAATCCTTCGGGAAGATCACAAGTCGACGGACATACGGAGATTAAAGATCTGGACAAGACGGAGGAAAACCGCAGGACAGTGACTGATTTCATCCAGACCGTCCTCGTTGGAGGAGAGTTCGATCATCTGAGCGATTTCATCAATGGTGATAACTACATCCAACATAACGCCTATATGGCAGACGGGCTCTCGGGCTTGAGCAAGGCAGTGGAGGAGATGGGCATGGCAGGGATTACCATGGAATACCTGCAGTGTCACAAGGTACTTGCAGAGGGTAACTTTGTTCTCGCAATTTCCGAGGGGAGATTCGGTGGAACCGACGTCACCTACTATGACCTATTCAGGTTGTCTACGGGAAAGCTGGTGGAGCACTGGGACATCATCGAGAAACTACTGCCAGAATCAGAATGGCAAAATACCAATGGGAAGTTCGGCTTTGTGTAGAGGGTTCATTTTGTAGGGAACCATCTTCGGCTCCACTCTGACAGATCCTCGAGCATGTCCTTGAGATCCAGACCCTTCTCCGTCAACGAGTATTCGATGGAGACAGGTCTGTCCGAGACAATGGACCTCTTGACAAGGTCGTATTGCTCAAGGTGCTTGAGTTTTTCTGACAGGGTCTTGGAACTCATAGGTTTGAGAACCCTCAGTAGCTCGTTGAACCTATAGGGTCTGGTGGAGAGGTAGAGCTCCTTGAGGATCAATAGGATACTCCTATTCCCTATGATATGAATAGCCCTAGCGTAGGGACAATCAATCCTCTCTAACTCGTTGAACAGGCTCCGTTTGTCCTCGAATGGAACGTCTTGCACAGTTAGAGGATACGCATCAGGTATATATTATTTTGGAAAGTAAGTGTTGAAAGTAAATCACATTCATGGAATTGCTATCATCTGAACCGAGGATATCATCTCATTAAATATTAGGTTTTATTGTGTATTCTTGAATTCACGGCACCAATCCAGTTTCTTATGTCACTCTCACTGTAGTTCGTTACTCGGTAGGTAATCTTCTTTCTGTCCTTCATTAACACATCTATGTATCTTATTATCCGCTTTCTCTTTGGCGTTCTACCTTCATGATATCTAACGGACAGAATATTTGAAATAGGAGTAGAGTGGACAGTTAACCACTTACGTTGACCTGCAGTATTGTCTTCACGAACAGGAATCCCCTACTTTCGTTCAGTTGAAAAACGAAAATTATTGCAAGGGGTGCCAAGAAAAACAACATCAGTTGCCATGGCAGAGAAAAGAGAAAACCTCCGAATGTAAAAATGATTAATAAGAGGAAGTATCTGATTGTTAGCTGTGTTTGCCATTGCTTCGAATTTATGATCCACACGTTTGCCCAAATGAAGAGGAAAATAAACCTATTGGTTTTTGGGTTGATCATCCCTGCTGAAATCTGTAAACCTACAAAGACTAGCATTGAACCCTCGGCTTGTGCATGTGGCAGAATATTGTATAATAGACCATGGGTGACAGCTGACAATCCATTATGCAAATAATTTATAATATTATTTGTAGAGTATTTTACTCATGGGACAGTTTGTTGCTTTTGAAGAAGGTATTGAGGTAAATGGTCAGACCATTTTCTCGATTGTTGATGCCATGGCCGTCCGGTTCATGACCGAGAAGATCTTCAAGGAAGTGGGCCTCCCCCCTACCTCTGAGATTGAGGGGAATCCACACGGGTGGTATCCACAGCAGAGATGGTTGGACGCATTCCGGCGGATCGCAGAGAAAATCGGGCACGCCTCGTTATTCGCGATCGGTAAGAAGATCCCTGAGAATGCAGAGTTCCCACCAGACATCGACTCGGTTGAAAAAGCATTGGCCTCGATTGACGTGGCTTACCACATGAATCACCGAAACAGCTCAGGAGAGGTTCTGTTTGATCCATCGACAGGGAAGATGCTTGAGGGTATTGGACACTACCAGTATGAGAAAGTAGGTGAGAACAAAGCAGTGCTCACCTGCCAGAACCCGTATCCCTGTGACTTCGACAGGGGAATAATCAAGGCGATGGCCCGCCGGTTTGAGAAGAACTCAAGGGTGGATCACATGGAAGGTAGGTGCAGGAACGCAGGTGCTGATCTCTGCAGATATGAAGTTGAATGGTAGCTCCGCCAGAAAGATTGCTTAACACATGCAATGGTATTGTGTTCTTGTTTACTGCGAACATCCTTCCAACGATGGCTTAGTTGACTGATCTTGAATCAAGGTAACTTGTCAGGCTCAGAAGGATCGAACTGATTTGGTCTTCAGTCATCCATGTATCTCTCTTTCTCATTTTCAGTCCAAAGACTATGAAAATCTCACACTCCTTGATCCAAGCATCTCTCCTTGAGTGGATCACCTCTCTGATAATCTGATGTTTCCTCTCCCTTAATTGTTTCTTGTTCGGAGGCAGTTTCAAAAGATATACTGGAAAGAAAGACAAAATAAGCGTAGTCCACCAAGGATGTTTCCTACTTGTCTTGACTTCCCATCTATTAATTGATATTTACCTCAGAAGTATATTATAGTACATCGAAAAGAAAAAAGGTTGAATAAATTGGCTTTGAAATGTAGGTAATCCACCTATTCCATCCAAATCATGGGTTGAATCCGATCTTAGCAAGTCATGAGATATACAATTAGGTGAAGGATCGCTACTTCCCCCTACCTTGGTGACCTCCAAGGGATAGTATATTGTGAAACCTTTGAATACAAGTTCTATTTTCTAAGCATTAAGACAGTTCATCTGCATACGAGCAAAATTAGGTGTATCAGGATCATTTCGTCATCTAGATGAATATGGATTTATCAATTATATTTTATGACCATGGGAGATGATTTCCCACAAAACGTTAGAATTTAGTATGAAAGGGAATAATTTAGATCAAATTTACAATTCTTGAAAGTTGCAGGTCAGGAATATTTGAAGATACTGGGTAACGATCTTAAGTTACACAAAGGGGATACACATGTCTTTGATTTGTCCAAAGATAGTGAGTTTCTGAAGAATCGTACCTTGAAAACTCTCATATCCATTCATTCTAAACCTGCAATCGTCTACTCGACAATACTCTATTTGAACTATTAGTCATTCCGGACGATAGGACTGGCACCAACCCACAACATGTCAAAATATGATTTGAAATTTTTGTAAATTTCTTTAGAGGAAATAAGGATGCCAGTAGGTCTATTTGACCATGAAATTATAAGAAGTCGATCATTTATCATATCAATAGCAGCAGGTAATGGGAAATCAACATACCTCATATTATCTGCATCAAATATGTCATTGAATGCAGGGGTGTAGACCATATTTTTCTTAATGATACCTCTAATTTCCATAGAGAATATGGGGGATAACAGATACTTAGAATAGAATTCTGTAGCCATTGGATGAGGGGTGTCATATGGATAAATATAGCGGAGTATGTCTGATTTGATAGATCCATTCAACAACCTTTGGTAGGCAGATTTCAGGCCTTTTAACCCGGAGAATATTTCAGCTCCTATAGTGTCAGTGAAAACCTGATACTTCGAGAAAAGAGGAAGAAGTTCGTGTAACCTGGACTTATTAGCAGAAATTTGTGCCACTTTTTTGTCCAAATATTCCTCCAGTCTATAGGGTTCGATTGCAGAATATTTTCTTAATTTCCCTACATTAATGTAGCTTATAAGGCCTTTTTCTATCAGCTTCTCAATAACAAAATAAATCTTTGAGGACGATACACCAGATTCTTTTACAATTGAGCTTATTCTACTCTGGCCAAGAGTGAGCAGTGCCACATAGACTCTGGCCTCACCTGAAGTCAAACCTATACTCTTCAAGTAGTTAATTAGCTGTTCCAATACCCCCCTTGGGGGGAAATAGACCTTAAATACTTCTGTAGAGATATTGGGCCTATGAACATTGTAGAAATTACAAAATTCAGATTGATCAGTGATGCAGAAGACAAAGATTTCATGAAAGTAGCAAAGGACACTCAGGACATAGTGGAATCTTTTCCCGGTTATATATCGAGGACACTCTGCAAGAAGGACGATGGAACCTGGATTGATATACTTTACTGGAAAAGTAAAGAGGATGCTCAATCTGCAGCCAAGAGTGCTATGGAATCCGAGGCACTGAAGCCATTTATGGAAATGATTGACCCAAATTCAGTGGAAATGAATTTTCTAGAAGAAAGAATTAACTGGAAAATGTAGTACTCATATGGGGTTAATAATTATGAACTATGAGCCTCTCTTCCTACGTTTGAAAAAGTAGAAGGAGACAAAGGTGAGATACACAGCCATAATAGGGGCAGGTAGAGGATTTACTGGAGGACTAATGTCTGTGGTAATTTGGGATGTACTCTCTTCGCTCGTGTTCTTGGAAGTCGTCGTGGATGAGGAGGGAGGATTTGTTGTCTTGTCTCCTCTGCGTGCTTCCTCCAAGAGTGAGAGGAAAGACAAATAGTTACTCCTCTTGACCATATTGGGCCTGAGGAGAACATTGACCGTGATTTGAGCACTCTTCTGCAGTCCGGTTGAAGGATCCGTAACTGTTACTTCCACATTATACTGCCCTGCTTCTGCAAATCTGAATGTGTTGCTTAGTTCCCTGCCATTGGAATATGTGACAACTCCGTAGGGGCCGGTGATTTTCCAGCTGTAATTTGGCCCTGTTATAACATTACCCCACTGATCCTGTCCTCTGACATTGAGGGAGAGTGAACCACCAGCAGAGACACTGGTGAATGGCTGGACAAGTGTATAGTTCGTGGGGTTGTCTGTACTTGGATCCACGTTACGCTCAAACCGTTTGACATTGACGAAACGCAATTCTGGACTCCGGTCCTCGACGAAATAACCACTTATAATGTAGAATTGTGTGTCTAAACCATCAGACATCTGCAACGCAAGTTTTGCAGATTTCCCACCAGGCAGTGTCTGTATTGAGAATGTAGTATTCCTACCAGCAGTCTCAGTACTTATGGGGATCCAGCTCTGCCCGTCTGGGCTGTACATTACCTTTGAGTAGATTGTAGTCATATTCTGGTAGATATTCCAGTCAATACTTACCATTTCCCCTCGCTTGAAGCCCAGTGGTTGATTCACTTCCACATAATACTGCTGACCAGAGCTCTTTACCTCGTCCAATATCAGATTGGCTGTCCTATTAATAAGCGCGATATTCACAATCTCGCCATTGTCTTCCAATGCAATGTTGAAGAATGAAGTGTCTACATTCTCACCTTCAGAGGTGTTGAATGAGACCCCGACTGGAATGAATATCTGTGTGGAATTGCTATAGGTGACCTCAAGGTCTATATTTGTGTCATTGACCGGTATAAAGTCCTCATTAGCATCATAGATTCCCTGCTGCTCGAAACTGGGGAAAAGCTTACCGGTTCCATCGATAGATACCATCCCAGAGACTATTCTGACGGTACTGTTGAAGAGATCCTTTGCCAAGTACTGACCGTCAGCAAGGTCGAGCTGCAGTGACGAGGTTGAGATCGAGGTAGCCCTTCTTCTCTGAGGGAGATTCTGAATGGCGGTAAGAAGTCTGTCCCACCGGTACGCCCCGATCCACGTGTTCGGTTCCCATGGGGAGTCACAGTATGTCATGAGTTCCTTTGTATCCCGGGGTACGAGTCCAGAGTACCTGCTCCAACCCAGCTCATGAATGCTCTCATCACCATAGCGTGTATACCACTCCAAATCCCAGAGTAAGGCTCCACAACCAAATCCAAATCCTGCAGCATGCTGCCCCCACGTGTCGGAACCTAGGTTATGATTGATCTCGTGAGCCATGGTGAATTTGTCCCATGAACCACCCCACGAGGACCTTCCGCTGAAACCCAGCCATTGTGGATTTGATTGTCCACCTCCCGGGAGGCTTCCAGGAATGCCGATCCCATGGATCTGATGTGGGTATGGTGAGTACACCCCCGAAGCCCTCCTGTCCATCAGGACAGATCGAAGTGCGGTTTCCAAACGGTTATTTATCTCCACCCCCTCGATGAAACCCAGTCCGATATCAACAAGAGGTGACTTGCTGTAAGTTCCAAAGTCTCGCCAATCAAGATTAATAAAGTTAATACTGTCAATTGGATAGATGAGCTCCATGAATTCCTGTTGTCTCTGGATAATGCTGTTTGAAGGAATGCTCGGATCACTCACGGTCCCATTATTGACGGGCATGACGTAAACATTGAACTTGCCAGAAGCTACTGGACTGAATATCCTGCTCTTTACATTGTTGGAAATCGATGGATCGTAACTCCCGGGTTTTGGAGTTACAGTGGCTTTGAGGATAAGAACACTGGTGTTGGTGATCACTCCGTCAAGTAGGAAGTTTGCGCTTGAGTCCAAGTTCTCACGGGCATAGGATACGGGGACTGGAAAGTCCCAGATAGTATTGCTGTAAATGGTTCTCACGCGTACTCCGACTCCAGGTACGTTCTCTATGGTGATGACTTCCAAGGAGATTGAGGCATTCATCGAAACTGCTTGGTCATGAGAGACATACACTCTTGCAAGCGCCTCCTTTCCCCTGACAATGCGTTGGCTACTCGTGTCGTCCTGTGTGACCTGTGTCAGCTCGATCCTCGCTATCCCGAAATTAATTGCAGGAAAGTACTGATATGGTGGGATTTCATAGTACATGGTGTCGACTACACTCACGGACGGTTGTATCAC
>WAMJ01000118.1 GCA_015522385.1 Candidatus Heimdallarchaeota archaeon
GTCTCCCAGAGTGCGGATACCCAAGGATTATGCGTGAATTCTGTACGGATTGTGCTCGGAAGGGTGTAGAGCAGATCAACGGTCCGAATCCTGAAGCCCATTAAATCATATATCGACCGATTAAAAAAAAATATTTCGAAGATTATGTTGAAAGTTTGATGATACTCATAGAGCTAGTAGGGGTCTACCTCATATGGCATCGTAGATCCGGTGTAAATGAATACCCAAAGGTACAACACAATCCTTGGGTACCACTCCACAAATTTTTCCATTTTATGTATGGCTTCCATCAGTTTGCGGGAAGCTTAATTTACCTTCTCTCGAAAATTCGAATAATTTTCTTGCATAAAATACGAGGTAGTAAGCACTAATTGCAATAAAAATAATTGCAGAGGATAGTTTGTAATCATAGAATAAGAAAAGGAGCGGTACGGTCATAATCCCCGAGATGGATAGATACAGACCCCTTATATAGACCCTCCGTTCTTGACTGCGAAGAGTAGCTGATCTATAGTTGAACACAAGATAGGAGTTGGACTCTACTAATACCCCAACAATGAGTAAGGGCGTGGACACTTGCCCGAATCTCGTGATCCTCCTTATGAAAAAATGTACCATTAATTGGAGCGTGATTATCATAATGTGAAAGTAGAAGCAAGTGAACACGCTAGATTTAAGAATTTTCTTTGTATTCATTCAACAGTCAACCTCCAGATGTAGGCTAGGATGAAGTGATAGATGATAAACATTATGATCTCAAACCGATAGGTAAAGTATTCCTGACGGTTAATAGTTAAGGTTATACCACTGAACGAGAATAGACCTACGATGAGTGTGGCAATAGTTTCTGAAATAAGACTGTAATAGGTTGAGATATCTCCTTTCCCAACTAGAACGTCAAATATTCCATTTAGTCCTGTTTCTGCAAGAACCGTTGAGGCATCTACTAGAATTATATTCCTAGCTGTCAACTCCATGAGGTCTTTAAGAGATGCCATAGAAGTCACCAATGAGGTCAACAAGTACAGGATAGAGAATAGATGGTACTGGTACATAAATGATGCAATATCACTTGACATGGGATCGAGGGGATCCAAGCTCTCTGAAATCTGTACCTGTGCAATAGTGGACATTGAGAATGACATTATACCAACCATAAAATCAATAATAGAGTAATTTGATATTAAGGGCCAATACATGAGTCGGACATTAAATGTGCTGGAGTAAGTGAATAGGAAATCAATGATCATATTCCTTAAACCCATAAGATTTTCTGAAATTCGATACAAGATAAGTATTTTTCGAATCAATTAAAATATTAATTGACAAGATGACATTTATTATACATCTGTAGATCAAACCAGAGTGATAGCTCTTGAACTGAAAATGACGGAAGCAGGATCAGATCTTTGGTTATTGCTTTAATATTGATATATTCTAGAATTTTCTTGTATTTTCCTCAAATCAGATGATGGAATTGTTCACGAGAATAACAAAGTGAATTTTGATCTTTTGACCTGTTTGGATCTTATCATCACATCAAATGCGTTATAACTATGAATTGGTCCAGAGTATTACTTCTTCAAACCTCAGTGTTTCCGATTACTCTGTGGACATATCCAAATAGGATAAATATTTCCCGGAGGTTTCCAACAATTCTATAGCATACAGTGATGAGTTTGTCGTGTATTCTAATAAGATACTACCCTAGTTCATACTGATATTCAACCAAGCAAGATTCAGTTCGTAGTAGGCTAAATACAGACCGTATATCGGTCTGGGAAAGTTAGTGAATTCGTTATGAAGTCTCAGTTGTTTGGTGTGACTGTTGGATTTGTGAAGTGTATCAGGATCAGGAAGAAGATGAAATAGCCAGAGGCAAATATTATGTATGCTATACTGAATAGAAGGAAGTTATACCACAATGAGCCAGCATAGGGCATTGACACGATAGGAACAAAAAGGGCGCAGATTAGACAGATAGTGACAAAGATTTTCTGGTAAAACCTGGGCTCCTTCCTCACTTTTTCGAAATGGAACAAGAGAGATAAGAGAGGATAAGCCATTGATAGAGAGAAAATAAATGTCAGAACCATAGATAGGTAGTATACCCATTGATCAAGTATCTCAGAAAATCTGACGTGATTTAATATTAGGGTTCGTAATAGCACGTAAATGATAGATATATAAACGACCATGCTCAAATATATATCGATCTCCTTTTTCAGGAGATCACGAAAGGAGGTCTCAGAACTATCTTCCATATCATACACCATCCCATATTATGGCAAGCATCAGATGAGTAATGATGAGCAGTGTATTAACTGTGAGAATCAAAATTTTTCCCATTACCCTTCTGATCGCCAATAGCTCACCGACAAACATAATCCCTGTTACGACTGTGGCGAGTAATTCTGGCATCCATGAAATTCCTTCTATCACATCCTTATTTCCACTCATAAAATGGACAAAGTTGAAGAGTCCAGTCTCCAATATTATAGCGAGAATAACTGTTCCGAACTCAGAAATTAATAATTTTAATGTCAATTCGTCTAATTCCAATTTATTCATTACAAGTAAACCCATCATCAGATACAATACCATAAATGTGTTGTATTCTGATAGCGCCGAAGCGACCTCTGGTGATGGTTTCGGGCCAAACACTCCCCCAGATCTGAACAGTTGATAGAGGAAAGCCAATAGGATAATATAAAATGCGTACTGTCCATAAGTCGCGATCGCATTGTCACTAATACCAATAACGGTTGAGAGAAAGACCTCCCCGAGTATCATGGTGATCGAAAGCTTGAGCATTTCAAGTCCTGTTCCTTCTGTGAAGTACTGGTAGATGTCTACAAGAGCCTCTTTTGGCCCAAGAGTTTCAACTTCAAACATTGAACTCAAGTCGAGAAGAGCTATAGTGGAATTGAAAATAACCAAATTTAGCTTAGAATTATTGAACTGTACTGCGAATCTATAGAATTCATTATTGATCCTTAACAGATTCTCTTCTGCTCGTATTTCTGTCCCAAGAACTGAGTTAATCGATATCAGGAGAACTCGAATAAATTTATTCAGCAGGGAGCTTATACCAGACCCAATAGCATCAAGTACAGTATTAGTCACGAACTGCCCTGCGCTCCTGATGCCGTCCCAAGCCTTGCTCAGCCCGTCCTTCACTGTTTGTAACGCAGAGGTTACACCCGTGAAGATGCCAGCCACGACGTCCGCCAGGGTCTGGTCGCCCATTACAGCATTCCATAGTGCGGATACCCAGGAGATATCCGCAATTCCATCGTGAACTTCTCTTGAACGGGTGTACAGACTATCTACTTCTCGAATTATGAATCCCACTAGTTCATGTATAAATGCTGTTCAAATAAGCTTTTCTGGAACTTTTCAACCTAGATTGCGCCAATTCTACCAGATGCCCTAGATTTGTACGTGAATGAGGTGAAGACAATATTGAAGGTACAAATTTCTGAAAATGAGCTTTGTCACTGCTCAAGATAACCAAAGGATATTGTCAACTCTGCATTATCAATAGTGCACTGTTGTATATTAGTTCATGGTGTATTTTCTATGTCATAACAAACACATACACTTGATTAATGATGATGTCCCTTACCAGATAATTCACCCCTGTGACTGATGATTGACAGATCTCACTGTTGGCTCTGAGAGACATTAATGAGCGGTCCTTCCTAATGTATCTTACCTGCGAAGTTGTTCTCATGAGATGAGTTATTAGCCTATATGACTATGAGATACATGATCCAATCTTTACATAATATTTCTGAAAAATTAGATAAAACAATAATATAATTCATCAGATGTGTCCTATAATTTCCTATAAATTATCGACATCAACATATGCACTACATAAATTCAAAATGATTGACATAATATTACATAAATTATTCACAATATTTTTGCCGTTTGCCATACATTCATTCTGATTTCGGATAATGATCTCATTAGGAAAAAAACAAAATATATTATTCGACAAAGAATATCAAAAAATTTATAAATACATTCAGAATTTTGCTCATGGGGTTTTCATGATTAAAATCTCAAAAAATCACTTTTATTTCCTAGCGCTGGTATCTATTCTAGTGATCGGAGAAATTGCTCCAGTCATCGCGGATACTACCAGTGAATCGAAATTTCCTCAGGTCGATATCAATGACCTCCCTAACCCGAGGAAGGCAATCAACGTCATCCAGGGTACGGAGAGCTCCGTGGTCCTCGACGAGAGAGTAAATTACGAACGAACAAGATTCTACGTCAAAGACGGAGAATCTGAAGAGCAAAACATCCTCAGGATCCGGGACAGTGGTTCTAATATAGAGGATTATAACATCGAGAACAAGCAGCAGGTCGTCGTCCGAAGTGTCGTTCAGACCGTCCTCGAGCAGAAAAGCAACATCGAGGAAAACGTGATCACCGACGAGGTCAACTCGTACAAAGTGCCAGGTCTACTTAACGTCATTCACTCGATCAACACCACTGGCGCTTCTCGGACATATCTCGACAGCGAACGTGAAGATTACACCCTCGACGGGACCCAGATTGTCCAGGAGCTTGTCGACGAGGCAGATGACGTACTTCAGTCCCGGAAGTCCTTTGGGTTGGTCGTCTTCGTCTCTGACTACAAGAACAGAGGAATCGAGAAGCTGACCTCAAACAAGGTCTGGCGTCAGACCTACTCCCGTCTTCAGGAGTGGTTGACGGAGACCAGTGACTACTCGGTCATGCTGGTCAATGAGTATGCCACACCAGATAATATAATGGGACTACTCGCAGCGGCTCAACAGAACCCAGAGATCTTCTCCATGGGCATTACCTTCGTTACACACGGCGTAAACTCGGTGTATGGGCACGGTGTGCTTATCCATCAGGACGGGAAACCCCGTCAGTTGCGAGTGACGGACGGAAGGATCTTCTCCGCCGCCCTGAACAAGACGGGAGTGGAGAAACTCAGTAAGATGACTTACACTAATATCCACGCGTGTTATAGTGTGGATGAGCATCAGGAGTACGGTGAAGACTCTGTACTTGGTTTCTTCGAGAAGCAGAATCCTGAGCAGACCCTTACGGGATACAGGGGACTTACGTACCTCAACACGAGGTTCGTCCTCTCCTTAGAGTCACTTCTAGCTTCGGGTACTTATGTCTTTCCCACGAGGACTGAAGTCACGCCCATCGAGCTGAACTACGACGATGGCAACATCACGTCACCTCTTGGCCGTTTTAACCTGAAGACGGTCAGGACATACACGATCTCATACGAAGACGGAGACCTCCCCCGGGAGTACTTCGAGAAGTTCGAAGGGGACGAGAGCTTGTATGTGAACGACATCAACCGCTCACCGGCACCCGAGGGCAAGACCTCCTCGGTCTACACTGATATCTCCGTCTACGAGAACCTCGGTGTCGCCCCCCCGAGTTACTTCCCGGTGGACGGTGCGACCTACTCCTTCGAGAACCACAAGACCGGTGCGTGGTCCACGATCACTGCAGACAATGATGATCAGTACTTCTATTTCTCCAAGGGGGCCTACCAAGGATTCCAGGAGGAGTTCGACCGCCTCCCGAACGGTTGGCTTTCTAGTAACGCAGTCTTCACTGATGGGTACTTGGTTCTAGGATCATCTGGTGGTTGGGACTATGTCCGAGAACAGGGAGTGACTCGTCGACCCCTAAACGTTAGGGCGAGTATCACCTTTAAGTTCGACAAGACAAACACTGGTACAAATTACTTCATACTCCAAGGGGACCGGATTTCCTCACTGGCGAGCTCGTCCGAGTCAAGAAGATTCGGGTTCTACTTTTCTGGCAGCACTCTCTATGCATACAACAAAGGGACATTGGACTACGGAAAGTCAATCACCCTTGTAGCAGAGAGGCAGTATATCGCCACGATTGAGGTTCTCGGAGGGGTAGCTACGATGACGCTGACTACCCCAGAGGACAACGACTACATCGAGAGTTTCAATATCTTTGGAATAGGAGACATGGTCAATCCCTATGTCTACCTCTCCTCGAATGGAAGGGTGATGTCGGTGGATATGTACAAGGTCGAACCTATTGTTCAAGCTTCCTCTGTACAACCGTACCTGAACGAGGTCTACGAGGACTTTGATGTCGGTACCATGAGGCTCTCTGGCAATGGGGGTACGACCTCTGTCACGTCGGATAGAACAAATGGTTTAAGAGCGGTGCAAGCAGGCAGTACCTCCAATCCTGACTGGTTGAAGGTCAATCCTGTACCCATTGATGACAGTAACAGGTATCTGGTATTTAATGCCAAGATCCCGTCATCCGCAACAACGGTGAAGATTCAGTTCAAAGCAGGTATCTCTACTTATACGATCCAGCCGTGGTCTACTCTCCCTACCGATGAGTTTGTCTACATCAAGGACAACCTGTGGCACACCTACATCATCGATGTATACTACCGGTTCGGAATTATAGACCCAATTTCTCAAATATCGTTCCAAGCTGAAGGTGGCACTGTCCTGTTTGACTCAGTGTATATCGCTGACTCACTAGCAGGTGCAAGATCAATGGTGAGAAATTCCTACCAAACTGATGACATGAACCTTATTCAGAACCCTCTATCCTCATATGATCAGTCTTTTGAGGGAAGTCTGGGTTCAACTACATTCTATGGGGATGGGGGGTGGGTAACGTCTTCTTCCACTACATCATGGACAGACGATTTCAACGATGGAATGCTGAACTCTGCTTGGTCTAAGATTCCAGAAGCTAGTGTTGACTTAGTAGAGCAAAACGGTAGACTGGAGATGATTAAGACAGGTAGTAGCTCGGGGTGGAAAGCAGCCCAAATTGAAAAGGCGGTCACTGCCTCCAATTTCGTCTCGATTTCGTTAGATGTTAAAATCTACTTCCCGAAAATGGGAATTTCATTACTTAGAGGTTTTTACCCTGATGGTAAAGAAGCATGGAGAATACAGGTAGGTGATTCATGGACCGGAGCTACGGGATACATGTACTTTAGAGCATATCGTCCAGATGGAACCCTAATTTCTGAATACAACTCAGGAGAGAACAGTCTCGCCTCCGCAACAGAAAACCTTGTCTTTACCGTTTCAAAGGATCAGGTCTCAGGTGACCTGACATTACAAATTTCAGGTTCGGAGAGTAAGAGCTTCACGTACACTGGAGTAGGAGATTGGAACAAGGTTAATTTAGCAGTATTACTTCATCATAGCTACTATACTAGCTCTACATACATAAAATATGACAACTACGTGGAGTCTCATCTTGGATCAACCACCGGTCCCACCAACTCACCCAAATACGTCGACGGAATCGCTGGTCAGGCAATCCAGTTCAACAAGGATAACCTTGACAACGGAAATTCGGCCAATGACTACACAGTCCAGACCTCGTCAATGCTCGCTGCTATTTCGCACGACAT
>WAMJ01000119.1 GCA_015522385.1 Candidatus Heimdallarchaeota archaeon
CGGAGCAGAGGCTGAAACTCAATGAAGGTGGTGTGGCGACGGGGTACTTCGAGGTATGGGAACCTGTTTCGAGGGTGGCGTGGCTCGATGTAGGGAGGAGGGTGATGAGGACTTTTGGTGGGACATATGGGCTCTACGGACACCAGTCATACATCACGAGGTGGAAGCAGTTAGAGGGAACGGAGCTCCCCCCCATCAAACCTCTGCTCTCAGTCGACATGCTCAAGGACAACAGGGGTATCGCACTGTGTCCTGCACAGGAGCACAGAGCTTCACACGTACAGGAGGACTCTCCCGCAGTGAAGCTGTGGTGGATGAACAGGCACATCGAGCTCATACAGGAGGAAATTGGAGACAGGACTCTGACCCAAGAGGTCATAAATGACGTCATCGCTGCCCCGGAGAGGGAGAAGGAACTTATTTCACAGATTGGAACGAGGGATGTGCAGAAGATCGGGACGACCTTGGAGGCAGACACCCCCTTCCTCGCTAACCTCTTGCTCGACCGCAGGGTGAACCAGGGACTACTGGGCATACCACTCAGATCCCACGGATTGGTGAATAAACTCGTCTCCGACACCATATCGAGGAACTTCTACAGGATTGCGGTCGGGGACTACCCACTGGATTGGGAGATCGACGAGATCAATGGAGGATTCGACATAGGTGGCTTCGCACTTCCGCTGCTTCTGAGCGCATACCGCAGTTATGACATCGGAGAGGTGTTCCGCAAGTTGGCTGGATTTGACCCTTCATCCACGAGTGAACCCACGGGTGGTGTCCTGTTCGAGAAACCGGGGATATTCATCCCTGACAACTTCGTCCTCATCTCCAAGGGTGGTAAAAGAACCCTGCAGAGTACGGACACGAAGCTAGATCCTGCATTCAGGACACCCGACTACAGCGTGAGGCACACGGTGATCGGGCGTAGATTGTTGTTCTCCCGCGATTAGGAAGTCTTGCCTTTCTTGCGACGGAAGAGGATAACAGCAACGAGGACGGATCCAGTCACACCCCATAACAGAAGAATGAGGGGATCTGACGTTGAACAGTTAGAGGGAAACTCCGAGACGTCTGAGCCAGAGTTGACAAGACGGAAGAGGTCAAATAGAGTTGACTTCTCCTGCACTCCCAGCAGGCAGGCACGGAGCTCAGAACCATCGAGTACGAGGAATGTGGGGTACCCGTCAACGGAGTAGCTCTTCTTGATAGTTCCACCTACGTCCATTCCAAGTACCCATGGTGAGGGGAAACTCTCGTTGTAGGTGAGGACATCAGAGATGGAGTCTTGGGGGGACGGGGACAGCGAATAGAGTGGGACATCAGGATAGGCATTGTGAGCTTCTAGAAGGTCGGGGTGCTGGTCTTGGCAGTTGTCACACCATGTGGCGAAGATCTCCACAATGATCATGTCCGACGGTAGGTTCTGTGACTTGCCAGATGTGTCAGTGTAGGTGAGCGAGGATGCTGAGCTTGCTTCAGCGACTGAGATAAGTAGTATCAGGATAAGGGCGATTAACCGCATGAGGATATAATCACACCACCGTATATGAACACCCGAATCGGATCTGTTTTCACAGAAAATAGATGGACTCAGTATTCATTCTTCCCAGAACCACCTCCAGACTATCTTTCAGGTGAAGAGGAGAATATTCGAGACAAAATCCAAAAGACACCTTGGAATTTTTCCGAATTTATCGTGATTTTATAGGTCGATATATTTTCCAAAGTAAAAGTGGATTGAAACACAGTATTTTCGATGATTCGTCACCAAACTTATGGATAGTGGACATATTAAAGAATTAAGAAAAGAGCTTTTGATACCCTCTCGATAGGGATACAGAAATTACGGTTCATGTTTTTTAATCAAATCTGGATATGATATAGACACGCGTATCTTGTACACTTGGCCATTCAATATTCTCAATCACTGTTAGAACCATCCAATAATTAGAGACGACCATCTCTACCAGTAAATTGAGTAGGAGTCAACAGGAGGTATAGAAACTATTTTTAAGTATCGATATGCAAGGAGTATTGTCCGAGAACATGTCTATCGACAGGTCTGAAGGACACGCGCAGTTGGCAGAGTAGTTATGCAGCGGCCTGCAAAGCCGTGGACACGTGTGCAAATCACGTACTGCGCTTCTTTCCAGAGATCAATGATATCCATCTAACCGACTTACTAACCAATCATCAAGGGATTTCTCAATGGGTATAGGCTCGAAATCCATGAGAGAATGTAGGAGTGTGGTGTCTAGGCAGCGAATCGAAGCGAGTGTTCGTACCCTGTACCTTGACAACCCCCTATTGGAGCTCTTCCCCTTTAGTCCATTCTTGAGCTCCACCACAAGGGCAGCAAAATATGCAACCGGGTAAGGGATCTTGCGTCGAGGGGGATCCACACCGAGCTTCTCGCTGAGTAGATAGACAAATTCGTGGAAACCGATGGCCTGTCCCTGCACGTTAATCGCCTTCCCCCACATCTTCTGGTTGTCCATCGCATAGACCATGACACGTGAGAGATCACGGGCGTCGACGTATCCCAGTTTCCCGTTCCTGCTGATTAGCGGGAGCTTGCCGTTCTCCAACCTTGTCGAGAACTCCACAAGGAAGTTCTGGTCACCAGGTCCACCGATGAACGGAGGACGTACGATTACATAAGGAAGACCGCATTTCTTCACCAATTGCTCCGCTCTTACCTTGGACTTACCATAGGGTGAGTATGGCTCCTGCGGTGAATCCTCTTTCCGGGGAACATTCACCGAGATAGAGTAAGTGGCGATAGAGCTGACAAAGACAAGGAGCTGGGTGTTACTCCTCCTGCACTGCTCGATCACATGCTGAGTACCTCTGATGTTCACAGCTTCAAGGAGGTCCTGCTCAGCACCTGTGAGTGCAGCTGCACAGTGAAACCACACTCCCTCGGGGAACTCGGTGCCCCAGTCACTCTGTGATATATCCACACGACGGGTATCTGCTCCAAGCTCTGCGAGTTCATTCAGTCTCTGCTCATTTCTTCCAAGGGCTATGACATTGTGCCCCTCTCCGAGTAGCATTCTGCACAATGTTCTGCCGACAAGACCGGTTGCACCCGTGACTATACAGGATGTCATAATCCAGTCGTACACATATGACTTTCTAAAGCTATTTGTCGAGCGGAGACCACAACAGCTTATACAGTGGGAAATATACCATGATGTGGACATCGTACATCTCAGGCACTCGAAACGTGCCCCGCCCTCACCTCATCTCGTGCAGGAGGGTGTGGACATGGCCCGCTATCTCTCAGATCGATATGGTTTTGGAGAATTTGACCTCGTGGTGACTAGCCCACTCCCTAGGGCTATTGAGACCGCAGTAGCGATGGGATATGCTCCCGTCCACTTGGAAGAATTACTGGTTGACATGGGATCGATAGTGGACGATGTGGGATACCCAGCACCATTCTCTGAGTACAGAGAGAGCTACCTAAGAGGAGGAACAGTAAGGACGCTGGGAGATAAAATTGCAGACCTCATCCGAGGATATGGAGTCGATAAGATACTGCTGGTCTCCCACGGGGGAATTGTTGAGGCGTCTCTCCTTGGGCTCACATCGGGCCAATTCAGCAGAGACATCGATCTATTTTCATATTGTGAGGGATTTGGTATTAGCAGAGGTAATATCGTTATCTACAGGACCTGAGAAGGCCTACTACTCGAAGAAGTTGTCCTCGACCTCAAGGTCGGATGAGTCAATCTGCACGTAGACGAGATCACGCATGTAGGGGTGGACGAGCTTGAGTGGCTTCTCGAGGAAATTTAACTGGAACGTGTCCTCACCTCTAAGCGAGACCTCGATGACACCACCTGTCGCCTCAGTCCTTCCTTCATAGTGGTGGATCTCAGCGGTACCTGCGATGAGGTCGAGTTTTAGGTACTTCTGCTGCAACTGGGTGAGTTTGTGCAACATGCTTACCTTCCCCTTCACCGACCTTTTCCCCTCCCAAGCCTCCTCGATGGAGAGAGAGGTCGACTCGATCTCCTTCTTCAATGTGACCAGCACCAGATCCCCACGGGTCGTCCCGAGTATGTACTCCTTTGAGGACAGGATAGATACGCACTCCAATCCCCCCTTGTACCTTTCCTTAGCAACGAGTTCCACCTCGATATCCGACTTGAGCATCTTACCCTTGAGCTTATAGACTAAGAATGTCCCCTTTTTCGTCCCTGCGATCATCACCTCATCCTGTATATCGACCGAGGTAAACTCGTCCATGTATGTGGTCTTACCTACGTGCTCGAACCTCTGCACACCCTTGATTTTGAAGATGTTCACCCTCGATTTGGGGTCGAAATCAGGGTCTACCACGGTCACGGTGACGAGGTGCTCGCCATCGAAGAAAGCCCCGTTTATCGATTTTGGAGGATTGTCAAACTCGACCTCCTTGAATACCCAGCCCTCCTTAGTTCGGTCGGTGAGGTAGGCCTTGGTTGTATTCTTTGATCGGAGAATTCGGAGGAATTTTCCCTTATACTCGAACGTGGCGATCGGGACCTCGGACGACTTCACATCGATTCGGTGAGCGAGGTGATATTTTCCTTCGTCCTTGTACAGTCCAACATAACCATCGCGATTGGCGACTTCTAGGATCAATCTACCCCCTAATTCGTAGCTTGTCATGAAGAGGATTGGGGTGTCAAAGCTCTCGAGAACCGTCATAGTATCACCTGGCATTTTCATCGTAGAGTAGTTTGGCGATCTGGAGGAAGGCGTCCTCTACCCTCATTCCAGTGAGAGCGGAGGTCTCAATGTATCCAATACAACTGTCTATTTCCCTTGCCTTTTGGTTACCCTCTCTCCGATAGACCACCCGGTCGTTCCTGAGATCATTCTTGTTCCCGACCAGTATGAATTTGAGATCAGGGGAGAATTTCCCTACTTCCTCAAGCCAGACTTCCACATTCTCGAAGGTGTCACGACGAGTCAGGTCGAAGACGATAAGCGCGCCCTTCGCTCCCTTGAAGAAGAGGTTCCGTATGGAAGTGAAGAGTGTACCTGCAGCAATATCCCAGAGATTCAGGAGCACGTTAGAGCCGTTGATTTCCTGATAGCGGTTGTATGGCTCCATGCCGACTGTGGTGATGTAGTCCTTCGTGAATTTCCCATGGAGGAATCTCTGTACCAGAGATGTCTTACCAACTGCAGGATCGCCTAGTAGAAGGATTTTGAAGGTATAGTCTACATCAGGCATGTTTTTTCTCTCCTCTTTGACTGTTTTCCTTGCTGTATTAAAGATTAGTACCATCCCCTACGAATATCTCCCAGAAATTCGGCCCGAATTAAAGATTCGTTTGACCAAGGTCTACGGTAAGCACCTGCCCTTGCATCTTCGAGGTTTCAAGCAATAGCTTCACTATAGGGAGGATATCCTCAACGTTAAGCACACCGCCTAAAGGGTTCTTGTTCCTCACCTTGGCAATAATAGCCTCCTCAATGGTCAGATTATTCTTCTCGGCGTAGCTGTTGAGTTCCTCGATGTGACGATCGGTCATCACGTAGCCTGGTGCGATGGTATTGCAAATGATCCCAAACTCGGAACCCTCGAGGGCGAATGCCTGCCCCAACATATGGACACCGGCCTTACTCACCGCATAGGCAAGTTTCTTGGGAGAAGGTTCCTTTCCAGTTGTGGAACCGAAGAATACGATATTCCCTCCGTTCGTCTCCTTCATCCACTTGAAGACTTCCTTGCCGATTAGGTAAGCAGAGGTAAGATTTAGATCTACAACTTTCTTGAACTCCTCGTAGGTATACTCGTCTGCTGCGCGTGAGAATAAGCTCCCCCCAGCCAGGTGCACCATCCCATCAAGCTTTCTCACACGTGCACGGAGCTTCGCGAAACCCTCGATGATGGACTCCTCTGAGAAATAGTCAATCTCAACATGATCGATATCCAGACCTTGGTTGACTAAGAATTCGACGAAGTAGGAACTCTTCTCTGAGCCCATCGAAACCACCCTGAATCCGTTCTCAACGAGATAGGGTACGAGAACTTTACCGATACCACTGCCAGGAGCGATGACTAGGACAACAGGGATATCATCCTCTTCGGTATTGGAGAGTTCTACAGTTCCAAGTGACATTAGAGAACATTGGAGCACTGCTATAAATCAATTTACTCTAGGTTCAGGAATGGTGAGAAAAGCGAAGGAGAAGATGAGGCGAAGGACAGCGGTCGAGAGGAAGAGCTCCTTGTACCCGACGTAGAAGAGGGCAAAATCAGCGAAGAGCCCAAAGCCAAGAGAACCAAGGAATGTCATGACCCCCCAGACGAAAGCGTGTGTGCCTAAAAACCAGCCCTTGTCCTGAGGCCTACTGAGCGCGTTGCAGGTATCAAGGATGTAGTTCTTCTGTGTGATAGAGTACAGACCGAACGTTGTACCCGCCAGTATACGAATGAGGAGGAGATGAGTCCAGTCAGTTGCGAAGGCGAAAACCACAGGTACAAGGAAAAGGGATACACGAGAGAGAAAGAAGGTCATCCTGTACCTCCCAAGGAACCTCCGGATTCGCTCGCTGTAGCGAGCAGTGGCACTGAAGCCAAGAAAAGCAGTGAACCAAATGAACGCCACCTGCTGTGAATTTGCGAGGTTGTTCGTTGCGCGAGGGAATAAGGGCCAAGTTGTGGACATCGAGAAGGCGAATAATGCATCCGCTGCGACGAAACGACGGAAAGATCTGACACGGAGAGGTTCAAATATGTTCTGCGTCTTAGCGACCTGTAGCTCCTGATCGGGAAATTCCCGGGTTCGACTGATGAGAAGAATGCTGACAAACGCCCCACTGAAACTTAGAGCAGCGACCCCAAAGAGAAAGACGTAAGGATTGGCAAACCTGTCACTAAGACTCCCCGTCATTAGGTAAAAGACCCCACCAGCAAGTGAGGCAAATGCGCCAATCTTCCCCAGCATCTGCGCTCTCTCCTCTACGCTAAAGCTGTCGCCAATGAGTGCGTTCCATGAAGGTTGCACTGCAGAGAAGCCAATATTGTATAGTGAGAAGATGAGAATTATCATGAGAGGAGAGTACACCTGAAATAAAACGAAGGAAGAGAGTGCGGAGATACCAAAGCCTAGAAGAAGGATCTTAGCCCTACCCCTGCTGTCTGAGAGGCGACCGAATACATTCTGGCTGGCGAAAGCCAATATGTTCTGTAGGGAGAGCATTATCCCGACCTGACTAGCAGATGCACCATTGTGATCTGCCCACAGTGAGGCAAAGGTGAAGAGGATTCTCTCCCCCACATTCTGGAATGTAGACACGATATTGTACTTTCGCAGCAGCGTCAATGCCATACTCTAGAGCCGTTGGTATTGCTTAAAATCTAACTCTTAGGGATAATTAGTTCTTGATATAGACGCTGTCAGACTGGGATCCGTAAATTGGAACCTGAAGCTCGATATATTTATTTGTTAACCAGTACGCTTCGATGGTCTTGAAGTGTCGGAAGAAGTTCCCCTCGGAAAGAGACAGATTCCTATACTGTATCTCCATGGGTAGAGTTGGTTTTAGAGTGTTCTCTTCCACGGCCTTCTCATAAGAGTCAAGGTAGAACAGGTAGGTCTCGAATTCATTCACAAGTTCCTTGTTGGGAATGAAGAGGTTCTCCTCGAAGAAGATCTGGTAGATCCCATTTCTAGCTTCCGAATATGGTATCTCCTGTGTGATCAGTAGGATCATGTACCTGAAGAACCAATAGCTCAACCTCAAGTAGGGAGGAGCAGTGTTCATGACGTCCTCTAGATTCTTGAGAAATTCAATCGAGTGATTAAGGTATTCATTCTTCTGCAACTGAGTACCCAATAGAGCGTAGAGAATCGGGCGAGACATCAGGATATCGAAGCTGAGGTGATCAACAGGGAACTCGAGGAACCTCTCCCAAATCTTGGGGTTGGTAATGGTCAGTCTATCTGGACTGCTCTCGTAGTAGATGGCCAGAGCAAAGTTGCTCAAGATCAATGTACGGAGGAGGAGAACTCTGAACTTCTTGTCCAATAGCTGGGTAAGCTCATCAGAGGATCTGTATGTGGCCTTGTTGACAATACCCTCAATCTGCTGGATAAGGTTCTCGATCTCCCTGCGATCGGAAGGCGATGGATGCTTAATCACTCTAGCAAGGATATCGGTGAGTTTCAGATGGAACCTCACATACTTGCTGAGCACAAGGTACCTAGAGATCAGAGGATGTTCTCCATGGATCACCGACCTAAGATCAGGGTGTGAAGAGAGCCCTACCATCTGTTCCTGAACCAGTTGATGAAAGGAGTTGAAACGATCAGTGACTTCCTTCAGCAAACTGTATTGTCCATAACTTTCCATCCCAAGTCTCTCAAGGGATTTCTTGAAGTCACTCACCTTATATTTCTCTAGAGCGACGAATGCAGTGTAGACTTGATTTCCAAAAAGGAGGTATAGCTCAACAAGGAGAAAGGTACTTGGATCGTACTCAAGTGTCTCGATGTTCTGTATGTAGAAGCTGTAGTCGAGCTTTCGTACCATCTCCTCTATTCTAGCTATTGTCCCAAAGTAGTTAGAAAGGAGTGAACTCATCACCTCATACTCGAGAAAATCTACGTTGCGGATTGTCTTACCGAGGAAATCAACCTGCCTGACAATTGAGATGAATTGCTCCTTCCACTTGATGAAGTCGACAGAGAACTTCAGAGTGGAGATATCATCGATAGAGATATTCGAGAAGATGGGAGTTGCCAAGAACTTCTGAACCTCAGGGGTGCGGTTAGCGTAGTTTAGAAGACTGCTCCCAGCGAGCGCTTTTCTTAGCGAGACCTCATACTGGGGGAGGAGCACCGATACATCCACACCCTTCTTAGCAAAGGACTCCGCAGCCTTATATACTGAAAATGTCGCATTTACGACGGTACGCATCCTGATGTCATAATTGGTAGAGCTTGACGAGATGACCTCAGTCATTGAGCTTGCGAGCTCCTTGATCCTGTTCCCAAAGACTGTACGGACGGCTATTGCCGGATGACCACTGTCGATTTTTCTCTCTAGCTGTTCTACTGAATCGTTGAAGTAATCCAGTGAGGCCTCACCACGTTGCAACACATCATACAGTTAATTTCTCACCCTAAAAATATGTCTGAAGACATCTTTCCTAATGTCATATTCTCGATTTTTTTTGATTGATCGTGGAGTCCTCTACCTAGTGAACATTAAGCTTTTTAAGCCTTAAAATTCAGGGGGATTTGTCATAAAGAGGTTCGTTGCCTTGGAATTTACACAATAATACAGTACCCAAGTTTCACGATAAATTCGCGGAAGACCGGTAAAGGAGGTAGTTAAATGAGCAAATCGCTCACACTCACACCAGATGAATATAAGATTCTAAAATACATAATACAGAACGGTAAGACCACTCCGAAGGAAGTTGCAGTTAACCTGAATCTTCCAAGCGGAAAGGTCGATTCACTTCTCCCAGACCTTGCAGACAGAGGTCTGATCAAGAGAACTGCAAAGCAGATAAGGAGTTATAGACTCACTGAACGAGGGAATGAGGTCTCAAATGGACTACCGGAGAGAATCCTCGTCGAGACCCTTCAGAAAAAGGGGAGAATCCAAATGAAGGATCTCCAGAAGGAAGTGCCCCTCACCGGAGGGGACACAAAGGCCGCCATAGGCATCCTGAGGAAAGCCTCCATCATCAAAATCGACAAGGGTATGCTCGAAATCGCAGATGATGAGAAAGCCAGAGACTTCTCACTTGACATCAAGGATGCTCTATCTCGTGTCAAGGAGGGACAGGAAATAGGGGATGAGATTGCGGTAAAGCTCATGAAAAGAGGATTCACCGAGCAGATAGAGACACAGTCCATTGAGGTCGAACCAGTCATCTCCTCGAAAGAGCTTGAGAAGAGCACAGTCAAGGAGGAGGTCTCCAAGGTCACACCAGCTATGCTCTCTACTGGTAAGTGGAAGAAACTCAGCTTCAAGCCATACAACATCAAATCTCAACCACGAAAGCTGTATCCCGGAAAGTTCCACCCTTACAGACACTTCCACGATCATGTGAGAACCAAGCTTATCGGACTGGGATTCGTCGAGATGAAGGGGCCTCTCGTGGAGCAGGAATTCTGGAACTTCGACGCTCTGTACTCTCCGCAGGATCACCCAGCGAGAGAAGACACCGACATCTTCCTTCTCACCGAACCCACCCACGGAGAGTTAATCGATGAGGATTACGTGGACAACGTGCGGATGACACATGAGGATGGTTGGAAGACGGGATCAAGAGGTCACCGGTACAAATGGGATCCAAGGAAGGCAGCGAGGTACCTGCTGAGGCCTCAAGGGACTGCCATATCAGCTAGAACCCTGTCTAAACTCAAACCACCAGCGAAGTATTTCTCCCTCGCTAAGTGTTTCAGGCCCGACTCAATTGATGCTACGCATGGCGTGGAGTTCTACCAAGCAGAGGGTATCGTGTGCGACCCCAACATTACCTTCAGAGACCTCCTCGGTATCCTCAGGACATTCGCAATAGATGTGGCTGGTGCGACCGAGGTGAGTTTCCGACCCGATTACTACCCATTCACCTCTCCCTCAGTCGAGCTGTCCGCGAAGCACCCGACATTGGGGAGGATCGAGTTCGGTGGAGCGGGCATATTCAGACCCGAGGTCGTCAGACCGTTCGGTATCGAGTACCCTGTCATCGCATGGGGTCTCGGTGTAGACCGGCTATTCATGGTAAAAAATGAGATCTCCGATATCAGAGAGCTCTTTTCCCAGAACCTTCAGTGGCTAAGGGATGTTGAAGTGAGTTCTGGAATCAGTGTGGAGGACTAATCATGGTAACAATAGACATCTCAATCGAAGATATCAGCAGGCTCATGGGCCTGAAGGAGACACTGAGCGCACCCGAGCTTGACAAGATCATTGCCTTCACAAAGTCAGAGGTGGATTCCGAGCCTGACGGCCCGGATGAGAATGGGCACACAAAAGTAGCGATCGATGTGAAAACTGCCAGTAGACCCGACCTGTGGTCTGCAGAAGGGATTGCGCGGGAGGCCCGCGGTCGGATCAACCTCACAGGACTACCAAGAATCGATTTCCCCGCGTCAGGCTTCGAGATCACCGTGGAGAAAGAGGTAAAGGAGATCAGACCATTTATTGCTGCAGTGGTCGCTAAAGGACTCAAATTCGACAACTTCCTGATAAAGCAGCTTATTCAGACGCAAGATAAGGTGGACTTCTCCTTCGGCAGGAAGAGGAAGAGAACCTCGATAGGGATCTACAATCTTCACATGATCGAGTCTCCGATCGAGTACAAAACCGTCTCCCGTGACTTCAAGTTCATACCCCTTCAGTTTGAGGAGGAGATGACGATAGACGAGATTATGGAGCAGCACCCTAAGGGAGTGGAGTATGGACACATCCTCTCTAAGTTCGACAGGGTTCCCATTCTAGTCTCCAAGGGAGGAGTGCTCTCACTACCACCGATTATCAACTCTAACGATGTAGGAAGGGTGACAGAGGAGACCACTGACATCCTCGTTGAGGTGACGGGAACCAACCACCAAGCGGTCATCGTTGCCATCTCGCTGTTGGCACAGAACCTAATGGACAGGGGGGCAAAGGTGGAGACCGTGCAGGTCAACTACCCCAAAGGATACGGTGTAGAACCAGAGCTCACTCCACCAATAAAGCCTCAATCTATCGAGGCACCGATCAAGGAGATCAACAGGTACCTCGGCACAAAGTTCACCAAGAAGCAGATGAAGACTCTCATCGAGAAGAGACGGCACGACGCCAAGATTGATGGTGACAGGATCATCGTGGAGTATGGTCCTTGGCGAAGTGACATCCTACACTGGGTGGACATCGCCGAGGAGGTTGCCATCGCCTATGACTACAACAAATTGGAACCGACCACGGCCAATATCTTCACACCTGGTAAGTTACCCAAGTCTACGGAGGTGGAAAACATGATCAGAGAGGTCCTTGTAGGATGCGGACTACAAGAGGTGCTAAACTACAACCTCACGGACGAGGAGACCATCACCTCGCGGGTGATGAGAGATGGCGATTTCGTGAAGTCCACGGTCGTCTCGCTGAAGAACCCTGTGACAAGCACCTACGGATTCCTCAGACCAGACCTCATGCCGGGTTTAGTCAGGTACGTCTCCCGTAACTCAGAGACACCAACACCACACCACATCTTTGAGACCGGCGAGTCAGTTCGACGTTCTGACGGGAGGATAGAGACGTACGTCTCAGCTGCAGTCGTGCTTGCTGGAGCAGATGAGACCTTCGAGACATCGCACAGGATTCTGGACACTCTGTTCAGGCTTACAGGCGTTAGCTACGAACTGGAGGTTGGGAACTCCCACCTCTTCATGGACGGCAGGGTGGCAGAGATCTGGGTGGACGAGCAGGTCGTCGGCTACATAGGGGAGCTCAGGCTTGAAATTCTTGAGCTCAACGGTATCCAAGTACCAGTTTCAGGCTTCGAGATCGATCTCACTAAAATCGCCAAGTACTCCATCAGTAACTACTACTCAGACACCAACTAAAAAAGTTTAAAATATCCACGGATTATGTCATAATACCAACAGGTGATTCATTATCGTCAGTCACTAACAACACACCAAAGAGTACAGGAAAAAGTAAACTACCCAAACGATATGATACAAATTCTATCGAGCGGACGCTTTTTCAGACATGGCAAGAAGAGCAGATCTATTCCCTCGATCTTGATGGGATCAGGGCAGAGGAGCTTTTCACCATTGACACACCACCACCCTACACGAATGCCCCGTGGCACATAGGGGGCGCAATCCACTACTCCCAGATTGACATGATCGCACGTGCGATGAGGGGGTTGGGGAAGAAGGTGCTATTTCCCATGGGACTGGACAGGAACGGACTACCTATCGAGCTCGCTGCAGAGAAAGAGTTTGGCGTCAGCATGTTTGACACACCTCGTGAGGAGTTCCTGCAGATGTGTAGCTCCATTCTCGAGACCTTTGGGGACAGTATACTCAAAACAGCCCACAGGTTGGGACTCAGCTGTAACAGCTTCGAGTGGGATCATGTCTACAAGACCGACCACCCAGAGTACAGGTCACTCACGCAACAGACCTTCATCCATCTATGGAATAAGGGCTTGATCTATGAGGACGATCGTCCGAGCAACTGGGACCCCGTCCTCAAGTCGACCATCGCAGACTCCGAGATTGAGTACAGGGAAGAGATGCACGAGCTCTACGAGGTGGACTTTATCGTCGAAAATAATACTTACAGCTTTGCTACCACCCGCCCAGAACTTATCCCAGCTATTCGCCTAATCATCTTCAACCCAGACGACGATCGGTATAAGGATCTGGAGGGGAAGACTGCAGAGATCCCTTACTTTGGGATATCAGTACTAATCAGTGCGAACAAGGAAGCTCACCCTGAATACGGCACTGGTCTCGTACAGATCTGCTCCTTCGGAGACCTGATGGATATCAGGATATTGCGTGAGACGGACATCAGCCCTATCTACCTCATCACTGAGGACGGAAGGATGTCTGCGAGAGCGGGCAAGTACAGCGGAATGACGATCAATGAGGCAAGACGTGAGATCGTGAAGGACCTGACCAACGCAGGGATCATCAGGAGTGTAGGACTATACGCGTACAGACGTCCGTATTCCGACAGGACAGGTGCACCCATAGAGTTTATCGGAAAACCTGAGTACTACCTCAGACAACTCGATCACCTGCCCCGACTACGAAAACTCGCAGGGGAGATGACCTTCTTCCCACCAGCAACCCGTTTGATCTGGGAGAACTGGCTGTCGTCGGTCAAGATAGACTGGCCCATCTCCCGCAGGAGGTTCTATGGTACAGAGATCCCCATATGGTACTGCTCCAACCACCATCCCAACATTCCAGAAGGTGGTAAATACTACCAACCATGGAAGGACGAGCCCCCGTTCGATCGATGCAACACCTGCGGAGACAGCGTTTTCACTGGAGAAGAGCGGACCTTTGACACGTGGATGGACTCAAGTGTGTCGGCATTGTACATCTCCACCCGACCACTCAACGGAGAGAACGAGCACCTCGCTGAAATTGTCAAGAGTAGAGAGTTCCTCACGGACATCCGTCCACAGGGAAAGGATATCGTAAGGACATGGCTTCACTACTCAGTTCTCAGGATAGACCAGCTCATGGGCAAGCGAGCATTCGACAGTGTGTGGATATCAGGACATATCCTCACAGAGGACGGCACGAAAATGTCCAAGCGTCTCGGGAACTCCATCGATCCAAATGAGATCATAGATCGATATGGAGCGGACGCACTACGACTCTACAGTGTGCTAGAAGCAGGACACGGATCCGATCTGAGGTTCAATGAGGAGCACCTGAGGGGAACATCGAAGTTCCTCACCAAGCTCTACAACATCTGCAGGTTCGTATCACAATTTGGCGAGTCCTCCGAACCTCTCTGTCCTTCAGACTTGTGGATCATGGGAGAGTTGACCAAGCTCGTAGAGGAAACGAAGGAGGCATACAGACATCTGGACTTCCAGAGGGTGGCTCAGGATCTAAGGTTCTTTATCCAAGAGACCTTTGCATCCCACTACATCGAACTGGTTAAGAGCAGAGCGTATAATCGCCAGAATGAGTTCAGCAGAGATGAGCAGGAGTCATCGAGGAGTACCCTCAACCTCGTTCTCAGGACGGTCTTATCCATGGTCGCTCCCATCACTCCCTTCATCACAGATCACCTCTACAGATCCATGTTCGGTGATTCTGTACACTCTAAAACATTTCCCAAACTAGGGAGTTGGGAGAGAAGAACATCACCTGTGGAGTTCAACAGGATACTCTGGGCGATAAAGAAGGAAACGAATAAATCTCTGAGGGAGCCACTCCAATCTTGCCAAATCCCAGAGGATCTCCACCCTTACTCATCCGACCTTAGGGCGATGCATACAATACTTACAATCTCAAAAAACGGGAAGAACGAGTTTGTCTACAGACGAAAACGTTACCGGTATAGTCCTTAGATCGCCCAATTATCGTATTTAGAATTATTTGGAAACTTATAGAGAAGATAGATAGAATATCAGTTAGATAGCATGATCGACTCGGAGCCTGAGTTCACATCATAGTTGTACTGAAGCAACGGGGACACGGTGGATGTTGAGGAAAAACTACCGTAGAACGTCACGGAACTGTTCGTCATACCAAGACTTACAGATGTCTCCACAAATCTCTGAAGTGAGATCTTCGCATACAGGTAAACCACATTCGCACCGTCAACAGTGAAGGAGACCTCGTATGTCTCACCATTAAGTTTTAGAGGTACATCCAACGTTGAATTCAGCATTATGAACGAACCAGCTGAACCAGTTCCTTTCAACTCATCGGCCGTACTCAGCAGTCCCTCGATTCTCAGTGCTATCTTCGTCAGGATATCCGTCAGATTAGAATCCGCTGTTTGCTCGTCCGCAACACCAGTGTAGGTGGAGAATGTAAATGAGAAAAAACCGAATGCGAATATTCCTATTAGAAGTAGCGACATATACATTACTGTCTCCGATGCCATGGCTAATGTCAGTTCTGTCTCGACGATATATTAATACTTCACAACCAGAGGCGAATATTTGAATACAGGTACGAGAATAAATTAATTGCTGGAGACTTCTTTACGTGAGAGTCAATGCACTCGATGAGCAATGAATCGGGGAAACGCTCCTTGGAGCGAGGGTTGTCTCCAGCTTTAGCTTGTACATCAGGTCATATTGCGCATTATCTTCTCTTGATAGTTTAGGTTGAATGAAAGTTTCCAAAATCTGAGGTCATTTATGCTCACTCAATGTGTAGGTATCATAGCTCTGGCATATGAGGACTGCCCGTCCATTGATCAAATCAAAGCTCTTCCTCAGGGATCTCAGTCACTATCCTCATTGTGAAGCCATTCAGTGAACCTATCACTGGGAGTACGCGGTAGGTGTCCTCTGTCGTTCTCCTGTCGAGTTCGTGGGGAACAAGTGACTGAGCTACATCGAAGACATACCTTCTGAATTCGAGATCCTCCTCGACGGTCTCGATGGAGGAAGTGTCCCAGCTGGCACTACTGTCGAAATTGTAGAGCCAAACATGGATAGACTTGTTACCGCTGAACACGAATTTCTTGTCACCGTGGAGTTCTCTCGCAAGCACACGTGCAACCTCATAAGAGACATCGAGGGAGACATCCGACTCTATGGGTACGATTCCGGGGGAGAGGTATCTTGTCCTTCTGGATTTTAACCCCCGGATCAGGTATGGATAACTCCACTCGGAAGCGGAGAAGAATAACCTGATGGGGATTATACCTTTGTCAATAACTTGAATAAGGCTCTTCTTCAACGATCCCTGAAGGAAGGAACGTCGGTTCAGAACCCTGTGTAGGTAGAACCACATGTACGTCTTCTTCATGCAGTCATAACCGTAGAACTTGATGTAACGGAACTTAAGACTTGGGAATTCTGGATCCCGGAAATCCACGATATAGAAATCACGGATGCGGGAGATCCATTCCTCGCTGTAGAGGCTTTCGGCAAGTTTTCGGTATTGAGAGACCAATGCATGATGAACTCACTTTTACTGGATTTAAGCGTTGGGGTGTGAATGGGACAACTTCTCAACGAGTAAGTGTACATTAATTAATGTCCGATTCTATTTAGGACTGTGGCTTATCCCAAAACAGACTGGAAGAAATTCTATCTCCCGATCTACATTACATGGGTCATTCTTGGCCCAGCGCTAATCCTCATATCAAATTACCCATTTGATACACCCTTAATCGAGGCCATCGCTAACCAAGATTCATACGTACTATATCGTGTAACCTCGATATTCCTCATCTTTGGACTGGTCTGGCCGATAATGATTGTTGTCTACCCCGCGTTTTATGATGCCCTCCTGATCAAATTCAATTACGCGTCCCTGGGGGAGGCTCTGGCAGATCCAGCTTTCATCATGCCTTTTGCGTTCTGGGCCATCGCCTTCTATGGTCCCTTCATTTGGCTGTTCATTGCTCTCTTCTTCCACCGTAAGGCAGTGATTACTCGAGATGGAAAAGATATTCCGTGGAAGGATTTCTTAATGGGCTTTGTGTAAATATTAAGCTAAATAAGTTTGAAGAGCAACTGCATTCTCTTAAATGTGTCCTTGAACCGCTCTTCCTCACTCATCTCAATGTCGGGATTGAAGATGGGGCAGGTTGAAATCTTGTCGAGAATAGTTAGCATGGTATCTCCGTAGCGTCTCTTCTCGAATGTTCCGGGGAGGATCCGGGGATCTTGGGTCTCGTCGGTTATCCTGATCTCCATGATGATCTCGTAAAAGATTTTGAGGAGTGGGAGGACAATTTCATCACCTATTGCACTGTCTATTTTTCTGAGGTTCCTCTTGTTGTTCGCCAAAATAGTGGGTAGCATGAGCTGAAGAACTTTAGGCCGGTCAAGCCAGCCGTGCACATAAATGATTGAGTCAACGAGGTACTGAACCATATTATTCCCCTTCCTATCCTTGCGCAGTCTTCCCTCTGCACTCTCCACAGTGGGTATCCACTCTACGGGTGGATAGGGTCTGAAATCGACGGTCTTCTTGACCTCCTCAAGAGTGATTAATTTAAAACTACCATCGTCGTTTTTGACAATCCGGTGGTTCTCGCCTGCTTCCCAGTACTCTCCCTCAGAGTCGAAAGTCCTCCCCCTGAATTCACAGCTGTCGGTGAGTTGCAGAATCCCCGAGTATATGGACCACTCGTCATCAACTTTAGATTCCTTCTTCAT
Source organism: Candidatus Heimdallarchaeota archaeon (assembly GCA_015522385.1). The sequence continues at coordinate 17,843 of WAMJ01000119.1, forward strand.
CCTCATTGACTTATTAGCAACCCAGCTGAGACCGGCATCAACACCCATCAGCTCAAAACCTGAAACAGTGTTGGGGACAAGGTACTTGATTTTGACAAGGGTGAAGCCATACTCGATATCGACATTCTGGACTGCTGCGAGGAAAGGTTCTTTCATCCAAGTTAATAGGAGAGGATTAGGCTATAAATCGTTCCTTTACTTTTCGGCTCAGAAGGCGCTGGACACGTGTGACTGCATAACCAGACGCTGAAATAGTTCATCGTACATTGAAACCAATGCAGCTTCAGAAATCTCTTGTGCAAGCTTCGTCCTGTTGTCAATATTCTTCCCTTGAATACTAAGCACCATCCACTTAAGCACCTTGAACGGAATGAGAACGAAATCCCACAGTGCCTTGAGAACTAACCTACCGATTCTCTTGGTCTGCATCCCCCAGTCAATCTTCTTCTTCTCTGTATCTTGGTCTTCTTTCTTCTCCTTTTCCTTCTTGGAGAACTTCGCTCTGAGATTGCCCGGGACTTTACCTAGTTCGGTGTAAACCTCCATGTAACGGGAGGCGAGTGCCTTGATGGGATTGATCCCCCGCGTGTCCTTGAAAAATTTGACCCAAAAGTCATAGAACATGTTTGTATACTGTACATAGGATTTGATGAGGATATAGGGCTGGGCAATTAAAAAGATCATGAGTCCTTTGAGGTTCCCCATGAGTCTGTCCCATGGAGTAATCCGGGAATAGTGATCCTTGAGGAATTGTCGTGCACCGAAGGCAAGACCAGTGCCCAACTGCCCGAGTTCGAGATCCCCGTACTGCTCGCTGTATTCTTGTTCTTTCATAATAATTCCTTTAAGAGCACCAGTGATCATCACGTTATTCACAAGATCTTCATCTTCCTGCCCCAATTCGATCTTAGTCTGGATGTTCCTGAGGGTGTCCTCTGCCTCCTCCACAGTTAGGTGGTGTTTCTCGGCGAACTTCTTTATCGCTCTCTTCCTCCTCCACGGTTTGAGAGAGAATTCCTGCTGGAAATAGTTGAGAGCGAACTCCCTCGCTTTGTCCTCTCGAAGGTCTCTGAAATCGAGGTTGGCGAGGTTGTTGTCGCTCTGCTCCATCAGGGAAGAGATCATTTTCATCGTCTTCTTGGATACAGCCTTCTTGTCGATCCCGATGAGTGTGTTGAGTTTTTCCTGTACCTCTTCCAATTGTCCACCGATCTCCTCTTTGAAATCAACGAGTGATTCCTGATCTACGGGAGGCATGTCTAGTAAAAGAAAGCCTGCAGCTGATCCGATAAACGGTACCGCCATGATCGATTCTAGGGTCTTGTAGACAGAGGCACCCCTGTAGTTCCCCATTCGGAGGGAGAACTCCTTGGAGGCATCCCAAAGGGCGTAAGGAGGTCCAAATATACCCGCGAATGTGGAGAGGGCCATGGTCGCAGAACCGAAGAGATAGAGGTAGAGGGCTGGATTGTCTGACTGCGCAATAAGGGACAGAATCCCGAAAGCAGTCAGGGCAACAGCAGAGAGTGCAAAATCCACACTCTGTCCAACACCTTTCCTCATGGCATAGCCATGGACGACCTCGTCCACTTGATCGACAACTCCCTCTAGCTCTTTCAGAGCCTGCTCTGCCGCTCTCTTCTCGGGGTCAGAGAAAAGTAGAGCAATCTGTGAAAAGAGGGTCCGATTCATGTCGAGGAGCGGGATCAGTTCCTGGAGCCTCTTGGGAAAGAGAGCGTCGAATATAATTACGAGGAACTGTGCGACCACGACTAGGACGAACATTGGAATTGCGAATAGATGGTTGATGACTTTACCTATCAGTCCCACAGTCTAGCAAAGACTTGATGGTTTATTTCTGTTTCGAGCTACAGAGGACAATTTGTCGGGAATCTCAGATTCTTTTCCAGACGGTCTTCCCCTTATCATCTTCAAGGCTGAACCCGAGGGATTTGAGCTTATCTCGTATAGCGTCAGAAGTCTCCCAGTCCTTCCTTTTCCTCGCCTTTCCCCGGATATCGATGATTAACTCAATGAGACCACTAACCTCCTTATCATCCGTACCACCGTTCTCAGCCTCCGCTATACCGAGAACAGAGAGCATCCGCACAAACCTGTCGAGTACACCCTGCAGGGCGATCCCCTTGACATTCTCCCCTGATCGAGCTGCAGTGTTGACATCCTTTATGAAAGTGTGGAGAGCAGAAAGTGCATTGGGTGTGTTGAAATCATTGATAATTGCCTCTCTGAAGTGGGTGATTGCCTGTTCACTACTCTCGACCAACGTCTCGATGAGCTCAGACTGCACAATGTCACCGTCAGTGGCCACAAGTTGCTCAAGCATTACCCGCGCGTCCTTGATCTTCTTGACTTGCTGCTGCGCATTTTTCAAGGCTTCCTCATCAAACTCCAGTGGCTTCCGGTAGTGCCCCGTGAGGATGAAGAAACGGATGTCCTCACCTGTATACCCCTTCTTCATGATCTCCTTGAGAGTGAAGAAGTTCCCGAGCGACTTGCTCATCTTTTCCTGATTGGATGTGAGAAAGCCATTGTGTAACCAGTAATTGACGAATCGTTCATTCGAGTAGCAGACCGACTGAGCAAGTTCGTTCTCGTGGTGTGGGAATAGTAGATCTTGACCCCCTCCGTGTATGTCGAATGTGTGACCGAGATACTTGGTTGACATGGCAGAGCACTCTATGTGCCAACCGGGGCGCATCTTACCCCAAGGAGTATCCCAGAAGGGCTCTCCAGGTTTGGATAGCTTCATCAGAGCGAAGTCTGCTGGGCTCTCCTTGTTTAGAGTCTCGGATTCGTCAGATTGGGCTAGTGCCTCATCAAGATTGCGGTTGGAGAGCTTCCCATATTCGGGATAGCTACTGACTCTAAAGTACACGCCCGTCTCGTTGCTGTAAGCGTGACCCAAATCCACTAGTTGCTCGACCATTTCGATCATCTCGTTCATATGCTTGGTAGCGTACGGTCTGATAGTGGGAGGACGGACGTTGAGAGCCCGCATGTCATCCTCAAAGCTTTTGATCATCTCATCAGCAAGCTCCTCGATGGAGATACCCTTTTCATTCGCTCGTTTGATCATCTTGTCATCGATATCTGTGTAGTTAGATACCATAGTGACATCGTAGCCAAGAAATTCAAGAGAACGCCTGATAAAGTCGAAAACCACGGTGAACCTACCATGTCCCATGTGCGCGTGATCGTAGACAGTAGGTCCACAGACATACATCTTGACCTTTCCATCTTCTATAGGTTCGAAATCTTCCAAGCTGTTGGTCAGTGAGTTGTAGACGCGTAGGGGTCTCGACATAGGTATCTGTCACCTACTCTGAGAGTATATTATAAAAGAATAGGAATAGGAAATCAATTCATTCTTCAATTTTCTTGAGGACATCACTGATTCTCTGCATGATGGGAGCAAGTTGGGTGGAAAAGTAAGTTCCCACAACATTCTGGATGTACGGACGCAGTTCTTTCTCCACGGGTATAATCTCTTCCTTCAGCTTCTGGTCAATCTCGTTCATCTTCTTCTCAAGATCATTGATCGATGCTTGAATACCCTTCATTTGCGTTTCGAGAGTTTTGATCTCGCTCTCATACTTCGCCATGGCCTGTATATCCTGAGCGATAAGAGAGGTCGAGACCCTCTGTGACTCCTGCTCGTCTTCGAGGTAGCCTTTTTCAAGGTAGTACTTCACAGATCGGTTGAGGAGGTCGGTTGTTGTGGTACCCATCATACCAGCTCTTGATTTCAGCTTCTCTTTTAAGTCGATCTCGAACCAAAATGTGAATGGTTTTTTCCCGTCTCTGCTCCTCTCGCTCACTAATATCAATTCCTTTCTTCGTATCCGTGGTATTTATACTGTCTTTTTTGCCCGTAAACTTCTTTTCTCCAGAATCATGAAGCCTAGTTTATTTCCCCAAGGAACACTTTTCAACAATGACAGACGAGCAGTTCTTCACTGGGAGCCGCAAGACCCTCTTTGACTACTGGCAAGAAGAGTTTCGAGCGCGAAAGTTCCTCAAAGGTGGTACGAGAACTCCCATGGTCGAGTACGTCACCAGAGAGGATATAGATCTGTTGAGAAATGCCACGTGGTTGGACATCGGTGCTGGTGCAGGATTCATCCAGTCTAAAGTCGATCCGAGAATTTACCGAATGGTCATAGCACTCGATATATCATGGGAGGGGCTGAAGGTGCACCAATGTAGGTACTCGCAGAGAATATGTGGATCGTTCTTCTCACCGCCATTTAGAAAGAGGGCTTTCGAGGTAATATCCTCCTTCTTCTGCCTCTCGGACTATCCGAATCTGCTAAAAATTGTGGACTCACTTGTGTCCTTGGCCGAGGGAGGGAAGTTCATCCTTGTGGACTACGCAGAGGGTGATGAATACTGGGAAACAAGGAAGATCAATCATGCACCAGAGCTGATTGGGAACATCAATCTGAGATCAGAGGAATATATCTCTCAGGAAGTATATAAATTCGAAACGATTGATCTCGAATCTGTTGAGGTGAAAAGTTTCAGGACATCAACAAAGGATTTAAGCTCTGGACACCTTGAACTTCCTGAGATCATTACACGCAAATTCATTCACTGTATTTTCGTGCTTGAAAAATCTAGAAAAAATTCTGAGTTCTTTTCTTTGTCTCTCCATAGAGATTATTAATGAGGAATCATACAGCAATCTGTGGAACCAGTCAAACTTGCAACTGCTCTCATATTCTTCATACTAACTACATCAATAGCCATCGTGTTATTCTACAGAAGAAAGAAGAGCGGGATCAACGCGTTGGACTGGCCGATCGGAGTGTTTACAACAACAGCCTTCATGGGACTATTTCAAACCATCAAAGTCCTCAATCCCGAACTACCGATCTACGCACCAGATGGTGGGGCCATAGGTACAGATATCGTCCGGCTTCTCCACCTCTTTGCACTGATCCTTTTGTTCATCATGTCGGAGGTGTTTATATCTGAGAGAATCAACACTGTTAGAACGGTCATATTCTTTTCATTAATCTCGATGTTTGGGTTAGTCACAATTTACTTCTTTTCTACTGGGACTGTTCTAAAGACAACTGAAGTTCTGGGATTTGGGAATCCTGTCTCCAACATGGACGAGGCGATATTTGATGTCCTCCAGTTCTTTACCGTGACGGAGCTAACGTACGTATATGTAGCTCAGTACAATATCACCAAATTCGATGTCTTTAAGAAATACCTCACATTCTTCGTCATTGCTCTAGCGATCTTCTGGATAGGCTCCACTCTTGAGGTTCTCGAGCACTTCATACCAGGAGTCCCAAATTTTGATGCATTCCTTCTCGGTATACCGACATTTCTCATTCTGGCATATTCGTATATCTCCTTCCCCGAGTTTGTGTACCTCGCTCCCTCGGATATCACCTTCCTGCAGATCATTGATAAGTACGGAGTAGTATACTACGCAGCTGAGCTCAAGGACGAGGATCTCAACGCATCAGATTTCCTCCTAGGTCCAGGGATTACAACAGTCAACACCATGCTGGAGGATTTCATTGGTGAGTCGGACGTCGAAATCAAGAAGTTCGTCTTCAACAAGAGGGTCATACTCTTCGAGAAGATCGGTGACATCAGGATGATCCTGCTGACTAACAAACCAGTAAATATCCTGAAACGGGCTATGAGGTATTTCCTCAGGGAGTTCACCAAAGAGTTTGATGACCAGATTAAGGACTTCAAGGGATATCTGACCCCCTCGCCCAGTGGTAAGACACCAGATGATCTCTTCAAGCAGTGCCTTCCCATAGTACAGAATAGGAACTTCTCATCGAACTACAGGGCACAGGACTCAGCCAACTAATCCGCTAAGGTAATCAACAAGTGTCTTGGGAGAGTCTGCACACAGATAGATAATCCCCTCAATCCCAACACTCGGTCTATTGACTAGAGCAAGTAGACCACCATCAGGATCAAGGTTCCCGGGGATGGTGTTTGTTACATCGAACTCTATGCCCGTCTTGTGAATATTTCTTAGAAGATCAGGTATAAACGAGAGACCTATAACAGCTCTGTAATTGGGGTGCAGGTTGTGCAGCAGAACTAATAGTCTCGCTGTGTGTTCACTCGCCCCAAACTCTGGGTTGGAGACCTTGATCAGGTTACCCTTGTAAACGGAAACTCGTCCTGGGAAACCTGCGATATCAAGGATGGAGGAAATGCTCGTCGTCCCGTAGACTACTTGTAGACCGATCTGAGGGACAAGTCGTTTTATAGTATGCAGCTTCTGAAGTTGGGAAAATGCCGTCTCCAACCTCTGGATGATCTCTCTCCGTTCGGAGGTAAGAAGCTCGATACCACTGTTAGTGAGGTGGCAGGAGGAGCATCCCGATAAAGTCTGGAAGATAGGGGAGACCAACATGTGGATTGAGCATCCGACCCCATTTGTTCTGAGGAGCTTGCACTGTCTGCAAATCGTCTCGACCGCAAGGACAGTGCGATTGGCTTTTCCAGTGAGGAAAAGACCTGTGATCTCGTCAGCAACCTCCCTCACTGCCAAATCCATTCTCTTGTTTAAATGTACACTATGTGCCTTTTTCCTCAGGTACTGACTGACAAGAGGCTGGGAGAGGTTGAGCTCATCAGCAATTCTCGTCTGCGTCCATCCATTTCTCTTCAGCATTTTAACCACCTCCGCTCTAACTTTTGCAAAGTAAGGTTCTTGGAGGAGTTCACAGGGCATCTTCACGCTATATTACCCCATTATATTATACTATAATAACCCATATATCGAACCACGTCCATCTCGGAATCGTGAAAAAGATCAGTGCGTTCTTTATTTTACTCGTCATGCTCTCAGGCATTCATTTCACCTCAGCTAGTCTGAGATCCGATCAAGATGTCGAGTTGACAATCTATACCTACGACTCACTACTCGCCTTCCCAGGATATGACTTTATTGGGAATTTCTCCGCATACGCAGGGATTCCAAAGGACTCTATTCGGTTGGTATCATTCAGCGACGCATCCGAAATTGTGACAAGCGCATCTCTTGAAAAGGACTCTCCAGAAGCGGATGTGCTTATCGGAATAGATAATGTCCTCGTGCACAAAGCGAGAAACGAGGAGATTCTCACACCCTATGTACCAAGCACCCTGTCCAACATCCCACAGGATCTCATAGATGGGTTGGCCTCTGACAATCTACTCACACCTTACGACTATGGAGTAATTTCTCTGTACTACGACAAGAACAAAGTGACCATCTCGGAAAATTTCACCTTGACAGATCTTATAGAGAAGGACCTAGCGAATAAGTTGGTACTGGAGAATCCTCTGCTCTCTTCACCCGGACTAGGGTTCCTGCTGTGGTCAATTGCGGAGTTCGGAGATGGAAGTGCACAGTGGGAAGAATTCTGGGAGGTTATCAGAGATGAGGGGAGACTTGTTGACTCATGGGGAGACGCATTCAATGTCTTCTCCGCGGAGGAGTCCGACCGTCCCATCATGGTCTCTTATACTTCTAGCCCTGCTTTTGGTGCATGTCTCTACGGTGACAACTCGACTGCTGCTGCATTGACCCTTGCTGAGAACGGAAAGGTCAGAGGATGGCAACAGATCGAGGGGATTGGTCTAACCAAGAATGCCCCGAATGAGGAAATGGCCAAGAAGTTCATAGACTGGTTCATCGATCTTGATGTACAGGAGAACATCTACTTGAATCAGTGGATGTATCCCGCGATGGAGGGCATCAACATACCCGATTGCTATAGCGATTCAACCTATGCGCCTAAGGAGATCATGGCTTACAATGACGAGCTCCCGCAAAATGTAGTCTCAGAGAATCTCGACAAATGGCTAGATCAGTGGGAGAACTTGTATCTCTCCACTAACAATTCCGCACCGTTTGAGTACTGGTTCCTAGGATTAGCATTCGTTGCAATGGTCGTCATCAAGAGACGAAAGTGAGATCGATGAAGCGACTTTCTGGAGGGGGGATATTAATCCCTTTCCTCCTCTTCACCATTCTCTTCTACTTCATTCCACTCTTGGAGATATTCAGGATGAGTATGAGTACGGGGGGCTGGACGGAGGTGGTCACTGGAGTTGCATTCATAACTTTCCTCAGGTTCTCTCTAACCCAAGCGATCCTTACAACTGTCATATGCTTGTTGATCGGAATTCCGACAGGATATATCTTAGCCAAGGGAGACCCCTATCTCAAGACGATACTCTCGGTCATGGTGCTTGTTCCATTTCTGATCCCACCCATGTCAATTCTTCTTGGATTTGTCATACTCTATGAACCGAATGGTCTTATCTCACGTCTCGTAGGATTTCAGGTAATTGACGTATTCGGCACATTGGGTGGAATAGTTCTGGCACATACCCTCTACAACATCTCTATCGTAACACGGCTCGTCGCAGCTAACTTTGAGACACTCGACGAGGAAATAGTAGGAATGGCGGAGTCTAACGGCGCATCAACCGTCCGACTGTGGCAGACCGTATTCTTCCCACACATCCTCCCATCTATATTTGCAAGTGCCCTGTTGGTTTTCTTACTCTCCTTCAACTCGTTCGCTATAGTCCTCATGCTGGGGAACGTCAGGTTGCAGACATTGGAGGTGATGATATATTCCCAGAGCAGGATCAGACTGGACTTCGTGACTGCGTCGAAGATAGCCGTGCTCCAACTGCTAATCAACCTTGCCATCTCCATGACATATCTGAGGGTAACAGCCACATCAAAGTACGAGGCATCCTACACTCCAAAGACCCAATCTTCAAAACTCACCAGAGTCTTGTCAACTTTGTGGATAAGCATAGTCATTCTGTTCACATGGCAACCAATATTTGCCACGGTTTACCAGTTAATCCGGACATCATCAGGAACAGATATACTCTCAACTCAGTATAATAATATCCTCGGTACCACACCCACAAGGGTGCTCTTTAACACTTTCATTTTCGGGCTCATCACGGGAATAGCCAGCACAGTTCTAGCGTTGACCATCGTGTATTACAAGAAATTTGGTACCAACCAGCGTATCCCGATGATTCTCTCATTCATCTCTATCATGCCCCTAATGTCTTCAAGTATAACTCTGAGTCTTGGGATGCTCTTAGCTTATAGGAAGACTCTTTTCTTCTCCGACACTATCTGGATCTTCATAGCAGGGGCTCACGTCCTTGCGGCACTGCCCTTCGTCACCCAAACCCTCGGATCAGGTGCCGAGCAGATCCCGAAGGATATCATTACCATCAGCCAGTCACTCGGAGCAAGCAAAACCAGAACTACTGTGGATATCTTGCTCCCTCTCCTCCTTCCGTCAATAATTGTATCCTTCCTCCTTGGATTAGCCATCTCTTTTGGGGAATTTGGGGCGACATTCTTCCTTGTACGAGGAGAGTGGACCACAGTATCTGTCGCCATTCAGAAGCTGTTCGTGACGAGGGACAACATTCTACCGCTGCAGTACGCGATCATCCTCATAGTTATAACACTTGTGAGTTTCAGTCTAGTGGAGAAGGGAAGAAGATGAGAGGGATAGCGGTTGAGAACCTGAGAATCTCCTTTGGTGGAGATCCGTTCATGGATAACTTGAGCTTCGGAGTACCAGACGGTGAAGTGGGTGTCCTGCTAGGACTTTCGGGTAGCGGGAAGTCAACTATCCTGAAGACCATCTTAGGCGTTCAAAAACCAGACCATGGGAGGGTTTTGCTCAACGAGATGGATGTCACCAACCAAGAGATCAGGAAACGCAACATCGGCTATGTTCCACAGAATCAGCTGCTCTTCCCCAATATGTCGGTGACAGATAACATCTCCTATGGTCTGAAGATGAGGAAGGTCCCGAGGGAGAAGCAGAGGTCGAGGGTCAAGGAAGTTGCAGATATGGTGGGTATCGACTTTTTAGAGAGGGACCCAAAATCGTTGTCAGGTGGTGAGAGGCAGAGGGTCGCACTGGCGAGGGCCATAGCGCCCCAACCGAAGACCCTCTTGATGGACGAACCTCTAAGTTCCCTCGATACCGCTGAGAGACTGGCGATGTCACTAATGCTCAAGGAGGTTCTGGACGGTCTTGACGTGACAACTCTGTATGTAACACACTCTCCGCAGGAAGCAGAGATACTTGCTGACCGGGTGATGATGCTTGAGAGTGGGAGAATTGTGCAGCAGGGTACTTTCAAGGAGATCCAAACATCGCCATCGAGCCTTTCTATTGCTGGAATATTGGGGATACGCAACGTGTTCTCAGTGGACCAGTTCTCAAGTCTAGACCTCTCCCCCTTCAAGCGAGGAAACCTCTATATCATCCCTCCCAAATCGATAATAGTTGATGAAAACGGTGTCGAAGCGAGGATAATCGCTCACAGCGGAGATATGACATTCATCTCGGTAGAGGGACAGATACTGTCCATGAGCAGAGTAGCCCGCGAGGGGGTACTTCACATATCCCTAAATATCTAAGTACAAAAATCGGTACACACAGACCATAAGCTTGGAAATAATCCTTTTATACAGAGAGAGCAATCAGGTTCTGTGAGATTATCAGAGGAGGAGATGTATGAGATATGCAGACGGAGAGACCCTTCTTACGATGGGAGATTCTTCATGGCGGTCATAACCACACGTATCTTCTGTCTACCATCCTGTCCAGCTAGAATGCCCCTCCGGAAAAACGTCCACTTCTATGAGAGCAAGTCAGAAGCTTTATCTGACGGGTTCAGAGGGTGCAAAAGATGCAAGTCGATGGAATACCCACTTGGGGTTCCCGCATGGTTAGCCACACTGGAAAACTATCTCTCGGATACTATGAACCGGGTAGACTGGGAATACCTCAGGTTATTGACAGGGATGGAAAGGAGAACACTTGACAGATGGTATCAATGTCGAGAGGGTGTCTCCATTACTCAGAAGAATCGGAGGATACGATTAACGAGAGCAAAGGAGATGATTGCGAATGGAACCGATCTCGGTAGGGTTCCCTACAGGTGCGGTTTCAATTCAGTATCAGGATTCAGGGCAGCGTTCAGATCGGAATTCGGGATAACGCCCGGAAGAACGGAGGTAGTTATAAATGATTGAGGTCCAGGAGTTCCAGACTCCGGTAGGTTCAATGATTGTCGGGACAAACGAGGACAGTTGTGTGCTCTTGGACTTTAAGTTCAGGAAGAACTCGTCCAACCTCTTGGACAGGGTGCAACGGAAGCTAGGTAAGATTGTGAATAGACAGAACAACCTTCACGACGAGATCATCTCTCAGTTGAATGGGTATTTCGAAGGGGTGAGAAAGGACTTTGACTTCCCCTTGAGGTTCTCAGGAACCGAATTCCAAAACAGGGTATGGGATGAGTTAGTCAGAATCCCGTACGGGCAGACGATATCCTACCTACAGCTCGCAGAAAGGATTGGGGATCCAAAAGCCGTCAGAGCGGTGGCACAAGCCAACGGGAGGAACATTATTGCCATAGTTGTCCCCTGCCATAGGGTAATTGCCACAAATGGGGCATTACAGGGGTACGGTGGGGGTCTAGACGTCAAGCGCAGACTCCTCATGTTGGAAGATTTAGGAACTAATCAGAGTAAGGACGTTCTTGAACAACTTGAAAAAATGTGAGATAATTTTCTTCGCGTTTTTCAATGAGTCTAGAATGTTGAAGCTAACATATTTATATAAACTCAGCCGATTTAATTTAGAGATGAGTCCGTATCAGATCAATCCAATTAACTCAGTCACGTTGATCAACCCGATATCTGACAGGTGGATTAACTCACAACAGATTAAGACTCTCTACGAGGAAGATCAGTTGACCCAAGAGGAGTACATCCTACTAGACTATCTCGGTGCTATCGACGAAATGAAAGACGGAGAATTCACGATCTCGTTCCAAGGACTCAAGCGAAAGATCGATCTACACCAAGCCCGGTTGACTAAAGCATTGAAACGCTTATCCGAGAAGGACCTCATCACCAAGACGAACAACGGATATTCACTGACGAGCTCTGGAGGAATGCTCGCCCACGAACTTATGAAGAAGTTTGGAAGGCAGAGCACACTTGAAAGCGAGATCCACTCCTACATCGCCAGAGGGAATATCAAGGGCTTTCCAATGACCACATCTGATCGAGAGAAGGTGGCGAATGCCATCTCAGGTAAGTGGTTTGGAGAGTTCAGATTTATCGCCAAGTCAGACACGGATGATGGAGTGTTCGAGATCGAGTGGATTTCAACCAACGGATCGGTCGGTGCCAAGTTGATAATTGGACCGGAGAATGATCTAACTGTCATCATCTCTTCAGCCAAGATCATCAATAGTGAGATTGACTTACAACTGATGATGGAAAGGATCAGCGTGATCATTGAGAATGTTTTGGACTCCTCAATTCAATTCGAAGAAAGAGAGACCTATATCAACAGATCAAGAGTGGTGGAAGACGAGACACCATCAGTATTTGCGTCATGACCATGTACGATCACATCACAGTTATCTTCCCCTACCATCCGACAAATGGAAACGCTATATCCGCCCTCATTGCGTCAATCGAGACTGACGTTGATCTTCAGAACGTGGAAGTCGTCGTCCCAAAATTAAGCAGTGAACCGCAGGAGGTCGTCAGCAGGATACCCTCTAAGAACATCATTGTTCTTGCCGTGAGCCTGTTCTCAGTACAGTTCAGCAAATATGAGAAACTGGCACGGAGGTACAGGGAGGTGGCTCGGGACAGGCAACTACTCGTGGTGGCCGGTGGTCCCCATCCTACAGGTGATCCATTCTCGACCCTGAACTCGATCTCAGACATCGTCTGCATAGGTGAAGGAGAGCTCACGATCAGAGACATTGTAAAGAACGCAAGCAATGGGAGGATCAAGGAGGTCCGTGGGATCGCCTACCTGAACGAGAAGGGGTTGGTCGAGCGTACACCCCGACAGCCACAGATTGATCTCGATGATTTTCCCCCATTCTCCGTGAAGCATAAACTCATACGTCCAATTGAAATCACAAGAGGATGCGCATGGAAGTGCAGATTCTGCCAGATACGGAATAAGGGACTACCCGTCCGTCATCGATCTCCCGAGGTGGTTGCAAAGTATGTAAAAATCACAACCGAGCACTTTAAGGACAGAAGACCCGACATCAGGTTCATCTCCCCAAATGCGTTATCATACGGTGCTCCTGACGGGAAGACCCTGAATCTAAAAAGAGTAAGAGAACTATTGGAGAAGGTCAGGGAAGTTATCGGTGAGGAAGGTAAGATCTACTTCGGGTCTTTCCCGAGCGAGGTCCGTCCTGAAACCCTCACCGACGAGTCCGTGGAGCTCCTCAGGAAGTATTCTGACTCGACCTCGATCATCATAGGTGGACAGAGCGGATCCAAAAAGATCCTCGAGTTAAGCGACAGGGGTCATACTCCCGAGGAGACGATCCGAGGAGCTAGACTTCTCCTTAACGCTGGATTCGAGGTAATGGTTGACATTATCTTCGGTCTCCCAGGAGAGGAGGACGAGGACGTAGAGGAGACCATCGAACATATGCGGAAGCTAACACAAATGGGGGCAAAAATCCACTCGCACACCTTCCTCCCACTCGTTGGGACCCCATTTGCCTCAAAGGAACCAGGTGTGATAGCCGATCGATACAAGCAGGAACTCCCGTTGCTCCAAGGGAAGGGGATGTTGAAGGGACAGCACAACAAGCAGGAGAGGGAAGCTAAGGAACTGGCCCAAAGGAGAAAGGAGATGCTAAAGGAGCGGGAGAGGAGAAGAGGGTAATTACTCTACAAGCTCCATCTGTATTTTCCAGACAGAGAGGAGGATATCCTCGACGTCACTATAGTCACTATTTCTCAAACTATTGTACAAACGACTTTTCGGGTCGAATAGTCTTGATACGATATCCCGAACCATACGCATGGAGGTTCTCCCCGCTTTTGAGTATTGATACTCATCATTCCTGTACACGGGAAGGTCGATTACCCAGTTGATGGCATCTTCCCTGTAAAACTGGATACAGTTCTCCATGCCCGGGATTTGAAAACCTATGTAATTGTCCCTTTCCTCCTGCAACGTCTGCTGGCTGTCTAACAGCCCCAGTGCCTGATCGATCGTCACTGGTTCGTCCTTGAGCTCTGTGTCGTGGGAGAAACCATATAGAAATAGTTTCACAATACTGGTTGCTCCCACTATCTTATTACTCTATCCTCCCACCACCCGTGGAAATGAAAATACAATTATACTTCATGTTGCTCAGGGATTTAGTGGATATCGGTCTAGACATCATCCCCGGAACAGAGAGCTCGATCAAGCAGTTCATAGAACTCTCTCGGAAATGGGTAGATGAGATGGACATGAACGATCTGGATTTCGAAATCCATGAGATCAAGAGAAGGATGAACTTTGTAGATCACTGTATAATCACCTCAGGAAAGAACATTATTGGGGTCGTAAAGATGACATACTCGTCCTTCTTCTCTCTTGGTATCGACAAGAGTGCAGATCACAACACACAGAGGGAGGTGTTCAGACTGATCCTCAAAGACATCTTTTACCTAAGACCCGCGGAGATCAGAACTACCCTATCGAGCAGATTCAAGCCTCTATTTGATGAGGCGGGGTTCCGATACCAATTCGGCCGCGAGAAGATGGTTTTGACTTTGGGCGAGGCTACGGCTCTGTCCGAGGTCAACAGTGAAGAGTTGTGGTTCCTTGAATGGAAGTATTTCGATGCGGTGGTTGAGATGTACATCGACTCATACAGAGGAACCATTGATGAAAAAATCGGGATGTTCGGAGAGGACATAGCAGAGTCCGCAATACGGCAGGTGAGCGAGGGTGAGTTTGGCAAGGTCGTCAAGGAGCTGTCTGTCTTTTATAAGGACGGAGACAGGTTAACTTCCGGGATAATCACCTCGGTTAATGAGAACCAACTATTCGTAGTCATCATAGGGACAAGACGGTCAGAACAGGGAAAGGGGATCGGGAGGAAGCTCCTGACCTATGTCATTACCCAGGGACGGAAAATGGGGTACAAGACGCTCAGTCTCTGGGTAACTACGGAGAACATCTCGGCTAAAGGACTGTATACCTCCATGAACTTCAAGTCGGTGGTCAGCGTTGTCTCGGGAACGCTCACTCTTAGAGACTATGAATCCTGAGACCTGATTTGTAGACTTCCAGAACCTTGGCTGTCAACAACTTGCGCGGATCCTCCAAGACATCTTCAGAGAGCACTATGAAATCCGCGTCCATCCCGATCTCCAAGGCACCACTCCTTCCATCTGTCATCGAAGCGTAGGCTCCCCTCGTTGTGAAGAGCTCTAGAGCTTCTATAAATTTCAATGATTCCTCAGGTCTCCATGGGGTATCTTCCTCGTTCTTCCGCCGATAGATAGCTTGGTACATCCCAAGTAGAGGGTTCGGGTTCTCGATGGGAGCATCCGAGCCTCCTGCGACCAAGATTACATTGTCGATAAGAGTCTTCCAAGCGTAAGCATATTTCACCCTTTCTCCCAATCTGGCATCTGCGAAAGTCTTGTCGGTTCCTAAGAAAACAGGTTGGATGTTGGCGATAATGTCTGAGTTAGACAGCTCTTCGATAGCGGACGCTGACAGGACCTGAGCATGTGTGAGAACAGGTCTCACCGATGGATGCTTCTTGAATGCTCGAATAACCTGTTCTGCCGCTCGATCCCCGATAGCATGGATTTCGATTCTCCACCCCTTCTGCGCAAGATCGGACACAAACCCTTCAAGTTCTTCATCAGAGTAGATTAGCACACCAGTATCGGTTCCGTCGCAGTATGGCTCATTCAATGCAGCGGTCGAAGCACCAAGCGATCCGTCTGCGAAAAGCTTGACTCGGGAGGCAACGACATTTCCATGGACAGCCCCAGGATCAGGAACAGAACCGTTCAATACCTCCCTTACAGGGAATGTCAGGTGGACGGATATAGGGAGTTTCCCCTCGTCGTCAAGCTGGCAGTAAGCCTCCCAAGCCATAGGATCATTAGTCTGAACCGAGGTGATACCGACCTTCAAGCACTCCTCTATCCCTCTCTGGATGATCCGTTTTCTCTCCTCCACATCACCAGCAGATTGAATGTGCTCGGTCACCACCGACAAAGCCTTTTCCCTTAGTATTCCCGTTGGGACCCCGTTCTCAAAGTCTATGATACCACCCTCTGGACTAGTGCTTGAAGAGTCAATCCCAAGGATATCCAAGGCCTTGGAATTCACCAGACCGATATGGTGACAAGCCCTAAAAAGCACTACTGGGCGATCGGGGATTACATCGTCAATATCCTCCCTGCAGGGGTAACGACCATCCACCATCATGTCTTGGTTCCAACCATAGCCAACGATCCAGTCGGACCTGGAAGTCTGGGAGTACTCTTGTAGCCTTTTCTTTAGCTCGGCTATTGAGTCAGAGCCGACTAAGTTTAATCTCTGAGCTGCCCGTCCGAGAGAGAAGATATGGATATGAGAATCGTGAAACCCGGGAAGTACAACCCTACCCCCAAGATCGATTCCAGATCCAGGGGGGACGCCAGTTCCAAGGTTTGATATTTTTCCACCGCTAACTTCCATCCATGTGTAATGTCTGTTGGGGCTGAGAATCTTACCGTTATAGAAAATTACCACAGGCTCCAATCGGGAGGCGGGAATAAATATCCACGGATAGCACCGAAGTTTGTTCATCCGGGCTCTGCCTAGCCCCATGTATCATCGGGGTATTCTCTCTGATTATATTATTGAAGGGACCATGAGGTGTTGATGAGTTTCAATTTGGTCGATCTCCAGGATGAAGTCATAAACACCGGAAGAGACCTCTTGACCGGCTCGCCCTCAGACATCACAACGCAGAAAAACCACGCTCAGATCATCAAAGACATGTACTGGCAGGTCAGAACTAAGAGGAGGTTGAACAAGCAGATCCTCTTGGCATTGAACTTTGATAACACATTTGTCAAGGAAGCAGCGCTGGAAATCATAAGTGAGTTCCCCGAGAAGAAGGCGAGAGACGCGTTATTTATCGCTTTGGAGGATGAGACTGACCCCCGCCTTAGGCAGAAGATTGTTCACCTCATAGACCGGATAGAGTCGAAACTGGATAAGAAGAATTACAGGGGTATCAATCCTGAGGTCTCAATTACCTCTGCTCTTCGGATGGTCAGAGCCACTAATCGTCATTAGATCGTTGAGGCCCTCTCCACCGGTGCTGCTTGTTGTTTATACTCAGGATAGTTTTGCACAGCGGGCAGGAGTAGATGATTGCAGATCTGATATGTGTATACCTTATCTTGTCCGCATGGAAGTTCCTCCTGCAATGAGGGCATGAGATATTCTTGTACTTCTGGTATCTGTTCCTGTCACGAGATACATGACGCTTCGACTCGACAACTTCCTCACCTTCTTCTTCCTCATCTATATCTTCTTCAACATAGTCATCTTCTATCTCGACTATCTCAGAGATGATGTCCTCACCAGTTTCCTCCGAATAATCGTCCTCCAGTTCCAGCTCTTCAGAGCCAAATTCTTCAGAATCATAATCGTCTTTCATATATCCACCTCTATAACGGAGTGACTACTCGACGAGTTTTTTGTAAGAATTTAAAGCTACCATGTCAAATTGTTCATTCTTGGTCAATAAAATCAGATATTTTACACGGGTTCCACTTACTCAACAAATGGTATCCGAGTGATTAAAAAGGTGAGAAATCAAGTAGTACTGTTGATCGATCTAGGTTCCATTGATGTGTTTGTCGAAATCACCGAGAGTGCAAACAAGGAATTGAAAAGGCAGATAAATTTGACCAAAGAAGAGGATCTGGGAGTACGAATATACGTAATCCTAGATCGTTTCTCAGGTTTCGCCTTTGACCTCGAACTCTCGAAACCTGAGGAAAACGACTACCAAGCAGTTGTGGACGGAATTCCCATCCTTGTGAACAAAGCATTTGTAGATTATGTCAAAGGCATGAAGATTGACTATGACAAGGAGAAACACGAATTCTCCCTCAAAAATGAGAAACCACAGTACAACTGTGTACCAGGCTCAAAATATGAGTGCCCATCGTGTAACCTTTACGAAGATAGGATAGAGGATCCAGACTACAATCCTTCACTCTCAACAGAGTCCTGAGAAAAGCCTTTGATTGTCTGAGAGTGCATATACAAGGTATAAAGAGTTAGAGCAGCTACTGCTATCCCTGGAACAAAACCACCAATAACGCCCAGTATGAGAAGGACAGCATTGATACCACCGACGATAATCCTCCCTGTATTGTCGAATTTGCTGACCTTACGAGTCCCGTAGACTAGCAATACGCTCGATCCCATTATGAAAACAGCAATGGACGGGGAGAAGAGAAGTAAGATAATACCAGTGATGAAACCGAGCACAGCGGAGATGTAGTTAATGATCACAATCCCAGAGTGTAATGAATTGGTTATGCTTTTCGAAGGTTGCCCGATGTATGGATCACTATATGGTTGGTTTGGGGAAGGATACATTGCTGGATCACGGGGTCCATCGTGATATTGCCCAGAGTTATACTGTTGGGGATCATTCCATGCACCTCGCTGCCCTCTAGTATCCCACCCTGAATTCTGATACCCTTCATTCTGTGAAGTGTTCATCCATGTGTTTGGTTCAGGATTAGTAGGACGAATGCCCTCATTGGCAGCAAATGACGGTTGTGGTGAATACACATCAGCAGCAGGGAGCTTATGAGGAGATTCAATAGACGGTGATACCTGAGAACCATCGTCAGGTAACTGTCCCTTAGGTTCGGGAGAGATGTTTCTCTCGAACTTATATCCACACACATTGCAGAAGTTGGCATTATCCTCATTTTTGGATCCACACATCTCACAGTAAATGCTCATTACTGAATTTACACCACACGAATATAAAATCTCATTCTTTCCTACCCCTTTCATTGCAAAGTATCTTAGAATACAAGCAAACATCAGTTATTAGACCAATAGGTATTACTATCGTCTTCACTGATATCGTACTACCTCCTCCAGTTTCTTTATCCTTCTGAGCACATTCGTGGTCATGAACTATGCATTAGTGCAATACCTAATCAGGAGTGCTTGCCTACTCTTCGCTATCAGGTATCCTAAACGTATCCTCAATTCCCGATGACAGTTAGGACGGAATAGGAGACATCCTGTTGGGATGAAGAGAGAACCACCTTATAAAGTGTTGCAGGAAAATGCGAGCTCAAACCATCAGACACCACGAAAACGTGACCTTGTCAAAGACCCTAGTTTCATGATCAAAATCCCAACTTTCTTATGTCATTCATCTGTGCTGAAGATGATGAAAAAGACTGATGTCTTCGAACCAGTCAATCCCAGAGTTAATTATCCTGAGCTTGAGGAGAGGGTCCTCAAGATGTGGAAAGATCAGGACATCTACTGGAAGATCCAGAATAAGAGAGCAGAGGGAGAGCAGAGGTTTACTTGGTTGGAAGGACCACCGACAGCCAATGGACTGCCACATGCGGGTCATGCGCTGACCCGTACCCTCAAAGACATTATGCTTCGGTACCAGACAATGAAGGGCAAGTGGGTACGCCCGAGAATAGGAGGATGGGACACTCACGGACTCCCAGTTGAGATCGAGGTCGAGAAGCAACTGGGTTTTAAGGATAAGAACGACATCATAGAATACGGTATCGCCGAGTTCAACCAGCTGTGCAGAGAGAGTGTTCTGAAGTACGAGAAGGAATGGGTCGAGATGTCTGAAAGGATTGGTTTCTGGCTCGACCTTGAACACCCATATATCACCATGTCGGACAATTATATTGAGAGTGTGTGGTGGTCTCTGAAGACCCTGTACCAGAAGGGATTCCTCTACAAGGGACTGAGGGTTGCACCCCTCTGCACGAGATGTGGAACTACCCTATCAAGCCATGAACTCGCCCAAGGATACAAAGAGGTCACCGACCCCGCTATCATGGTGAAGTTCAATGCTGTGGACGAGGATTTCAAGTACCTTGCGTGGACAACCACCCCTTGGACTCTGATATCCAATGTGATGCTCTCGGTGAATCCAGATGTTGAATACGGGGTTGTTGAACATGAAGGTGACAAGCTACTGGTAGCGATCCCACTGATCGAGAAAATTTTCGGTGAGCAAAAGGAAGTTCTCCGCAAGATCAAGGGCAAGGACCTAGAGTACAAAAAATATGAACCGCTCTTCCCATTCTTCAAGGACATCGACGGAGAGAACGCATTCATCGTTACAGTAGCGGACTATGTCACCACTGAAGACGGTACGGGCATCGTGCACTCAGCACCTGCGTTCGGTGCAGATGATGCTGCCACCGGTAGACGGTACAATGCACCCATCGTCAACCCAGTTCGTCAGGATGGTAAGTTCTCCGAGAAGGTGCCGCCATTGAAAGATATGTGGGTCAAGGATGCAGACAAGAAAATCATCAAGATGCTGAAGGAGGAAGGAAAGCTCTTCAGACGTGACAACTATATCCACAACTACCCACACTGCTGGAGGTGTGACACCCCGCTCCTGTACTACGGTACTGAATCTTGGTTTATCAGCATGGAGAAACTCCACGACAACCTCATGAGGAATAATCAGAAGATAAAGTGGCAACCGGAGTACCTGAAGGACGGAAGATTCGGGAATTTCCTCGATAACGTTATCGACTGGAACCTATCAAGATCAAGGTTCTGGGGGACACCCCTTCCAGTCTGGATTTGTGATGATTGTGGAGACCAACAGATCCTTGGGAGTAAGGCAGATATCGTGGAAAAGATCGGCGAATTACCCGAGGACTTCGAGCTCCACAGACCATGGGTTGATGAGATCACGTGGAAGTGTGAGAAATGCAACAAGGGGAAGATGGTCAGGGAACCATATGTTATCGATGTATGGTACGACTCGGGATGTGCTCCCTTTGCCCAGTACCATTATCCGTTCGAGAATGTTAAGGATTTCGAGAACGACTTCCCATTCACATGGATTACAGAGGCTATTGACCAGACGAGAGGATGGTTCTACACCTTACTCGCAGTCTCGACGGCATTGTTCGACAAGCCATCGTACTACTCAGTTCTGTGCATGAATCACATTCTTGACGAAAATGGCAGGAAGATGTCTAAGAGCAAAGGGAATACAATCAAGACGAGGGATCTCTTCACCAAGGTTGGAGCGGATGCAACGAGGTGGTATCTATCCTCATCGCAGGCATGGATGCAGACGAGGTTTGGAATAAAGATTGTCGAAGAGGCGCAGAAGAAGATGATGAATACCCTTTGGAATGTCTACTCCTTCTTCGTCACCAACGCCAACGTAGACATGTACTATCCCGACAAGAGATCAAAGGTGTCTGATCGACCCGAGATCGACCGCTGGATCATCTCCAGATTGCAGAAGATCATCCAGAAAACTGATAAGGCAATCGACTCAATGAATTACCACCATGCAGTTAGAGCCATCGATTACTTCATCATCGAGGAACTCTCCAACTGGCATGTTAGAAGATCTAGAAGAAGGTTTTATTCCAAGGATTTGACCGAGGACAAGAAACATGGGTACGATACCCTCTTTGAGGTTCTCACCACATTAGCTAAGGTGATGGCACCATTCGTCCCGTTCCTCACCGAGGAACTTTACCAGAATCTAGTGATCAAGCGGGGAGATTCTGAGATCCCTTCGGTTCATGCAGAGCTCTTCCCCTCTGCAGATCCAGACCTCATCGACGAGAGGTTGGAGAAAAAGATGGAGATTGCACTAAACATTGCAGCAGCAGGTAGGGCGGCTAGGGCAAAGGCCAACATCAAGATGAGGCAACCGCTCCCAGAGCTCATCGCTATCGTGGCAGAAGAAAATACGGGTGTCGAAGAGCTCACCGATGTGCTGGCCCAAGAGATCAACGTGAAGTCCCTAAAGATACTCCCAGCGGAGAAGACTCTGGCTGAGTACAAGGTACTCCCAAACCTGAAGGTACTTGCACCAAAGGTAAAGGGTGAGATCAGGGTCATTAAGGATTACCTGCAAAATCTCTCCAAAAAGGATGCGAGGAATATTGTCACACGAATGAACAAGGCGAAAAGTGCACAGATCGAAATCAACGGAAAGATCTGGGAGTTCACTGACGAGGAGATTCTCGTAAGCCTTGAATCGCCCGACGGTTACCAGATGGGGCAATCAGGTAGAATCGACGTCTTCCTCAACACAGAGATCACACCCGAACTCCGTGAGGAGGGTTTGGCCAGAGAACTTATTCGCAGGATACAGGAGATGAGGAGACAGGCTGAATTGGACTATGTCGATCGAATTCGTGTTAAGGTTGTTACTGAGGAGAAGAGGTTCAAGGACGTTCTGAAGAAATTCGGAGAATATGTCGCCACCGAGGTTCAAGCTGATACTCTAAAGGGCCGATTCACAGATGGTTTCTCCCAGAAGTGGGAAATCGAGGGATCAGAGATTGAAATCTTCCTGAAGAAAGCTTGAGAAAATTCATCAATTAACTCAACAATCTATAATCTACTATTGCAATAAAATAAAAGCTGGATCAATCAGTTTAGACTATGGAAGAGAGAGATGAGAAGTATGCCTATGTACAGTCGTTCCTCATCGTAGACGAGCGTATTCTGAATTCCATACATATCGTCGGTATCAACTGGACCAACGTGATCATCTCCTCATCACTTCTCATAAGCTTCTTACTTATCCTCCCAATAGCGAACGAGTTCCGTGGTTTGTGGTCTGTCTTCACTTTAGGAATCGCGATATTTACCCTGTTCTATGCTATTCAGTCGAGGTCAGAGGTAATCTACTTCGTGACAAAATTCAGGATAATAGAGCTGGAGATTAACCCATTAATGGAGCGGATATCAAGGAGTCCACTAAGGGGATCATTCCGGGATATCCATTACAGCCAGATTGAGTCTATCTACCATGGAGTACCAAGATATAATCCCAATCGCCTCTGGTTGGGGCTGTTCATGATCGCTACCGCATGGGCAATATACACTGGACAGGATACGATACTTAGTGGAGATTCCCCACTCCTCCCTCTAGTGATACTGTTGACCATTCTGGGGATGGTGAACATTTTCATCAGTCTCCCAATCAGGAGCAAGAGGCTGGAAGTACAAAGCCAATCCGGAACCTCTTTCTCCATCCCCTCTGGCTTTATTGATACCAAGTTCATCGACGACCTCATCGATGCAAGCAGGACATTCCAGACCTATGGGGCGATATAAGTGGCGACTAACCCTTTTAGGATTGTACAAAATTTTCCTTCAAAGTCGTTCATGTACGATCCCAGTAGTGAGAAATTCAGGGATTCGCTAGTCGTCAAGAAGCTAAATACCGAGTACCTCCAAGCACTATTAGCCCTGACCTTCATTCACATAATTACAGGGAATTTCATCTCTTTATTCACGGATATCCTAGTCTATCTATCGGTCTATAACTTCTTCATAGTTAGATACGAGATCATCTGCACTGACACAAGGCTCTTGTTTAACAATAACCTACGCCCGAGATTGAAGATATTAGCAATCGTTTTCCTCGTGATTTCTCTCACTGTGAACCTCCTGTATCCCATATACGAGAGACCATACGAATATTCCAGTATTTTCTACCTCTTCTTTGTTTCGGAGAGAGTAGCGGGCATTCTTAATTCGCTATATCTACTTTTCCTCTCCCAAATTGGAGTTCAGATCTATGCGATAAGTACTGTTGGATCAACCTTAATATCCGTATGGACAATATCAGCCATCGCGAATGAGAGGCAGTGGAACCTAAGTGTGAACATGGAGAAGATTTCAGATGGTGTATTTAGCAACCGGAAGAAGTTCTCGTCAAGCCGGGGACTCCTCGTTGGTTCGTCTATCTTTACTGGGTTTATCCTGCTAACCGCACTCTCTAGGCTACTCCCTCCAGCAATCAGAGCAATTCTATTTACCACCATGGTGATTATCGGTTTCAGCTTCAGGGACGACCGAAGCCTAGAGGTAAACCTGTTTGGGAGAAAAGGGAGACAGATCATAAACTCGTTCTCTGTCCCGAAAACAGAGCTAAGCCGTTTCCAGAAAGTAATAGTTGAGGTGTTCAAGACAAAGGGTATATCGGTAAGTCGACGGGATCTTCCTTACGCTCTAATTCCGAGAGAGCTTACCAGTATCCATCAGGTGGGTCGAGGATCTGTCTTTAAGAAAGGAGCGAAGCTCGGCTTATACATAGGGGGTATCTTCTATGCCACAATACTCACAAGACTCTTCCTCCTCCTGTTTGAGACTAAAAGGGAACTGGTCAGAGAGATCACCGTCGTCCTCTTCGTTACGGTCTTCTGGTATGGTCTTCTCTGGATAGGGATAAACAACTCCATTGAGCTCTCCAATTCTCGGTTCAGGCGAGAGCAGTTCTTCATTGGAGACGAATTCGTGGCATATTTCAAGAAGGAAACTGTGTGGATGATGAAGAATTCCATGATCACCGGTGTTAGGTTAAAGCGAGGAGCACTTGGAAGATTTAACAACCTGTTTAGGTATAACAAATTGGAAGGACTCAAACTTAGGTGGATGACCATCATCACCATCTTCTTCGCCCTTTTCAGTATGATTGTGATCGTGCAGTGGGTTCGTTTCGGCGCACTTAACTTACAAGGTCTTGTCCTTCTACTCGGGTACTATATCGTCAGATCACTTGTTCAAGCAGATCGATTTATTGGAACCGAAGGAGGACTTACCATATTGATCGGTGCCATTGTATGGATTCTGATCGTAATGATCGTCCCTCGGATCATGATTGTCAGCCGTAGAAAATTTGTCATCGACTTAAATACGGTCACTGCCTTCGAGTTCATTGTTAGCGACACTGCCGATATTCTGGAAATCTACTATGAAATAGAGGAGAACATCTTGGATAAGTCCATTGAGTCACCATTTAGATATAGATCAAGACCAGGAACATTCATCTGCGATATCGAAGTGATGGTACAAGGTGAAACAGGTGAACCTATGGAACTCATAATTGGTTCGTCTAGCATTAAGAAGACATTGGGGTCAGGGATAACGAAGTTTCAGATCAAGCAGTCTGGTACTAAAGGTGTGGCAGAGATTCCATTCGAGATCAGATTGGGAAAAAGAAGAGAAGTTGGTGAATTAGTTGTCGACAGGAACACGGCTAGATCAGTTCAAGTACAGATTGGGGGGATTGGAATCTCCGTGTCGGCAGAGATTATAACATACAGAAATTAACGGTTCTTCTTTCTCCACCAACTGACCTTGAGCTCAGTGGAGTCGCAGGCGGGACAGGTCGCTTGGGCCACGTATATACCCTCTATCTCCTCCTTGACGAGCTTGGCATCATTGAACTTCTCGCCACACTCGAGGCATTTGTAGTGATCCGGTCTCTTAACCTTGTCAACCCGTTCCGGAATGTACGATGACATAAATTACCTTTAGTCATCGCAGGAAATAAACTTTCCCAATCAGAGACTGTCCACTTGAGTATGAAAAAAAGAATTTGGACTTGGTAAGCAACCGCATTTCCCTTATACTTTCTGTGGATTCGCTACCGATATAACTAAAAATACACTTTCACTTGAGGTCACAGGAGAAATAAAATGAGCTCGACCAATCGAAGTACCCACGCGCAGCAGAGGTTTGCGTTAGGGATTTCCTTACTCTTAACCCTGCTTTTTGCATCTCTTTCCATCCTTATCGCGATTATTGATCCAAACGGAGAGAACTTCTACACTGCAGTATTCGGATTTCTGTACGAGGACACTACACTATCTAAGTCAATATTGGTCGGTGTGGAGTGGCTTCTCTTCATGTTGTTCTTCGTATACCTCACTATAACCTTGGCTACCCGTAAGGAGATGAACGGAGGAATTCCAGACTGGCTAGAAGTGGTTGTCCCTGCGATCTTCACCGTTGCCTTTGGTTCATTCGTCGCTAACCTGAACAATCTTGGGCAACAGTCAGGATTTACAGAGGGTGTTGTCGGAGAGACCGTACAAGGTCTGACAAACTTTGATGGGACTATGAAGACGTGGATCTTCTTCCTCGACCTCGCAGGAGTCATCCTCATCTCGATCTATTTCTACTACAACGCTAAATTCGCAGACGAATAGAAAATATGATTTAAGTTTCCGATTATCTGTAATACGAAGTCAACCTTAAGAACTTGAAAAATCATTATTCAATTAGAACAAATCTAGAGATCGCGTGAACGTGATTAGGAGTAATAAGTATGAGTTTTGATAAAAGAAGTGGCGAAAGGGGTTCCCGAATAGACCTAGGAGATCTATCGCTAATCCGCTACAAGTCAAAAGGTAACAGATTTGAGATCGTAGTTGATCCAGAGAAAGCTTGGCTATACAGGCAGGGTGAGGACATACCCTTGGACGATATCGTCGAGGGCTTCACAGTATTTGAAAATTTCAGCAAGGGATTGAAGGCGTCTGAGCACGCATTGGAGGATTCCTTTGGAACAGAAGACGAGAAGGAAATCGTCAAGACAATCATTGACAAAGGAGACCTGCAGATTACGCAGGAGATGAGAAAGAGATTCCTCCAAGAGAAAATTGACGAAATCGTGGATTTCCTCGTCAAGCACACCGTCAACCCTAAGAAGAGGGAACCACACACCCCCGCAAGAATTGAGAAGGCAATGGATGAGGCAAAGGTCAGAGTAGACAGGAATGAACCTGCCAAAGAGCAGGCCCTAAGGATACTGAAGGAGATCTCGACAATCATCCCCATCAAGATGGAGATCGTCACCATCGAGTTCAACATACCTCCGAACTACACTGGAAAGGTATACGGCTCTCTACACGGAGTTGGTGAGATCCTAAAAGAGGAGTGGAATAACGATGGCTCACTTTCTGTGGCCATTCAGGTCCCAGCTGGACTTCAAGCCAAGTTGATGGAAGAGATTGCTGACAAGACGAAGGGTAAGGCCCAGATTAAAATAACAAATAGAAGTGGTGCATAGAATGACCATATTATTAGAGAAAAATGAAATCGTAGTACCTGGCCAAGTAGTGGCCAAAGATGAGGACTACAGAATCGAAAGCGGAGTGTACCGAGACGGTAACCGATACATATCCCAGTACGTAGGCGTATTCATGGAGAGGAAAGGAAGTCTTCTTGTACGGCCCCTGAGCGGAAACTACCTCCCAAAGGTAGGAGATATCGTCATTGGCATAGTTGAAGATGCGCTTCTGACATCATGGAAGGTGCAGGTTGGAGGACCTTACGTAGGTATACTCCTGGCATCGAACGCCACGGATAGGGACTTCGATCCAATCAAGGGAGATACGAGGAAGATCTTTGCTACAGGAGATGCAATTAAGGCAGAGATTGTCTCATTTGACCGAACCAGAGACCCTCAGCTCACTACGAAGAAACGGGGCTTAGGTAAGCTCGTTGGAGGTAGACTGATCGACGTAAGCCCCAATTACATCAAGCGTGTAATCGGGAGGAAGGGATCGATGGTCAATCTCATCAAGAAACACACGAACTGTGACATCGTTGTCGGATACAACGGTAGAATATGGATCAGCGGGAAATCCGTTGAAGACGAACTCCTTGCCATCTCCGCTATCAGGAGAGTAGAGCAAGAATCACACGTCGATGGCCTGACGAAGAGAATCGAACAGATGTTAGTGAACAGGACCTTCGAATGACAAGAAGTGATTAGAATGATAGATAACGAATTTATTAGATTAGACGGAAGAAAAACCACGGACCTCAGGGATTTGGAAATCGAGGTAGGTTTACTCGACAGGGCAGACGGATCAGCCCAAGTAAAGCTCGGAAAGAACATAGTTCTTGCCGCAGTAAATGGTCCCATGGAACTCCACCCGAAGCACAGCTCAATGAGCCAGAAAGCGGTGGTCAGGGTCACCTACAGAATGATGCCATTCTCGGTAGAATATAGGAAGAATCCCTATCCCTCAAGAAGGGAGAAAGAGATTTCTAAGGTTCTCTCAGATGCTTTTGAGAGTGTGGTTATAACAAAGATGTTTCCACGTGCAGCAATTGATGTACACGTTCAGATGATCCAGGCAGATGGAGGTTCAAGAACCGCTGCATCCATCGCCGTGAGCTCTGCTCTCGCCGATGCGGGTATCCCCATGCGGGCACTCATCGGTGGAATAGCCTCTGGTCTCTACGAGGACAGATGCTGTCTTGACCTTTCTGGGATCGAGGACAATGTCGGAAGTGGAGATATGCCAATACTCTACTCACCAGAGCTAGACGAGGTATCTCTCTTCCAGCTAGATGGTAGGTTCACCATGGAGCAGTTCAAGACCTGTTTCAACATGTCTGTGGATGCGATTAGTTTCATCGTCGACAAGCAGAAAGAAGCTCTTAGGGAGAAGTACCTATCTGTCAAGGAGAGGGTTCACCCAACCAAGCAGGAAGAGCCACAAATGCAGGAAGAACACGTGGAAGAGCCAGCGGAAGAACCAGTTGAGAAACCAGTGGAGGAAATTGTCGCCGAAAAACCAGCAGAGGTAAGGACATCGAGGTACCAACCACCAAAAGATGTTGTTTCACCATCTGTAGAGGTCCCTGAGGAAGTTACCCCTGTTGAGGAGACTCCCACCGAGACCATCGTCGAGGAGACGGCAACTTTGGAGAATGAGATCATCACTGAACCCGAGTATGTCCCAGAACCCGCAGAAGAACCAGAGCCAAGCTTCATCGAAGAGGACATCGTCATCGTGCCAATCGCTGAACCCTCAGATGAAGAGGAACTTCTGGTAGCTGCCAATGAGGTCCCGGTAGAGAATACAGATACTGCTGCGATCGCAGAGGAGATCTCCAACAGGTACAGTCTTGATGTCAGTCTTGAATCAGACGATACCGAGGAGGACGAAGAGGCGAAGCGAATAGCCGAGAAGATCCAGAGAGATCTGGAAATTCAGGACTTTGAATTAGGAGATGACGAATAATGGGTGAAAGAGATATTATCGCTTCAGCAATGGAGAAATCGCACATTGAGAGTCTTCTGGAAAATGACAGAAGACTGGACGGAAGAACAAAGGACGAATTCAGGGAGATCAAGGTCAAAACAGGATTCGTCGAGAAGGCAGAGGGATCCGCCATGGTAGAGCTCGGGAAGACAAAGGTCATCGCGGGTGTGAAGATCATCCTCGGAAAACCCTATGATGATTATCCCAATAAGGGAACTCTCATCGTCTCTGCAGAGCTT
Organism: Candidatus Heimdallarchaeota archaeon; assembly: GCA_015522385.1. The sequence continues at coordinate 47,069 of WAMJ01000119.1, forward strand.
AACCCAACAGCAGCCGTGAGGTACAGGATTGGACCCCCTAGTGTTGAGACAATCGAGCTAGCCAGAGTTACAGACAGGTTGATCAGAGAGTCTGAATGCATCGATTTAGAGGATCTTTGCATTATCGAAGGAAAGACGGTCTACACAATCTTCGTGGACATCTACCCCATTGATCACAACGGAAATCTCCTAGACGCTTCCGCACTCGCAGCGGTGGCTGCACTAATGACTGCAAAAGTACCAGAGGCAAGGGTCAACGAAGACGAGAATGTTGAGTTATTGGATACCTACAGACCCTTGAAGATGAACAACATCCCGATCTCGGTTACGACACACAAGCTGGGCAATCACCTGTTTGTCGATCCTAACGCCAAGGAAGAGGCATCCTCCGATGCACGGATTACCTTTGGCTACACAGAGGAATTCATCAACTCCGGTCAGAAAGGTGGGCAGGGAACCTTCACCAAGGCAGAGATTCTCGAGCTTGTGGAGAAGAACATGGAGTTATCAAAGAAGATCAGAGAGACCCTCAAGGAGCAATTAGCTCAATAGACACGCGCTCATTCAAATTCTAGTGTATTCAACGAATCTGTTTTAAAGAAGAATTCTCATCGAGCAATTACAACAGTAATAGTAGTTGGTGCAGATGGTAACTCGAACAAAGAAGACTAAAAGTACAGCAAGATTTGGAACAAGGTACGGATCTAGGCTTAGGAAGGATGTACGTAAGATTGAGGAGACCAGCAAGGTCTACCACAGGTGCCCAAGATGCAGAATGCTCAAGGTAAAGAAGGTTTCAGTTGGCATCTGGAAGTGCAGAAAGTGCGATTATACATACACAGGTGGTGCATGGCAACCCATCACTAATACCGGAAAGAGAATCAACAGAACAGCTGCACAAATTCAAGAAAGAAGATTCGAAGATTAATATGCCCCAAACCTATTCCTTGGTAATTACTACTTCCCTGAAGACCAGCGAAACTGCACGCAGAGTAGCAAGGATATTTTCGCATTGTATCAAGGGGACTTTCAACCTGAAACGAGGGAAGAAGACACTCGAGGATGTCATCGAGTTCATCGAGAAGCACGAGACGAGGAGGCTCATAATCATCAACCAGATGAAAAATGGAGAAGTCCTCGAACTCAAATTCTTCAGAATTAAGAAGGGAGTGGCGTATGAAGAACCCTTTAGGATCAGGATGTGGAACATCATCGACCACTACATTTACGGTTATCAATCAATTCCCACTCGTGCACCACTTTCGACTGGGGTGGAGTTTGCGAGGATGTTTCCAGATCTTACAGAGATCATGCAGGAGTACTTCGGACTGATGGTCAACAAGTTTGGGGAGGTCTGGTTGATGGGTGATCAGACCGAGAAGGAGACTCTTATACAGTTCTTGGATCCAGTGAAGAAGTTGCCCTTCTTCTCGTGTAATCTCAGTGTCAGGAAGAAGTGAAAATCCAATCAGATTTGCGAATACTTGATATAGATGGAGATATTCAGTAGAGCTGTGAAATCTACTAGAACTATCGTGGTGGATCTGTGGAAAACAGGAGCCCATGGAGCAGAAATCGGATTCAAGAAGAGTACACAACATCAAGCCAAATCAAGACAGTTCACTAAGGATACTGACATCATCGGGGACATAAAGGAAGGGAAGGAAGAGAAGGGCTATGTAACATTTAGGGAGAATCCGTGGAAGGAGGAAATCCCCGCAAAGAAGCTTGTTATTAAATCCTTTACCCAGTCCATGAATTGGAAGGGGACGATGGAGGAGCTGATTGCCCGTGGAGTTGCCCAATCCATCTCGGCGGAAAAAGGTATGCCATCCTTCATCATTAATATCTCCGGAGAGGAGTACATGATCCCGCTTGAGCGAGTGCAGCGTAGAGCCTCAATGAACAAGGCAATATACGCTCTCATAATCATCGATGAGAAGACAAACGAAGCACACCCGTTCAGCATCGAGGAAAACAGGTTAACACTTGGAAGTGACTGGGATGTCTACGACATGCGTCGGAAGAAAATTGCCAAAATCGATGGCTCGAAGTTTAATATCGGAGGAAAGTACACGATCGACATCGATGAGGAAGCACCGACCTACCATAAAAGGCTAGCGGATGTCTTGGTGCTGTTCAGTACGTCACTTCGATTCCTCGACGATGTGGAGGAAAAACTAAAGAAGACAGTGGAATATTTGGAGAAGTCTGACGAAGAGATCAAGCTGACGAAAGAAGAAGCGATGCTGTTCATGAATCCACGACGAATCGCGGTCTGACAGAGCAATGTACGAATGTTTCTCGAAAGAATTTTGATCTGTGGATATATTCTCACCTGTGTCGATTAGGTTAAGTAATATAACATGGATTGAGGCCGAGTCTCTTCTGGAAAAGTATGATACTGTAATTATGGCCCTTGGGGCGGGATCAAAGGAACACGGTCCTCACCTACCACTTGGTAATGACTTCATCTTAGCAGAGCGACTCCTCGATCGTGTAGCTGAGCGAGCAGAGGTTATGATCTTACCGACATTGAACTACGGTCACTACCCCGCATTCACCGAGTACCCCATCTCAGTTAACCTCCGCTATGACACATTCCGGGAGGTCATAGTTGACATCGCGAGATCACTGGCAGGTTTTGGGGTGAAGAAGTTCTATATACTCAACACAGGTGTATCCACCACACCACCCATCCGAGAGGCAGCAGCGATTGTAGATGGTGAGATCGATCTCGAATATCTCGACCTCCTTGAATTCGATAAAACCCTACCTGAGGGACTGGAAGAACAGGAGGGAGGGACACACGCCGATGAACTTGAGACATCGATGATGCTCTTTTTAGCACCCGAAGTGGTAGAGATTGAGAAAGCAGAGAAGGACTACGATCCACGTCAGGGCAGGCGTGGACTTACTCGGAATCCAAATAGTGCTGGCAACTATAGCAAGACGGGAGTTTATGGAGATCCAACACTTGCTTCTTACGAGAAGGGGGAGGTGGTTGTTAACCTACTCGTGGAGCATATTTTGAACCAGATACAGTCGATGGGTAGGTAATATTATATTGTGTCTACACATATCGACTCAATGGAAGAGCTGAAGGACAGTAGCACCCACCTCAGTCATAACCCCCCTCAAACCATGAAGGAGCAACTACTTGAGCTGGCAGATTATTTGGGAGAGGAGAAGGAGGATTACTACGGAAAAGGGAGGTACCTCGAAGACTTCGAAAAGGAAGTAGCTCAACTTCTAGGAAAGGAGGCTGCAGTATTCCTCATTTCAGGTACACTTGCTCTGCAGGTAGCGATGAGGATATGGTGTGAACGGAAGGGGAACTTCAGAGTGGCTTTCCATCCCGAGTCCCACATAGAGATGGCGCAGTACAATGGATACAATGTCATACACCACATACGCAGGGTGCAGTTTAGTGCTCCTGAAAGACTGAATAATAGACTGGTGACCCTCGATGATTTCAAGAATATCAAGGAGCCCATAGCAGTTGTTGTGATTGAGCTACCGCAGCGCTCACTCGCGCAACTCCCGTCGTTCGAGGAACTCAAGGGAATAACCGACTGGTGCAGGGAGAAAGGGATCGCGACCATTCTGGACGGGGCTCGTCTGTGGGAGTCACAACCATACCTTGGTAGATCACTGAGCGAGATCTGTGAGCTTTTTGACACGGTGTACGTCTCCTTCTACAAGGGACTAAATAACCTCGCAGGATGCGCCCTCTTGGGAGATCGGGACTTAATCAAAGAGACAAAAGTGTGGCAGAGGAGATCTGGGGCTGGACTAAAGACCCAGTTCCCATACGTCGTCTCCGCTAAGATTGCCCTGAGCAGGAATCTTAAGAGGATACCCCTATACGTCGAAAGGGCGGGAGTCATCGCTTCCTTCTTCGAAGAGAGTTCCCATTTCACCGTTACCCCTTATCCCGTACACACCAATATGTTCAATGTCATTGTAGATGTCAACATCGAGGAATGTAAATCAGCTGTAATGAGATTTGCTAGGGACAGGGGTATATGGTTACTTAATCCTGTGCAGTCCTTCGTCGATCGCCATTCACAAGCCGAGATCACGATAGCGGAGAATGCCATGAGCAAGAGCATCGAAGAGTGGAAAGAAGTAATTAGAGCCTTTGACACCTATCTCTAGATCCTGTCGTAAGCCTCTTCAAATAGAATACGAGTCGCCTCATTAGCTGCCTGTATCGCCCTCTCCTCACCCAGCGTAGCGAACTCATTCCGGGGTCTGCTGGCGTAGACTGTACAGACTGCACCAACCTCCATCTTAAAGATTGATCCGAGGACGAATAACAAACTCGCTTCCATCTCGAAATTCAGGACACCCGCTTTCGTCAGATCGTCAACTAAATTCTGTCGGTGGCTAGGGAGGTAGTCGTTCCATGCTGGTCTTCCCTGCCCGTTGTAGAAGGAAGAAGAGGAGGCAGTTATACCCACGTGGTAGGCAAGGTTATTCTCCTCACACGCCCTGACAAGGGCGTTCGTAACCTTACGCGAAGCGACTGCTGGAAACGACTTCATTACGTAGTGATCACTTGTATCCTCCAATCTAACTGCAGCTTCCGATATTACTAGATCACCGAGTTCTATCTCTGGCTGTAGTGCACCACAAGAGCCGACACGTATGAGGTTCTCTATTCCCACATTCTTCAGCTCATTCATGGCGATCTCACAGGCCGCGGGACCGATTCCCGTAGATGTGACTGAGATCGGTGCATCTCTGTACTTTCCCGAGAAAGAGACATACTGTCTGTAATCAGCTACCTGCTCATACATATCCCATTGCTCTGCAATCCTTATCGCCCTCTTAGGGTCTCCAGGAAGAAGGACAGTGGAGTTAAGATCACCAGGCTTCACCTTTAGGTGGTACTGTAGTCCCTCATCGGTTTCAATCTTTGTAGCATCCAATCGATCGTTCACAGGGTAAATTCGAGCCAATCGACTTAAATCTATCTACCCCGTACCTCAGGGCAGATACAAATGGATACCAGCACAAATATTATCACTAAGTACCAGACGATATCCTCATGAGTGAATTCGAAGATATCAAGGAACAATTTCTGAGGGGATGGGCAAACTACAACCCCTCATCAGCATTCTCTGCAGGAAGGAGAGAGTATGCAGGATTAGTTGGGGACAACAGGCAATCTAAGAGAGTAGCGTACAAGCTCTTTTTGAAAAACATGAAGAAGTCCTTGGATTCTATCGACTACGAGCACCTTGGAGAGGTGGAGAAGATGGACTACCTTCTTCTCGACAACAAGATCGATGCTGACCTGTTTATGATGGACGACATGGCATCTGAGATGTCGAACCCAATGACCTACACCGAAGCAGCGTTCATATTCGACTACCTCATGAAGGCCTATGCTCCCCTCGATCAGAGGATGAAGGAACTCGCTGCCTATCTCGGCCAGCTTCCTGAATACTATAACGTAGCAATCACGAACCTCAACCCTCAGGAGGTTGCTGTAGAGAACGCGACGATGGCGGCCTCCATGATGAAGGGGATGATCCACTTTTTCAACAATCTTGAAGATGAGTGCAGGTACTTCGAGAAGGAAGATGACACGATCACCATGGATACAATGAAGGAACTCACAAAGATGAAAGAACTGGCCCTGTCTGCATTCAACAAGTACCTCAAATACCTTGAGGATAATATGGAGAACTTCAAGGGGAATTTCAGACTCGGCAAAGAACGATACTCTAAGATGCTTCGGTCAATCGAGAGAGTAGATCTACCTGTCGAGAAAATCCTCGAAGCCGGGATGAAAAATTTGGAGCATAATCTTTCCGAGTTCAGGAAAGCAGCCTCTATGGTTGACCCTGACAGGGATCCGAAGGATATCCTCGAAGAAATCACAAAGGATCACCCAACTTCTGAGGAGTTGATAGATGTCACACAGGGAATGCTTGAAGAGATCAGAACCTTCCTGAAGGAGAGTAAGTTTGTCTCTGTTCCGAGTGATGTCATGCCCAAGGTGATCTATACACCGAAGCCATTCAGGGAATGGGCTTTTGCGGCGATGGATACCCCAGGTGCCCTCGAGAAGAAAGCGACAGAAAGTTACTACTACGTCACCCCACCAGGTGAGGACTGGAAACCAGAAGAGCAGGAGGAGTGGCTTAGGCTATTCAACTACAGGCAATTACTTGACATCTCGGTCCACGAGTGCTTCCCGGGCCACTACCTGCACCATCTCCACAATCAGAGGTCGACCTCCCTGATGGCAAAACTCTTCGGAGCATACCATTTCTGGGAGGGATATGCACTCTACGTCGAGGAGGCAATGTATCAGCACGGCTTCCACAAGGACGACCCGAAGTACAGGATGATGCAGCTCATCGAAACTCTGATCAGAAATGTCAGGTTGATCTGCTCCATTCGCTACCACACAACCGATGATTTCTCGGTTGAGGAGGCAACGAACCTATTCATGGAGAAGTGCTTCATGGGGAGGAAGCCAGCGGAATCCGAGGCAAAGCGCGGCACCTACGACTGGGGTTACTTGAACTATGCCCTTGGCAAGCTAATGATTGAAAAGATGAAGAAGGACTACAAAGACGAAATGGGAGATGCATTCTCTGAGCTTGAATTCCATGACAAGCTTCTGAGCTACGGAGCACCACCAATACCGATTCTGCGCAAATTTATGATTAAGAACGACACCGGCGAGATCCTCTAGGTGAACACACTCTTTAGGATGAGCAGTACTACCACGGGGGTCACAACAAACCTGAAGACTCCAACGACAACGGGAGCTATCTTACTGTCGGAGGCGAGTTCCTTGAGAATCTTGTCCCCATCAGATCTCGGAAAGACCATAAGGTTAAGGAAGCCAAGGGTCAGGTTGAAGTTGATCATCCACGATAGGAGAATCCTGAGGAAATATGGAAGTATGCGGGGGAGAAAAGAGAGACGAGGCTCGAAATTGTAGTCCACGGTCACACCGATTGACGATCCACCTGATGAGGCAGTTGTCTCAAGGGAGACAATCCTCCCGCTGACATTCAGCTCTATGAGATTATCAGCAGGGAGTGAGCCAATGAGGTTGCGGATTTCTCCTGGTTTCGTAACGACGACCTCCTGCACCACATTTCCAAATGAGTCCACAAGAAATATCTGTGTAATGACATCGCCTGTTGTAATCCCTGCCTCCTCGGCTGGACTTCCTTTCTGCACATCGATCACCAGCGCCCCACCGGAACTCGTGTACATGGGAGACAAGATAATCGGGAGGAAGAGGAGGAATGGGACCATGACGAGCACAAGAATGATGTTCGCAGACGGACCGGAGGCGATAATTCTAAGCTTCTTCACTCGGGGTAGCTCATCAAAATTGTCCCCGGTCTCCACGAAAAAGTTCGGTATGAACCCGAGTATCATCATCCCCAAGGATTTGATATCAGCCTTATTGGCGATTGATACCATGGCGTGTGATCCCTCGTGGACGAACAAAGCAAAAGCGAGGGAGAACAGTATGACCAAGACGGTGTCGAGATTGTATACCCTGATCGCTCCCACAGCGATAACCTCATTGGAGAAGAAGAACTCATTCATGACCAATATCACTGGGAAGACAATCATCATTGACGTGGAAATAAGTATAGAAATATCCCCCATGTATATGAGAGCCTTTCTTACCTTCTCGTTCAATTTCCCTATTCGATCCACAATCCTCTCCGATCTTACAATAAGAAGAAGAGGGTAGATGATAATATTGAACCGTGACAAATCCATCCTGGAGTTGATTACCAGAATGATCAGCCAGAAGATCGCAGTCCATATAAGAAATACAGTCAGGTCGAGGGCCACAATTCCACTTTTGCACACGTGCATAAAAACCTTAATCTCGACCTTCTGCTCTTAGCACAGAGAAATAAGCCAAAAGTATTAGAAGAACTAGTTCTCCATATTTCCTATGGATAGAGTCGCAGAGCTGATCGACCTTCTCAACAACACCGAGGAACAGCCTGAACTGCGGGCCTCAGCCGCACTTGAACTCGGAGAGATCGGGGACACACGGGCTCTCGAACCGCTACTGTATCACATGAAGAACTCGGACGAGAACTTTGTAAGGCGAGACTGTGCAGAGGCTCTGGGATTATTGGAGATGGAGGAAGCTGTGGACGCGTTGGTAGAGTGCATGTTCAACGACCCCTTCCGCTACGCACGTAACGAAGCTGCAGAGGCACTCGGGAAAATTGGGGACAAGAGGGCTATCCAACCCCTCCTAAAATTCATGCAGGAAGAAGACTGGGACTTCGGGAGAGCGAGTGCTGCCCTCTCGTTGGCTGATTTGGGTGATCCTAGTGTTCTCCGCGATATCATGATATCCCTAAGATCCGAGGAAGAGTTCTACATAAAACGAGACATGGCCAAGGCATTACTCAAGTTCAAGGACAAGAGGATCGTACCGCTTATGATCGAACTATTAACAGAGGGTGACAATTGGGAACTTAGACTTCAGGCAGCCACGAACCTTGGATGGCTTGCCACCAAGAGTGGGGTCAAAGCACTTGTCAAGGCACTGAAAACAGATCCCCACATCTACGTGAGGAATGAGTGCGAGAGTGCCCTCCGCAGAATCGCAGGTGATCACCGTATGCAGTGGACAACTGCAGAGGCATTCCTTGACGATGTTATGTCCTCCGACATAGATGAGTAATCGACAATTATCTGGGAAAGATCAGAGCAAAGAGCGAGTCAGACGGGCAAGATTTTTCTTCTTGAACAATACAGCAGCATAAGAATGAGTACACCACCAGATGACGCAAACAAGGGATCAGGTACTCCAAAACCCGAAGAGAATCCAGAAGACAGTGTTGAAAGGGAGGATTCGGAGTCAATACAGAAGGGGAGTGAACCCACACAGACTGCTCACGATGAGGTAGCAGAATTGGATGAACGAATCCCAGATGAAAGACGGGAAGAGGAGGAAGAGACTGTTCCTGAAAAGTCAATTGGCGAAGAGGAGGATAGCAATATAAGAATTGAGGAATCCGAACCCTCAGTAGACGAGAGCGAGAAGGTCATCGCTGAGGATGATTCTGAAGTACAAGAAACAACTGGGAGTGAGGTCGAAGGTACCACTGAAGACATAGAACATGATCAGACTGAGGTACCAAAGGAAGAAGCAATTGAAATACCAGAGGAAGAGTCCACCGAAGTACCAGAGGAAATTAATGAAAAGGTCTCGGGAGTAACAGAACAAGAAGAAGCAGGCGAGGTGTTCACTGATAAAGAAGATATGGTGGAAAAAACAACCAAGGCAGTGCCAAAAGAAAGATCAAACCTCAAGAAGGCAATACTGAGTATTGTGTTCATCATTCCACTTAACTTTATCATGTCTATGATCCAGCTCTATATCTTCTTCAACACTGGTATGGATAGCTATCTCCCTTATTACAGGGATCTCAACGCTCTAGTTGACCCATTCATCAACCTTGGCAGGTTCTCTTACATATTCATAAGTAGTATATTCTTTTTCTTCTATATGGTCGTCGTGTACATAGACGCTCGAATCCACAGTTAACCTTCGTTTCGAACAGCTTTTATTAAAAGCTCAAGCATGTTCAGTTCGTCCTCACTTATCCCATCGGACAGGGATGCCATCTCCCACGCACCCTGTATGATTTGCTCCTTGAGACCGCGTAGCAGATCCTTCTCCGACTCGTCGATCACCCCGTCATCCAGTGCCTCGTCAAGTTTCTCGTCATAGGTCATGAGATTGATCTGAGCCTCGGCCAAGAGCTCTTCTTCCTCTTCTGTTATCTTGCCATCTGCACGAGCTATTTTCGTCAGCTGTGCAATGATGTCACTGATTGGATCAGATTCACTAGTCATTACATGCCTACGAGCGACTTCAATAATTAATGTTTCCTCAAACAGATGTGTCATGGCAAATGTGTCAGAAAACTATCACACTATCCTTTGAGAGGATGATACGATCCTCTACTTGAATGCACTCCATCTCACGGGATGCATTATGCTTTGAGACTGATTCCAACTCACATAAGTTTGATCGAGTCCTCTGCGATCTGGGTGACAGGTCTGTCCCTCTCCTCGTCAAGGACTTTAAAGAACGAGAGTATAACTCCGAAGAAGAAGAGAATAGTATTGACATACGTGAAGAAGATGTATAATCCCTCGGGAGCACCCATGAGATATAGCGGGAGTGTCGTGACTACGGTTATTACCAGAAATATGGCAGAGGTGTATCCCACGACCCTGAGTGCTGGATTAAATGCCCTCTTCCAGCTGTCAAAGTCGAGTAGAAGAGTTGTGGGTTTACTCACAGGCTTATCATGTGCTCCACGTATTTAGTTATTTTGGAAAATTCGGCAGGCCAAATACGGGAAGCGATCAGGAAGATTCCGCATAGAGATTTGGGTGAAGTCCTTTCAGGAGATAAATCTAACCGCCAGAATACGGAGAAAACAAGTGGTAACAATGTTACTACAATCCTTAATTTAATGGACGGTAATATCTACCTGTGACAAAATATTATTCCTCTGACAAACCGATGATCTCGAATACCGAATATGTCGTACACAGTGAAGCGTTTCTCAAGGCTTATGGTTACGCGTCCATCTTCGACCTACTATTATTTCTGATAGCCACATTCTACTTTCTCAACTACTTCATAGGGAGGATTTCCGGATCCATGAAGGACCTTCCAATGGATCTAGTCATAACTGTGTATGTGATAGTTCTCTTCCCTAATCAGTTTCTGCTGAATCATAAGGTGTCCTTCGATGAGGATGAAAAGCAATTTTTCCCGATCTCCGCCAGTTTCAAAGTCATGTACAAGATGGCGAAGAGAAATATCTTAGGAGCACCTTCAAAAGACGCAGTCCTTCTCATGGGAAGTTCACTGTTCGTCCTCATGGCATTTATCTCCATTATCAATTCCAATACTGCTCCTGTGGCGATCTTTCTCTTGGCAGCGTCGGCCCTCCGTTTCCTCTTCGTGGCGACAATTCTCAACTCTGTCAATACCGGACTACCCAAAAGGTATACAGGACTGATTCTGGGAATAAGTGGCTTGATGGAGTTGGCCGTAGGATTACTGTTCTTTGCCTCCAATCTCGTAGAGAATAGCTATACGTTTCCACTCATAATAATTCCGACGACGATAATTCTATACGGATTACAGGTGGTCCTGGCATGGATGGAGAAGAACTCAATAGAGCAGAGGAGGTACAAGGAACTCCAGCTAACGCTGGAAGAATCCCTATCTCAAAGGGACCCTACATTCGGTAGCATAATCGCTCAACTCCCAGGGGTATTCCACAGACTCTCCACGACACAGCGGATCATCCTCGCAGTTGGCTTCGCCCTCGGACTGATTACCTACGCCCTCATGGTGGTCTTCTCCAATCTGGGCATAGACCCCGTAGCGGATCCAATCCGATTCTTCCTGTGGTTACTCCCTCTCATTGTGGCCACGATTGCAGTCCTTCTCATCATCAGTCAGACTGAAAAAGCAAGAATTGAGATCAGCACCACTTTTGCCAAGCTGGAGCGTGCACTTGAGAACTTTGAGAGATCCAATGCCAAGTACCTCTCAATTCTTGATGAGGAGTAGGATATGCGACGCAATTCCTTGATCCTCCTTCTACAACTGTACGAGATCCTCGTCAAAGGACCGCAGACATTCTACGCCATAAGGACGAGACTTGGGGTAGGGTATACACCACTGAGAAAACTACTGGACGAGCTTGAGAAGGACGCCCTTGTACATTCCAGACAGATAGACGGGAAGACCTACTACCAAGCTACAGATCTTCTCGTAGGTCTGTTTACCCAGTCCTTCTATGACGGCTTGAAGAGATTCGCCAAAAGGACATAGTCCTGTGTATAATTTGAAATGATTTTAGGATAGATTAACTTCTATTAATAGATTGCCTAATTCTCGATCAGATCGACCTTTCCACCAGCAGCCTCAACTTTGGAGACCGCCCTCTCGGAGGCCAGCTCGACGACGATGTTCATCTTCTTTGTGACCTCGCCCTGTGCAAGGAGCTTCTTGATCCCGAGAGCCCCTAGGTCAACGGTGTAGACACCACCCTTGACAGTCGCCTTACCGTTGTCCACAAGGGTGTCGATGGACTGGTTGAGCTGTGAGACATTGATTGTCTTGTACTTCTTGAGGTACTGCTGCGGTCTGAGAAAACCGTACTTACCCGTGGGTTTTGTCCGGTTCTTCTTAGCTTCCTTGATCACCTGGATCCATCGGTGGGAGAAGAGACCTGCGTTGCCTCTACCTCCTCGCATACCGCTACCTTTGTGATCCTTCTGCTTACCCCAGCCGTGGCTTCTGCTTCCACGCTGTCTTCTGATCTTTCTTCTTCTTCTGACTACCATGATATCAACTCCTAAGCCATCCTCACCAAGAGCTCAGACATTGCGTCCGCCCTATAACCGAGTGAGCCCTTGCGGCCCCACGGATTCTTTAGTGACTTGAAACCCCTCCTCGGAGGAGACAGCCTGAACACCGGCTGGATCTCGGGAATATCGGATATCTTGGCAGTACCCTCGAAGATCGCGTCGACAAAAGCCTCTATGGACTTGTACGACGTGTTGGCCTTGATGTACTCGTCTGTGACCTTTCTGCCCTTACCGTAGAGCTCTCCACGCTTCCTGATCAGGTGGACAAGATCCTCCTTGGTGATCTCTCCCCAAGTCACCTTGTCCTTTGCCTTCCTCAGCATGCCCTCAATGGTGGCATCAGCTTTGTAGACAACGGCGTGGTTCACCTTGTGGAGCTTGAGGAGCTCAAGCGTCTTCTTCACCGAGTGGTGAGTGTCCGCCTGCCCCCTTAGTCTGACAATTAAGTATACTTTCTCCATAATTATCACCTCAGTGCCACTCGCTTGGAGGCAGTACCTCGAAGGAGTTCTTTAGAGCATGGTACGTGGCGTAGGCGTAGTTGCTGGTCGTGGATGTTGACCCAGATGACCTACTCCAGACGTCCTCAATGCCCGCGAGCTCAAGAACAGTCTTAGCGACTTTACCTGCAGCTATCCCCAGCCCTCTGGGTGCGGGTAAGAGCTCGATCTTCGTGGATCCTGTGCTTCCCCTGACCTTGAACGGGATGGAGTGCTCTCCGCCACAGTTGCACTCCCAAGAGCCACAGCCCCTCCTGATGGGAGTGATGTTCAATTTCGCAAGGAGGATCGCCTTCCTGATGGCGGGACCCACCTCACGCAGTTTCGCCTCACCGATGCCGACGTAACCCGATTTGTTACCGACTGCAACGGTCGCTTTGAAACTTCTCTTCCTACCTGCTCTGCTCATCTTCTGTACGACGTTGAGCTGGAGGAGCTGGTCTTCCAAGTCGGGGAGAAGGAAGTCGACAATCTGCCACTCCCTGATGACTAGACCCCTCTGGAAGATCTCTTCTAAGCTGGTGACCTTTCCCTCAAGGACCTCACGGCCCAGACGGGTCTTGGGTTCCCAACTATCCAATAAATCTGGTGCATTACTCATTCAATACTCCTCCTTAGAACTCCTTGTCGATCGCAGCTCTCGTCTTCTCGAACAGCTTCTCGATGTCCTCAGGCTTCTGCTTCGCGGAGAGGTAGCCAGCGTACATCTGCTTATACTTCTCGCTGTTCTCTTCCTTGAGAGCCTTGCTGTACTTGACGATATGGCCGCCCTTGAGGATTTCCTCGTCTGGGAAGATCTCCTCCGAAGCGGGAACCTCAACGCCAGCGTCGATGACACCCTTGAGTGCGGCGTAGATCTTCGAGCCAGCCTGCGAGACCTGCAGCCCGATGTCAAGGATGGCGTAGTCGATGCCCTTGGAGGCCGCTACCTTGCCCGCGAGGTAACCTGTGAGGTACGAAGCGGGTATGTTCCCACCCGTGATCTTCCAACCGTACTTCTGCAGATGTCGGGAGACGACGGCGGTCTTGGTGACGTCACCGTCGATCTTGGCCTCGACGAACTGCACTGTGATGTTGTTGTTCGAGCGTCTGATGACGAGCCTGAGCTCTCCACTCTTCAGGAGCTCTCTCCTTCGATAGTAGTTCGTTCGCCCAGATCTTCTGCGCTTCAGTGCTACTCTGTAAATTGGTCCTGTTGCCATCTATCTCACTTCCTCGTGTAGGGGGGCAGCTTCTTCTCTGCAAGATCCCTCTCTGCAATATAGCTCGAGAGATACCTCACAGATCTGAACATGTTCCCCTTTGACTGCCTGTAGAGTGTCCTATATGTGGCGGGGGTGATGTAGCCCTCGTCGCGGAGCTTCTTGAGGTAACGCCTCTGAGCCCTGATCTTGTAGATCCACTCCGTCTTGCTGTTGGATCGTGCATTTGCTGTACCACGTCTTGAACCAGGCCCTCGCCTCTGCCCCCTCTTAATCTTTGGAGCTCGATCACGTGCCTTCTTGCGGCTCGTACCTTGGATCTTACGTTTCTTAATGCTACCAGACTTGATCAGCTTGGAAATGTCAGCCCTCGTCAACGCAAGGGAGACTGCCTTCATCGTGTTGACATCAGGATCGATGTATACCCTGTTGACACCGCACTTCATGATCTTGGCCGCAAGCTTCCTCTGGGATTTCAGATCACTCACTCGTCATCTTCCTCCTCATCGTCGTCGGACTCATCATCTGATTCGTCGTCAAGAGCCTCGGTCAGATCGACATCGTCCTCATCCTCATCGAGAAGCTCGTAATCCTCGTCAAAGTCCTCGACATCGGTCTCAGTACGCTCGACATACCTCACGCGCGGGTTGATGATGTGGATGCCCATGTCCTCGGCTTTCTCGATAATTGCTATCCTCTTCCTGGAGCCAACCGTACGTCCGATCTCGGCGATCTGCAAATCGATGTCAACCTTGTCTAGGTCATTGACATTGAAGACCTGCACGACCTCGAAGCCGGACGGATGCAGTCCACGGACTGCCTTGGGATTGCGATAACCAGTGCCGGGCTGCTTACGCTTGCCCTTCAGCTTGTGACGCATCTTGTTATCGATCCCTCTCGGTTTTCTCCAAGTGGTCTGTATGCGTTTCAGCCTATGATACTCAGTCCTCAAGAACTCAGGACGCTTTCTGTTCATTTTTGCCCTGAGCCTGAGCAACCTGTCTTTGTCATTGTCGCTCATTGTGAATACTTCCACTTCTTTCTCTGTGCACTTGATCGTCATTAACGAGGAAATTCATGTGTTCGACGTTTGTCATCACGGGGATGAGGGAAACGACGATCAAGATGGTTGCCCCCTTCAGAACAACCTATCGCAACACCCTGTGAGATTGTCTATTAAAAAGAGATATGGTAGAGCGCGAATTGTGGTCGGTATCTGAGGTCATGAAGAGTTATCTTACCATTTACCGTCTACACTCTTGGGTTTTTCAATTTGACCGATGTGAATAAACAAAATTAATATAATAATTACATGTTCATCCGACATGGAGGAAGTTAAGGAATCCAGTAGGGCTGTAGAGCCCAATGAATCAGCAATTGTAAAGTCGAAGATGATATTTCTCGTCCAGTATCTTGGGATCGGGGTGCACTAATTTTCGTGTCGAGTGGGTTATTCACAGCACTTGGAGCGTTATTCAGTCTTGAATTCGGTTTTGTTCCCACGGGTTTGGTGAGTGTTGCGATTGGTCTACTCTCGTACCGATATGCCACACAGTCCTTGGTTCTGTATCCCTCAAAAATAGTGAAGAAGAGTGTTTTATCTACCGAGACCATACCCGTATCTGAGGTTGCCGAGATAGAGGGTGTCTCCGGGAAGAAGAGGCTGTTTAGCGATAAATTATCGAGGCTTTACAGCATTAGGTTGAGATTAAAAAATGGTCAGAGGAGGAAGTTCGGAACCTCACATCTGAGTGTGTCAAACACGTTTCGATTTGTGGAGGTGCTCAATCAGCTCTTGGCAAGCGGGAAATAGGGTTAGCACATAGTTCAATCCTGTTGCTCCCATCTAGGGAATCTCAACATACACACAACGATCGCTCATCTGAAGGATATGAATCGATATAATATAACCCGTTCATAGATACTAAAGGTCTCCAATGAGATAACCGTTGTATCATCGAAGTTAACTCATGGGATGGTTACGGGCCAGATTGTTCTAGATGTACTGTGCTAAAGATCCGTTTCTTCGACATAAGTCCATTGTCAATGGGAAATCTTTTATTAGCTAACAATGTTTATTAATAGTATGGAGTGTACCGTTTGTAGTATGGTGCTCGGAAAGGACGAGAGATTCTGCCCCGTCTGCGGAAACCCTACAGAGGGGCAGAGTGACCCCGTGCACGCGAGAGATTCACCAGTACCCATGAGGGTTCCACCACATGAAATAAGACCATCTTCACAGCCTGATGAGCAATCCAGATCAGGTAGTCAACCAGTATGGAATGTCAAGCCGCTCGATGCAAACCCAAGTGAGACCATACAAGCAGCAGGTGGAAATGTCCAACATTCTGTAGGTCACCAGCCGAAAGTAGGTAGGAAAGTCACATCCAAGGACAAGATCACCAAAGTACAGCCAGTGAACAATTCCTCATCTGCCAGAAGAAAGACCGGCAAGGACAACATCGAGGAGAGAGACTCTGTCTGGGGTACGGTAGAGGTACCCTCGATTGGAGGATCACTAAAACTCGTCATCATGACACAGACGGTCATCACAGCAATTTTGGTGCTCATTACTTCCATCGGTCTAATCTTCACCTCCATACTGTTCCTCTTCAGCTTAGGAGAACGAGGAAGATACTATGGATTATTACTCCTTATAATCTTCATAGTCACCACCATCTCCACAGTCATCACTGTGTTCAACTACAGCCTACTGAGGGGACTGAAACATCGTGATCCTGCAACGAGGGTTTTGGCAGTATTCTACTACATCCTCCTGAGTACCCCGGCGATATGGGGCTACTACCTCTTCGTCCTGTTCCTCATACCTGTAGTGCTCCTCTCCTTCGATAAGAGATTGGCGGATGAATTCTCCAACGATGGGGGCCCTGTCCGTCCCCGTAATTTCCATGACCGATCACGGATGAGAAAACCATTTATTTAATGGCGTTTAACTATAC
>WAMJ01000120.1 GCA_015522385.1 Candidatus Heimdallarchaeota archaeon
ATATAATACACCATTTTAAACCCGAAATGCAAAATCGAATGACAAACATATGAGCGACATAAAAAATGCGGTGTTAAAATACGACGGGAAGGAGTATGAACTCCCCGTGAAAATCGGTTCCGAGGGTGAGATCGGAATAGTAACCAAGAAACTCAGACCAGAGACTGGGCTGATAACGTACGACCCGGGATACGGAAGCACGGGATCGTGCAGCAGCGCCATAACCTTCATCAACGGCGAGAAGGGAATTTTGAGGTACAGGGGATATCCCATCGAACAGCTCGCAGAGAACTCCTCATTCGTCGAGGTTATGTACCTATTACTCTACGGAGAGCTTCCTAAACCCCAAGAACTCAAAGACTTCGAGTACAATATTAGTCGGCACACGATTCTGCATGAAGATATGAAGAAGTTCTTTGAAGGATTTCCACCGAATGCTCATCCGATGACTGTTTTGTCGACGATGGTTGCTGCTATGGCTGCGTACTATCCGAAGACCGACTATGCTGAGGATCGTAAGAACAACATCATCCGGTTGTTGGCGAAGGTTCCGACGATTGCTGCGTTCTCGTACAAGAAGTCGATTGGTCATCCGTTCATCTATCCTGACAATGGTCTGGACTACGTTTCTAATTTTCTAAAGATGATGTTTGCCATTCCTTCTGAGGAGTATGCAGTCAATCCAGTTGTGAAGAAGGCCTTGGAGAAGTTGCTGATCCTTCATGCGGACCATGAGCAGAACGCCTCTGCATCTACTGTTAGGATGGTAGGTTCTACAGAAGCTAATCTGTTCCACTCCATTTCTGCTGGTATTCATGCTCTTTCGGGTCCCCTCCACGGTGCGGCGAATCAGAAGGTGATTGAGATGCTGGAGAAGATCCAGAAGGACGGAGGTGACTACGAGAAGTACATGAAGATGGCGAAGGACAAGTCTTCTGGGTTCAGGTTGATGGGTTTTGGTCATCGTGTGTACAAGAACTTCGATCCCCGTGCTGTTATTCTGAAGAAGTCAGCGGACGATGTGCTGAAGGCTCTGCAGGTTGAGGATCCTCTCTTGGACATTGCCAAGAACCTAGAGGCGATTGCTCTTGAGGATGATTACTTCGTGCAGAGGAAGTTGTATCCGAACGTAGACTTCTACTCGGGCATCATCTACAGAGCGCTGGGTATCCCCACCAACATGTTCACGGTTATGTTCGCTCTTGGTAGGCTCCCCGGGTGGGTGTCACAGTGGAAGGAGATCAATGACGATCCTGAGTTCAGGATCCATCGCCCAAGGCAGATATACACTGGGTACAACGAACGTCAGTACGTCCCACTTGATCAGAGGAGCTAAGCGCTGATCCCGAACTCATATTAGTGTATATTATATCGTAATGTACTATTAAATCACACGTATAAGTGCGCAAACATACGTCTCAAAGCTTAAATATTTCGGGAATTCTTGTGGCATAACAATGAAGATTACAAGACACATTGTACTTGCTTCAGCTCTTGTCATGATGATGATGACCACCATGACCAGTGCTGCATCAGCAACCTCCCTGTACTACTCCGACGCTTCTGTCACCGTAGACGGAGAGGTCAAGGCTTCAGAGTATCCCTATCAGCTTGCTCTGAAGGATCTGGATGGAAACGATCTTGCAACTGTTTACTTCTTCCACGACGGCACAAACGTGTATGTCGGTATCGTTGCTCCCCATGAGGCTTGGACCGGTTTTGGTATGAACAAACAGGGACAGGGTATGATCGGTGGTGACTTCATCATCACTGAGAAAGTCAAGGATGATTGGGTAGTTTATGACGCCTACTCTGATGCTCAGGCAGCACCCGTTGCGGACGATGACAGCAAACTGATCGAGTCCGCAGCCAGTGTGGTCAGTGGAAAGCTGAACACCGAGTTCTCCTTCCCAATGTCCTCCTCTGACTCCAAAGACATCAGCTTTGCTGTGGGTGATACTGTCTCCTTCTTCGTCGCAGGTGGAGAGGCTGGCGTTACTGCTATCGAGTACCACTTAAACCACAGGGTCGACCCAATCGATCTGAAGATCGAGGCACAGGACGTCGAGGCACCTGGTTCTGTCTTGACGCTGTCAACTGCTGAAAAGTCCAGCTTCCTCCCCGTCTTCATCGCATCTGTTGCAGTTCTCGCAGTTCTTCCCGTTCTTCGCAGAAGAAGGTAAATCACTAATTCATATCCGTATTGAATAGTATACACTGTATCGATACTTATTGTACTTTCAATGATCATTCGGATACTCAAAATATGTTATTTTCCCGAGGTAATTTTACCACTAGTTCTTGGGTCACAATGGTTTACGCAAGAGCTATAAACGAACATTCTGATCGTTAAATATGGATTATCAGAAGGAGATCGAGGAGTTACATGAGTTTCTACAAGGATATTTTCGTGGGGAGATTGAGGGCACTGCGCGATTCACAGATGTTCTGTCTACCAATTTCAGGATTATATCGCCAAGGGGCAACACCCTTGATAGAGAAGGGATAGTACATGCTATTGAATCCAGCTCTGGAAGTTCTCCGGATTTCGAGATCTGGATAGAGGATGTCGAGGGTGTCGTAGATGACCAGAACTTCGTCATGGTCGAGTACACAGAGTGCCAGCGGGTCAGTGATAAGGTGACGAAAAGGCGTACCTCCGTTCTGTTCCGAAAAGTTGAGAGCCTTCCCAACGGTTTAGAATGGGTTCATGTGCACGAGACTTGGCTTCCGGGTTATGGTGCCTGACCTTTGAAGCTCAAAATCCCTATACAAATAGAACGCCTTTTATTCATTAAGCGCGAGGTGCGAATGTATGGCAACCGATTCATTGACTACTGCCTTGGTCTCAAATACAACGGTGACAATAATGAAGTTCGTCGTTGGTTTCCTCACTGGGAGTACAACGATGATAGCTGAAGGGGCTCATTCTATCGCGGATATTATCAACCAGCTTCTCCTCCGTCGTGGGAAAAAGCGAAGCAAGATCGCCCCTGATTTGAGTCATCCGTTTGGATACTCTAAGTCCCAGTTCTTCTGGGCATTCATCGTGGGCATGCTCATATTCAGCATTGCTGGTCTGTGGGCGTTCTTCAGGGGTATTAACATACTTCTAAGTCCGGAAGAACATGTGCTAGACCAGAATCTATTCGTTTGGAACTTAGTTGTCCTTGGCTTAGCGATTGCGCTTGAATCCTACGCCCTCTACACCGCATTTTATGAGGTGAGAGCATTTAAGGAGAAATACAAGTCTAAATCAATTGCTGAAGCTATCAGTGAAATGCAGGATCCAGTTAACCTCTCACTTCTCACCGAAGACTCCCTAGCACTCTTTACCCTCATAATCGCGATGATTGGTACCTCGATCACCTACGTGACCAAAGAGTCGATCTACGATGGGATTACCACAATCGTCATTGGGGTTGTCCTAATGATTGGTGGTGGTCTTCTTGCCATAGAGAATAAGGAATACCTTATCGGTAAGGCGGTGAGCAAGCGTTTCCAAGACGAAATTCGTGAGATCGTCGAAAGCCACGAGGGTGTGGAAAGCATCCAACTGATGAGGACAATGCTTCTTGGAGCTAACGATATGATCCTTACCCTCGATCTTGTTTTCACTCCTGAGGCCGAGAAGGGGGATATTGCAGAGCTCATTGACCACATAGAGGAGGAGCTGTCCTCCAAGATTGAGAAGTTGAGTAAGGATAAGATCTTTATAGAGGCTCAGTAGGGTCTATCTAGCGTAGAATTCCCTTCTTTTCCCCAATCTAGGGGTTTTTATCGATCTAAACAATCCTTGGTCGTGCAGGAAATACTGGCAACACTACTTGCTCTCATCGCTGCAATCAGTTGGGGCACAAATTCTCATCTTCTTAAGAGGGGTATGAAAGACGGACAGGATGCATACCTCGCCCTTTTCATAAGATCACTCGCAGCTTTTCCTTTTCTCCTTCTAATCGCCATCTTCATCTCAGGACCAAGTGGGTTCTCCGTGTACTTCACTCCTGAAGTCTCCTTCCTCCTCTTCATCTCCTCAGTACTAATTGTTGTTGGTGATTCGATATTCATGTACTCACTGGACAGGTACACAGTCAGTCTGATCCTACCGATCACTTCAATCTATCCGTTGGTAACAGCTGTCATCCTGATCCTAACCGGAGAGGAGAAGATCGGACTGAATATCATCATAGGGACAACCGTGATAGTTGTTGGAGTATCTCTGGTGACGAGTGGGAGGAGTGGTTTTGAATTTCAAAAGAGACCACTTTTGCTTGGCCTGAGCAGTGCTCTATGCTGGGGTACCTCCATCTATTTCATAAGAAAAATCTTCACCTTCGAAGGTACAGATGCCATAACTATCACTGGGATAAGGCTCTTTCTCATCGGAATGATGGGTATGTTGATCTTCGTCACATCCCAGAACAGGAGAGATTCCCAAAGGCAGAGACCGAGGGAGGCGGTCATCAACTCCATCAAGTATATCCTCCTTTCTGGGCTGATCGGGTGGACAATTGGAGCCACGATATTCTTTTTTGCCATCCAGATTGGTGGGGCGGCTATCCCAACCCCTGTTTCAAGCACAAACCCAATCATAGCGACACTCATTGGACTTGGACTGGGGATCGAGGAGGTTACTCGTAAGCAGTTCTCAGGGATCGTCATGTCTGTCTTGGGCACGATAATCATCGTGCTGTAGAGTACCCGGTGATTTGCGGACTATTCCTTAGGTTTCTCAGCCAGTACATGCAGGAATCCTCGGATGTCCCCCTCCTTCAGGCGATTCTCCTCGGTCCCGATACCGTGAATGATCCATCCGTCAAGTTCCTCGAGGATCTCCTCCTTGGTGATGAACCTGATGGGCGGATCAGTCTCGAAGTGAGGTGGGATGTTCCCGCTATAGATTAGGTAACCTCCGGGCTTAATACCTCTCTTGATCTGCCTGAGGCGGTCAATCGCATGGTCAAAGAGGTACTGTAGCGTCTGAATAGCCATTATGATATCGTACTTCTCCTCAGGTATCTTCTTGTTCAGAATGTCACCGACCGAGAAGCGGACGAATTCCTCAACTCCCATCAATCTGCTCCTGCGTCTTGCGATCTCAATCGCTTGAGGGAGGGCGTCGATCCCCTCCACGCTGTGACCCAGAGAGGCGAGGTAGCAGCTGTCCTTGCCAGATCCGCAGCCTAGTTCGAGTGCCCACAATTGTTCATTGCGTCTTTCGAGTAATGTTGCTAAACGCTGGACTGTGATGTGCGGGAAGAAATTCAGAAGCTTATCGTCCCTAAGTTCTCCCTCTTTGGAATATCGTCTCTCCCACCCTTTCATCCATTCTTTGGGTGCGAGTACGTCTATCGATTCCTTCACGCTCGACCTAATGACACCATTGGATATTAACTCTCTCATGGTTGAGTGGAGAACTTCTCCATTTTCCTTTGGGAAGTAGCTCAGTGTACATAAATTCGGATGGATGGACTAAATTATGGACAAAAACTGCGAGGAGCTAACCCGACTTAGTGAGGTGATCGAGGATGGACTTCGTGCTCCACTAGAGGGTATAACTCCTGAAATACTAAATTATACTCCTGCAGAGAACAAGATGTCAATTGGTCAGTTGGCACTTCACTGTGCAGGATGGGCTGAGTATTTTCTTGTAGAGGAGAAGTGGGAGCCAGTGAGGTGGACCTGTGTGGAGGTTGACTACCCACTGAACATCGGTTCGGTTAACGAACAGATCCAGAAGGGATTTGGGATGATCAGGCAGGTCTTGAGCTCACTCTCCGACCCCGAGCTGGAAGTGACCAAGGACGGGAAGAAAGGACCTGGCTACATCATCTATCGACTCCTCATCCATGCCATGGTACATGCAAATCAAATGGCTTACATCAGGCAGATCAAGGATAGAGGGTGGAGTTTTGGCTCCAACTTCGGTGACATGGCAACTGCGGTAATTAATACTGGATACCGAACCTCACGCGACCTTGATATCCCCGGGTTCTGATCTA
>WAMJ01000121.1 GCA_015522385.1 Candidatus Heimdallarchaeota archaeon
CAGACCTGGGTTCTCCATGTACCTTATCAGGTCTCTGATAAATCGAGCACCGACAGCGCCATCAATTACCCTGTGGTCAAGGCTGAATGAGAGGTTCATCATCTTCCGGATACCAACCTCTGGTTTACCGTCCTTCTCAATCACAACCGGTTTCAGCTTGGCCTTCATCAAACCGAGGATTGCCACCTCTGGATACTTGATAATAGGGGTGGCCATCAGTCCACCGATGTTCCCAATGGAAGTAATAGTAAACGTACCTCCTGAGAGATCAGCCGGTTTCAATTTGCCACTTCTTGCCCTGTCAGCAAGGTCAACAATTTCTCCTGCTATTTCAAATATATCCTTCTGATCGACATTTTTGACAACAGGGACAATAAGTCCTTCCTCAGTATCGACGGATATCCCAATGTTTAGATCGTGGTAGACATGGATCTCCTTCTTCTCGTCGACGAGTTTGGAGTTCATCAGCGGATATTTCCTCAAAACAGGAACAAGGAGTTTCATCATCATGGCCACATAAGTAACTTTTACACCTCTCTCTGCACCCTTTTCCTTCAGGATCTTTCTGAGATCATCCATGGCAGTCATGTCCACCTCCTCGAAGTAGGTGTAGTGAGCAGCCATATCCTTGGATTTCCTCATGTTGACTGCCACTGCCTTCCGTACTCCCTTCAGTGGGATAATATCTACTTGACCCGGGGAATAGACCTTAGACGGTGATGAGGTTCTTCCTGCAACAGGAGTGTAATTCTCAAGATCCTCCCGAGTAATCCTGCCATTCTTCCCGGATCCACGGACATACCGAAGGTCAATGTTCCTCTCACGAGCCCTTCTCCTCACAGCTGGAGCTGCGAGAATTCTCTCGTTGACTACCTTCTCAGAAACATGAGTATCATGTTTTCTGAAGGACTTAGTCTTTAGAGGTTTAGAGGGTTTAAAGAGAGATGGATCTTCCTCCTTAGTAGTGCTTCTCTCTTCCTCCGTAGGGGCAGATCCCTCGGCGTCAAGGATGAGGAGTACATCTCCTACGTGAACCTCTTGACCTTCTTCAACGACGATCTCCTTGACGATGCCCTTCATAGTAGAAGTCACATCATCGGTCATCTTGTCTGTCTGGATACTGATTAGAGGCTGGTCTATCTTCACCTTGTCTCCGACCGAGACGAGGATCTCCGCAACTTCTCCCTCGTGCAGCCCTTCTCCAAAATCAGCGAATTTTATCTCTGTCCTCATAATTCGCACCTCAGTAGTTGAACGACTCCCGAATTGCCTTAAGTACCCTTCCAGTACTTGGCATGTATTC
This sequence comes from Candidatus Heimdallarchaeota archaeon, assembly GCA_015522385.1. The sequence goes on from WAMJ01000121.1 coordinate 1,304, forward strand.
ATGTTCTAGAACAAATGGAAATGGGGTGTCATATCCAGTCACCCTGAGAATTGGCGATTCCATGTACTCAATCCATCTCTCACCGACAAGCGCTGAGAGCTCCGCACTGAAACCCGCAGTCTTTGGAGCTTCAGTGACACTGATGAACCTTCCAGTCTTTTTCACAGAAGTACCGATGGTCTCAATATCGAGTGGAACGATTGATCTGAGATCGATGACCTCACAGTTGATTCCTTCCTTCTCAGCCTCTTCTGCTGCATCCAAAGCCACATGGAGCATAGCACCGAATGAGGCTATGGTGACATCGGATCCCTCCTTGACGATATTGGCCTTCCCTAGAGGTACTTCATATGACTCCTCAGGAATATCTTCCTTGAATGCCCTGTAGATCCTCTTAGGTTCCATGAACAGCACAGGGTCATCATCCTTGATAGCAGAGATAAGAAGTCCCTTAGCGTCGTAAGGATTGGAGGGAACCACAACCTTGATACCAGGAGTGTGGGCAAAGTATGCCTCTGGGCTCTGACTGTGATAGTGAGCTCCCTTCACACCTCCACCGTACGGTGAGCGGATGACCATTGGTGCAGGGAAAAGTCCACCCGACCTATACCTGAACTTGGCGAGCTCGGAGAAAATCTGATCGGCTGCCGGCCAGATGAAGTCTATAAATTGTATCTCCGCGATGGGTTTAAGACCAGCAACCGCCATACCGACTGCGAAACCAACAATTCCAGATTCACTCAATGGGGTATCAATGACCCTCATCTCACCAAACTCATCGATAAGACCACGAGTTGTTCCAAAGACACCTCCGTTGGGTCCCACGTCCTCCCCGAGGACTAGGACGTCAGGGTTCTCTCTCATCTGGAGCACCATAGCGTTGTGTATTGCCTCAATGATGTTCATCTTCACCATACTTACATCTCCTCCTTCGCAAAGCTCAGTAGCTCCTCTTTCTGTTCCTGTAGGAACGGAGGTATTTCCTTGAATACGTCATCGAACATGGTTGATAGCCCGGGCTTAGGGAGCTTATCAGCCTCGTCGACAAGGTCGTTTAGTTCCTCCTCAAACTCATTGTATATGGAGTCTATGTCCTTCTTAGTGAGATATCCCTTGTTGATCAGGTATTTCTGGAACCTCTCGATGGGATCCTTTACCCTCCATTTCTTCACCTCATCATCGGTTCTGTACCTTGTAGGATCGTCGGAGGAAGTGTGTGGACCCACCCTGTAGGTCACTGCCTCGATGAGCGTCGGTCCCTCTCCGTTCCTTGCCCGCTCAGTGGCTTCCTTCACCGCGTGGTAAAAGGCGAAGATGTCATTTCCGTCGATCTGTACACCGGGCATACCGTAGGCAACTGCCTTCTTGTAGATCTCCGTTTGAGCAGTCTGCTTGGACAGTGGTACGGATATCGCCCATTGGTTATTCATACAAATGAAGATGGCGGGACTTTTGGTCACAGCACCGAAATTCATCCCGTTGTGGAAATCGTTCGAGGAGGTAGCACCATCCCCAAAGAACACGGTTGTCACCCCACCGTCCCCTCTGTATTTGCTGGCATAAGCAGTCCCTGCAGCCTGTACAATTTGAGTGCCAATCGGAGCGGATGGGTTCACGAATTTAATTTTTGGATCTCCGAAGAGACCAGGTAGCCTTCGTCCTTTTTGCGGGTCACGTTCATTAGCGAAGAGATGATTCACAATGTCGGCCACCTCGATCCCTCTATAAAGAGCAATCCCATGCTCCCTGTACGCGGGATATACCCAATCGTCCTCTTCGAGTGCAATCGCGGTTCCCACATGGGCTTCTTGTCCAACGGTAAATATGTGGAAGCCAACCCTTCCTTGTCTTTGTAGTCGAATGCCCTTGTCATTGAGCATTCGAACCTGTATCATCACCTTGAGTGCCTTAATCAAAGTTTCCTTTGACAGATCAGGTTCTAGATTCTTGTCGAGAATATCGCCATTCTCATTTAGTATTTGTAGTCTTGACATAACAGTTCACCTGAGAGCCCATATGCAAAATATAGTGCTCGAAACGTGTGTTTTCCACACAAAATGTAACATGTATGAATGCATTATATTTTAAGAGAATTTAACCATTTGCCCAATCCCCGTAGAATTCTATAGTTTTTCCAACGGATTACGCATTCCTTGCAGCACCTTACGAATAATGACAAATTCTCATTATAATTCGGAATTGAAATCTCGACAATTTGCTCAGATTCGGATAATAAATTTCGAAATTAGTGTACCTTATTCATCTCAACCCAGATATTTTATCGCACATTTTGGAGACATGCATAAAAACGTTTTAGCTTTGTTAGCAATTATAAAATTTCATATGGAAGAAAGCCCCACCTTCTAGTTTATAATTTGTGGGGTTCATCAATAACATATGTCGTTTGTTATTGCAGTTCACTCTCTGCGAGGAGGAACTGGAAAGACATTGGTCTCGATGAACCTTGCAGCCACCTTGACCAAGATGGGGTATAGGGTCGCTGTTGTGGACATGGACTTAGGAGCTCCCAGCCTCCAGACTTATGTCACCAAACCCAATGAGCATAGGATTAACGAGTTCTTCCTCAACAATCTCGATCCTACGGAGATCTTCCAAGAAGTTACCTCTATCATTGGACCAGATGTCAAGGGGAAACTTTTCATCGCATTGGGTAATGAGAATGCAAAATTTATTTCTGCGATGAAGGACAGAGATAAACAGAAGAGTTTAGACGACCTGTACAAACTTATGGGTCTAGTTAGAGACACCCTCCCCAGGGAGCCATACAATGCGGATTTTGTGATCTTGGACACCTCCCCTGGGTTCTCATCCGATTCGCTCAACTGTGTTGCAGCTGCAGATCATGTCATCCTCATGTTACGTCTTGTTAATGCGGATCTAGGAGGAACGGGACAGATGCTGGAGACCCTCCACAGCGGGCTCAAACCTGACACATCCCTTATCCTCAATCAGGTACCAAGGACATTTATCGATGAGGAGGCAGATACCTACACCAAACAACTGGTTAAGGAGCGAATCATAGACCCCATATCCGATAGCAAGATCAATATCGCAGGTCTCATCTCCAACGACATAGAGGTGATAGAGAAAGAGGCGGAGTACTCGATGTACTTTCTGGAAGGAGTAGACGCTAAACGACCTATTCATGTGATTGCAAATCCAAGCGGTAAGCTAGCATCCCATATTAACGAGATTGCAGAATACATCGTCTCGAAAAGTGGAAAGGGGCAGTAAGTATGGAGAGCTTTAGGCCTTATGCAATTTATATTATAATTGAGGATGGAAGGTGCGCATACTTCAAGCCGTTCTCTGACAATGCGCCTCCTCCAGATTTAGTTTCTGCCCTCCTTACAGCTATGCAGGGATTCGTTAAGGAGGTGACAGGGTCGCACTTTACCGAGTTGACTGCAGGACCGTTCTCATTCACTTCAGAGCGAGTTGGTCCCTTCAGCGTGGTAATTGTATCCAACAAATCCGAGATCGCAATTGAGAAAGCAAAGTATCTCAGCTTGAGGTTTATCAAACGGTTCAGGATGGATATTGAGAACTGGTCTGGAAACACAATCGACTTCGAGACATTTGACGAGGATATTCAGGAGATAATTGGTAAAGTTGATACCATCAGAATAGACCCCAGTGTCCCCTTGGATGCGATCAGCCTCCTCTCTCTCCGTCCACAACTCCAGTCTGTTTCTAAGGCACTACTCACAAAGGGAGAGTTGACACTTCCACAGGTAATTGAGCTCACGGGAATCTCTCCGATTCAGGCAGAGAACCAGCTAGAGGAGCTTCTCCTGATGGGACATGTCGGAAAGTACAAGAAGGAAGGGCAACTCTACTATTTCGTCGTCTGACTACAGGACACGAGGATGGTGCCCGTACTTCCCTAGAAGCTCATTAGCGATCTCCAGCTCCTTCCTAGCGATGTCCTCCGCACCTAGTTGATTGGATTTTTTGTATTTCTCAGCGAGCTTGAAATGGAGTTCTGCAAGACTGGTCTCTAAATACTTAATCCTCTCTTTGTTTAGGATACTGGGGTAGCCCAAGGCTCTCTCCAGATACATAATCCTATCCTTTATCGGGCGGTCATACTCCTGGGAGAGGAGGATATAATTATTGTAGAGTTCCTCCAAGATATTATCTCGGTGTTCATCGTTGTTGAGGTATTCTAAAGTATCTTCAAGAATTTCTAGCAATTCAATCTTGTACTCCACCGTGGGGGATTCACTTGCTGAATCGGAAGCGAGTTTAGATGCTACTTTGAGGGAAAATACCCCTAGGTTCTTCCACAGATGAAGTGCCTTCTGCCTGTTTCCTGCTTTTTCCCATGCATCTATGGCCCTGTAACTGAAATGTATGACATCGAGGTAATTCTCATCACGAATTGAGTGGCGGATCAAGTACTCAAATGTTGATGCCGCGTCCTTGTACCTTTGATTGTTATAATTAATCTCTGCCTCCTCTAGATAGGTATTAAATTCAAGATCAGGCACAAAAAAGTATTCAGAACTTGTCTTATAACCTATTGTTATAGGGAATAGATTCCTGCAAAAGTCTAATAGCAAGGTATTTGACTAATCGGTTAAGATGAATTTTGTGGACAATGAAGAACTGATTGAAAAGGCCAAGATAGCTCAGAGGAATGCCTATGCTCCGTACTCAAATTTCCATGTGGGCTCAGCATTACTCTGCAAGGGGGGTGAGATCTTTACGGGTTGCAACGTGGAGAACAGGTCATTCACCCCAACGGTGTGTGCAGAACGGTCTGCAATATTCTCTGCCATTGCCAGCGGTACACGGAATTTTGAGAAAATTGCGGTTGTCGGGGAAGCTATAGATTTTACCTATCCATGTGGAGTCTGTCTACAGGTGATTTCTGAGTTTGTAGAAGATGACTTCCCAGTAATTCTGCAGAACAACAACGGTGAAATCAGAGAATTCGCACTCAAGGAACTACTCCCCTTGACATTCAGGTTGGAGGAACGCACGACAAAGTAATTTAATCAATGATAGAAGTCAGAAATGAATGCATTCAGACAATTTCCATCACAGGGGAGGGAAGCACGGAAAAGAGGTTCACCACTTTGAACCTAGGGAAGGTATTTCTGCTCTGGAGATCCTCAAGGAGTTTGACCAGATGGGAGTATTTGGTGGGGGTTCACTGGGAAAGGCGTTTCGCATCCTGACAGAGGCAAAGAGGAATGGAGCTAAAGTCAACATGTCGTTAGCAGGTGCGATGATCCCAGGAGGAATGAGGAAGACAATAGTCCGCGCTATTGAGTACGGTCTTGTTGACATGCTGGTAACAACCGGAGCTAACTGCACCCATGACCTTATTGAGGCATTCGGCCACACTCACCTCAAACACGTTAGTTTCAGAGATGACAACGAGCTAAGAGAGCGAGGAGTAGATAGAGTGTACGATGCGTTTGTTCACGCAGATGGGTTCCCTACACTCGAGGATAACATTCAGAAGCTGATCATCCAGATGCATGATGAGCTAAATATCGATGGAATCCTTCATACTAGCTCTCACGAGATTCTCCGGTGGTTGGGGGAGCATATAGACGACGAACAGTCTTTCATTAGGGCAGCATACAAGCATGGCGTCCCAATCTTTGTACCCGCACTCTCAGACTCCGTGCTCGGTCTGCAGATCTGGTTGCGGTCACAGTTCAAGAAGATAATCATCGATGAGATGAGGGACTTAGGAGAGATCCAGACCATCTTCCACGAGGCAGACAGCAACGCAGCCTTCATCCTCGGAGGGGGAGTTCCAAAAAACTACATGCTACAGTCAAGCCTGATGAGCGATAAGGAGTACGAGTATGGCGTCGCGGTGACCATGGACCGGGTAGAGACTGGTGGACTTTCTGGAGCTACCCTTACAGAGGCGGTGTCTTGGGGCAAATTCACATGGGAAGCACCGAAAACCACGGTATATGCAGACACAACAATTGTCCTCCCGTTGATCGTTTCAGCTTGGATGGAACACATCTCTGCAGATGAGAAAAAATAACCGAGAGAAGAGTGAAATTGTAATACAATTCACACCATCAGGATATGTATTTACTTAGTCGTCTGCCAAGAAGGGCTCAATCTAGGAGAAGAAAGACCAGTGTTTCCAGCCGCATTTCTATGAGATGGTGAAGATTTTTTGGCACACAGTCAAACAGGTTATCCATTAGATCCGTGCCATAAATCCCGTCTAAGAGACGGGAGAGATCGAACTCCTTGATATCAAGTATTCCATGTTCTTGGCAATCCGAGATTATTTTTTCGATCATGATATTGTGACAGGTACAACTCTCTATTTCAACCATTTGGAGCGAAATTGATTGCTGAACGTGAAATTCAGATAGTTTATTAGGAACTATTCGACACTTGGCTTATAGTGATTTTCTATGGCAAATAGGACATGGCACGTAAACGGAGGACTCATCGTCTACATAGTCACCATAGCTATTCTCGTAGCTCTCAGTTCATTCGACTTTCAGTTCCAGCGGGATTCTGCATGGTTGCTGGTCGCCCTACTCATGGCGGTATTTGGCTCCCAGTTCCCCGACCTTGACCAGATGTGGAAACGAATATTTGGCCATAGGGACTGGTTGCTCCATTCCGCAATCCCATCAATTATTATGGCAGTCCTTGTGGTCAATGGAAGTACGGACAATGTGATTCTGTATCCAATATTGGCCATATTTAATATAGGAGTAGCATCCCACCTCATCCTTGATTACTTCCCAACATGGGAAGGAAATAACAACAAAAAGCTTGACTTCGGAGATATAGTCTATGCCACACACTGGGTATTTGACGGCATCTCGGGTTCGGAAGATCTACAGAAAATGGTAGGAACCTATCTCATACACTTCCCGAAATGGTTCAAAAATTTCGGACTAAAGAGGAATACGCTTGACAAGGTGTGGACTCGAATATATCTAATACTCAACGCTTTGATTTTATTGGGACTCGCAGTATTCTTTATCGCAAGGTTTGAACAGCTGACCTAATATTCTGTTACGAATTAGATAGTAGATGAATCACAATTCAGATCGTCAGCCAACTAGGAAACTGAATGATCTTAGCTTCGGTCACGAAATGAGGAGGAATACTTTCGGTCATACCTTTCCGGGTGGAATCATGCTGTGACTAATAATCCGTTGATGAGAACTCTGAATCGCTGAGGATACGGCAGAGAATACTTTCAGCCACCTGTATCCCTAATATTAATATAAAGCATTCGACATAGTCATCTGTGGAACAGATCTCAGATATTGTGAGAATAATTCGGAATAATCTGTCGACAGAGGAGAGGAATCTCTTGACCAAAAAACGGGTTATTCCAATAGAGGGAGACTTGGCGAGTGATCTCACCCTACTCAGGGAGGCAGTGAGGCTAAGGATATCACATACACAAGAGGATTTTCGATCCATAGAGAATTCACTCAAAGACCTCATGATCTCAACAAAGAAACAAGAGCGAATGGTTCAGAAGCTCATCTCACTCATCCCAAGAATTGGATCGGATATTCTCAGATCGATAATTCTGGATGTGGTGACATCAGCACCCTGTGGATACTCTGAGTTGATCAACTTCTACTCTTCCCTCAATGAATATCTCAAAACCATCCTCTTTGAGCTCGAAATGCTCTTTCCTACTCACATGCTGAAGGAAAACATTCGTAGTTCTAAGTACTATAATGTTCTCAATCCAATCTACGAGATCGGAGACAAGTTTATACCCTACTTTTATTTTTCAGAGATAGGGGGAATGATCGTTCGAACCCTTAGATCAAAAATGGATATTCAAAGTCTTTCACCCATTATCGATTACACATTTACGGTTCTCAACATCAGCGAAGACAATCAGATATTCACCTCACTTGATAGACAGATTCTAGAACTCACAAGAGATCTTCTTCTGATATTTGACAATGGTACTGAGATACACACGGAAAGGTTGACCAACTTCACCGAGTCGGTAGCAGACTACCTCAACGGGAAGATATGGATACTGCTCACTGCGATTTCAAGTGTAGGAGAGGACACAAAGGACATAAGTATGGAGAAACTCTTCGGTACAGATTTCTTCAGACAGTTCAGCATGGAGTACTTCACCTCACCCTTCTTCATCCTTTACACCCAGTATTTCGAGAAGCACCGAAAACTTTCATGGGTGGAGTATGACTCTAAGTCCGACAAGGCAAAAGGGCTAATCACCTACTTAACTGAGCTACTGTTCTCGCTATTCGATCATGGAGTGGAAATTGACCTCAGTCTCTTGGAGGGACTATTTGAGATCCTTCAGATGCCAGCGATGGACTGGCGGGGAATAAGGTATGAAGTTCTGGAGAAGTTCTTGTTTGTACCGTTCGAATATGACTCTTGGATGAAACAGCAATTCACCACTCTGTTCAATTTCCAAGTGGAGAGAATATCAAGAGTTGGAGATGACAAATTCAAGGATTTTCTCATTGAGGGTAAGGTAGAGGCGGAAAACTTCCAAGAATTTAGATTCCTTGAACTCCTATTCAAGATTATGAGACTGTTGGAGTTCTAGTCCAGAAGTCGTAGGCAAAGGTTTTAGCCAACTACGGAAATGGGCACTGTGGCGTTCATTCGTAGTGCATTGTCGATCTGTACAAGGCAGAATCTAACTGTCCCTGAATCAGTCATCAAAGCGATGCGGGAAATACCAAGGGAGAGGTTCATGATCAATAAGTACAGGGATGTTGCATGGAAGGATGAGCCTTTCCCGATCCACGGTGGTCAGACGATATCTGCACCACACATGGTAATGATGATGCTCACCAAAGAGCTCTTTGACCCGAGACCAGATTTGGATGTACTTGAAATTGGGACGGGTAGCGGATACAATGCAGCAATTCTATCGAAAGTGTTTAGGCATGTCACCACCGTCGAGCGAAAGGATGAACTCGTAGAATTTGCGAGAAAAAATCTACAGTCAATAGGAGTATCCAATGTTGATGTCCTGAAGGGTGACGGTACCGCAATTACCTTCAGCAGGAAATATGATCGAATTATGGTAACAGCTGGCGCTCCTTACATCCCCGACAACCTTATTGAATTGTTGAATTCTAAGGGGATTCTCCTGATCCCTGTCCAGGATCTCTATGGACACTCCCTTGTGAAGGTAGTCAAAGAGAGGGGCAAATGTAATTATCTGAAGGAGGGGTCGAAATTTAAGGGGAAAGTGAACTGCATAGCAGGTCCTGCAGTAAAATTTGTACCGCTCTTGGGTGAGGACGGGTATTAATCAGCGATAGTTTATATTATACAGTACAGAATAACGATTAATGAATGAGCAGTTACAGAGACTAAAGTTGATCATGAAGAAAATCAGCTCTGTCCAGCGAATACTTGATGAGATCAATGAAATCGCCAACCAAGATGGGGAGGTAACTGAGGAGGAAGTCAAGATCATCAACTCCATTAACTACCACTTCGAGAAATATGTCTCTATGCTCGAGACTGTCTTGGAGGATGGAAAAATCGACGACTTAGAGCTTGAGCAAATCTATGCCTATGAGAAGAAGATAGTTCAGATGGCAAGCTCTGAGGCTTTCACCGATGGAAAGATCTCAAAAGATGAGAAGAACCTCATTGAATCGCTCATAGCGAATCTCGAAGAAATCCAGGAACTGTAAGGTGTCGAGCACTCAACACCAATTATTTGAGGAATTTATTAGGCAGTGAGTCAGAGTACTTGAACTGGGGCTTGTATCCCTTGACGAGAATTGGTGGCTGTGAGTAGAACATTGGCTTCTTCTCGGTTTTCATCTCGATGGTCATCTCGTCGAAAAACTCCAGGGTTCGTATGATCTTGACATTCTGCAATTCCATATGACAAATATGGCCTTTCTCTATAATAACTCAAGACGGAGGGTTAGTTTTAAGTGAAAAATACCCGTTGTGAAGACCTAGGAACACGGATATCTTGAGGAACGTCGGATGATTCAGAACTAGGAACTGCTGACTGTCCAAGGTTGTCTGCAGTAAGGGCACTTTCCAGTCATCTGCGTCCACTTTTCGAGGTGCTCAAGATGACCGGAATTTTGGCAGTGCGGACAGCTAATCACTGGGTCATCCTTCCCTAGCATCGAGTAGCACACAACGCACTTCTCGATGGGTGCATTGCACCACTTGCAATAACTTCCCAGCATCTCTTGATGAGTCAATGGATGACCGCATGACCTGCACGGTACCGTGGGATGTTCCTTGATATATCTCTTAACACCTATGGTTCTTCTCACCATTCGATCCCCAATATTGTTCACCACTCGGTCGACCAGATGTGGTTTCTTTATTGAGAAGAGCCCAAAGGAAAGAAGAAGGTCAAAGACGGTTGCCGCAATAAGTCTTTCGTCCATAAGGTATAGTCCCATGGAGAATAGGATTGGAGCAGCAACAAATCCCAGAACCCAAGTATTAAGGAATAGACCCTTAACAATGCTCCATAGGACGGAAAGTGACTTTGCGAGGATCCGGGGTAAGTACCTGGCCCACACAGCAATCGTCCGGAGACCAATAAGTAGGAATTGCCAAGCGCCCCTGAAGAAAACATAAACTAGCTCCCGTGCTTCGATTAGGAACAGAAGTATGATCAACCCTAAAATTAGAAGTTTCGAAGTGAGGGGATCCAGAACCCCTCCCGAGAGATCAATAAGAAAGTTCTCACTCTGTGTGAAGAACATGGACACGAGGTACAAAAGAAGAAGGACAATTGGGATGAAAAAGTAGGACTTGCGAGCGCGGATGATAAACTGTCTCCAGCCAAATTCTACCATCGAGCTCAGCTTCCGGAACAAATTGAGGAACATCACATTAAGATCATACATCTCGGTACCGAATCCCAAGACAATGAATGCAATCCCGACAATTAGAACTGTCCACTGGTATGCGATATCTATGACCTCAGGTGATATCACGAAAATGAAGATGGGAATCGCTACAAGAACAAATCCGAGATAGACAAAGAAGGAACCGACAGCCCAATACTCTGCACCCATTTTCCGGAGTCTTCCGATCACAATACCAAATACCATGATGAGAAAGCCAATTGTGAAGAAAGTGAGCCCAACCTTCGATGCACCATCTTGCCCAAGTGAGCTCTGGAGTCCGACTATTGCGGCGATACCGGCGAAGATCAATCCCAGACCTACCTTGTTGAAGTTGACCTTGCTCATTTTGCCACCTCCAAAGACCGCCGTTGATAGACTTCACGGAAGAAGACTACACCTGCAATCATCAACCCAATACCCACCGCAATCCGAGCGGGACCAGTGATGTCACCAGCGAACTGAGTAAGAAAATTGCCCTCTGGCGGAGCAACGACGATAAGAAGTCCAAAGAGGATCATGATCGAGGAGATGATCCATCCAGTTAGCTGTAGGACGTTCGTCGCAGCCCAGTTGACGAACCTGAGCACACCTCTGAAGAGCATTGGGGAACTTAAGATGTATATTACCGTACCCGTAATTAACATCGGGATGAAATATGGATGAAATGGGGAGACGAGTCCAGCACCGTAGAATACGAAGTAACTTACAACCCGAAGTATCCCGGTTTTATGTCTCATCATCCGTTCCAGATTGACCCTTATACCTATTCGCACACTACTGAAGGATAAGAGGAAGATGGTGAACGATACGTACGGGATCATCCAAAGTCTAAGAATAGCATCCCAAGGAAGATAGAACCCGAAGATATCCCAAATGATCAATATCGCAGAGATAGCCTTCAGGAGGGTATTAGTGTTGAAGTTGTTGACGAAGGCTATAATAGCCCAGGATACACCATAATAAAGGAAACCCAGAATTGGAGAGAGGTAATTCCACAATGAATAGGAGATGAGAACCCATCCAAGAATAAATAATCCTATCTTAACCAGATCCGGATAGGTGGGGAGAAAGACGGGTAGGATAATGAATACAAGACCAAGGATAAAAATTACAATGGTGGAGTTCCGTAGTAGTCCTACAAACCAATGGGTGAACCTAACTATCCACAGATAGACATTCTCAAGGGTCCTTCTTGATGCATTGGCAATAAAAGCTAGAATAACCTGACTGACAAAAAGTACCAAGGACTGATAAGATACAAAGACGCCAAAAATATACACAAAGCCTGTAACCTTAGCGTATGTACGGTTTTCATCTATGAAAAGCTTAAGAAGCAGAACTGCCACTATTCCAACCACAATGGAGATCAAACCAGGTTGGTACTCTGCGAAATCAGGGGCGGATGCAATTATCAGAGATATAATCATGACAAATTGAAGGGTAGAGATGATGATCTCAATTGGATGTCGGAAGAAGGATACAATAGATCTAAAGACATCCATAAACAATGTCGAGAAGATTATTTCCACTGCAGTAAGTCTCATAACCAGACCAACGACAGACAATATGCCTCCCAAAGTTACTCCGAATGTTAAGGTAGGTTCGTAGAGTTCGTAAATAATGAGAAATACTCCAAAAAGCATAAGGGCAAATGCTAGAGGTGTACTACTAACCACTGAGAGCTGCCTTAATATGACAAAGAGAAACACCATGGTGAGTACTCCGACAACAATGAGCGCATAGTTATAGCTCGCTTCAAGAGGTGCAAAGACATTGACGATCGGAAGCAATATGACAAGGTAAACAAGTAATGATCCCAAGATATTCCTCATGTCTATAGGGGAGTTATTCTCTGAATACTGCACAGCAATTAGTGAAAAATTCAGAATATTAATGTTTCAATCCAATTAAGAATTATACCCAAAAGAACGACGGTTAGCTGCATTACCCGAATAGTTCACCAGTATTCCACCCTCTAATAAACATGTGCGTAAAACGATAGACATGGCCATTGCACAGAGGTCGATAAATCTCCGTAATATTCAACCAGGAACTATCTCGGAGTACCTCTACAAACTAGATATCGGATTCTTCTCAATGTCAGAACTGGGTCCCTCAGTCATATACTCAGATCTTAAAGGAAATCGATTAAAGAGGGGGCTACCAAAGGAGAACGTCCTTCAGAACATCGCACTGAACACTATTCTAGCCATGGGACAGGGGCATTCATTTTGTGAGGGGGTATTCGACCTACCAGCAGGAATGATGCAACGATACAGATTAATGGTGATTTCTAAGAAGGTTAAGGACAGAGGAAGTAGTGATCCTAGGCTTCAAGAGGCAAACCTAATGATCATTGCCTTCTTTATCCCAAAGAAGATTGTTCGATACCTCCCCCACTATGCTGTCGTTGAAGACGAGATCCTTGAGCTCCTGAGTGATTATGAGGATTTTTCGACTCTCGTAGAGGATGATTTTCAGCATATCAAATTACAACTGATAAGGATTCTTGACAACTACTGTTACTACTAATGATCCTATTTCCTGATACTCGTGGCGTAGAAGGTCTCATCGTCTTCGTATAGATCGAGCTGGACGATGTCCTTTTTCTCAAGATATAGCACGGTTTTATTCCACTGACTCTCGGGCAGATTGTCTTTCTTGAATACCACGATTGAGTCATTGAACTCATCATCATCCTTATGGAGAACACCTTTCATTGCGAAAACGGTATTGTTATTCTCGACATACTCCTTAATTGTCCTGATCTCGAAGAAGTACGGTCCTTTCGATTCGTAGCTCGGCTTAGTTTTCTTCTCCGTCTTAGGTTTCTTCGTCTCCTTCTTCGGAGTTGAGCGCTCTTCCTTCTTAGGTTTCTTTGCTTCCATCTTGGGCGCGGTGTCGACAGGGACCTTGATCCCACTCTTCTGCATAGCTCTTTTCCGGGCTTCCGCCTCTGCCTTTTCCTGCTCTGCTTTCGTCAAGGCGTCCTCGATACCCACCTCATTGAGCATCTTGGCCCGGTCTGCAATCTGTGAGGGAATCCCAGACTGATCTAGCTCCAGTCCGGAGAGGGTTGATTTGACATATTTCTGCTGAACAGTTTTCCACAACTCCCCAATATTTGCCTCCGATAGTTCTTCCAATGGAAAATTAGCCCGTATTCTGAACTTACCCACGTTGTATCCAGATCTTGCGATCGAATCTGCCTGCCTCCTCGCGGTTCTCTGCCCTACAATACCAAGGTGGCTGGCGAAGCAAAGTACCCATTTCGAGTTATCAGAGTCCATTATGAGTAATCCGTCATATCCCAGATTCGAAAGGGACTGCTCAAGCTCATCCACGGATGCAGATTTTGACTTTTCCTCGAGTTCTGCTTTCTTCTTGGCATCTGTTACGTGATTGAACTCTCGTTCGGAGTGATCATAAATGAAATACTCATTCTGTTCGTCCATTTTAAACAAATCAGAATTGGAAGAACCTCTATTTAAGAATAACTTGAGGGGTAAAGGTCAGCGCTAAATTTGTATTTCAGAAAAGATTCTGGTAGAAGCCACCCATATTTTTTGTATCAGGTGTTAACTCAATAATTAAATATTGAATGTCGTGGATCAGTCATGGAGTTATCCGAGGAATCAGTCTCGAAACTGAAATCGTACCATAACCTCTCTATTTTCCTTGCAATAGGCGTGTACATCCTCATACTGCTCGGAGGATACACAAAATCTATAGATGCAGGATTGGCTTGTCTTGACTGGCCACTATGTGATGGTCAAATCTTTCCCGTAGACAGAGTTGGAGATATCAAGTTCTGGGCAGAGTACATTCACAGGTTCTGGGCGGGTATCATGGGTATCCTAATCGTTTACCTCTTCTTCAAGTCGAGGCAGATGAGCTCAATCGTTCCCAGATTGCAACAGGTATCTATCTCTCTAATTGTTCTAGTGATACTCCAGTCAATCATGGGTGGGCTGACAGTCACGCAGAAACTCCACCCATTGGTCGTCACAGGACACCTCGGACTCGGAGTATTGACTTTCACCGTAGTCCTTTACAACTTCACAATAATCAACGAGTTTGTCAGAAGAGACATGAACTAAACATCAAATAATTTTTCCTATTTTCCCATTTACTCGTAAAAACAGATTCTCTGCAGTAGGTAAACTGAAAGAAGGAGAGTTTTCTAGAGAAGGATAATATAAAGTCAAGTGTATTAGTTATTACTAAGAGTTGTCACTATGAGTTCCGAGCCAAGTATAAAAAAAATTCTTATGTACCATATAAAGGAGATTAGTGAAAGAATAAAGCTCAAAAGTGAATTTTTCCCTATACAACTCCTTGATCTGAGGTGCAAGAGGAAGATCCAACTTGATCGTGACCCCGAGAACTATAACCTGAAGCGGAATGAGATCTCCATCGCAGATGTGAGAATAAATGCACTCGAGGAAAAGAGAATCGGGGAGGATAGGATCGACCAAATGCTCACTTCACACATCATAGACAAACTTCCGGAGATGTTTGGGAAAAATCTCAAGATTGAGAAGAACATAGACCTCGAGGTCGGGTATGACAACGTCCATCTGAGTGGGAGAGCAGACCTGATCATCACGGACCAGAGGACGATGAAAAAGTCTATTATCATGATTCACTCAATTCCAGACATCAGGTCAAAATTCAACATTCCAAAACCCAGACATCTTGATCAACTCCTAGTTCTTCAAGATGCGATGAACAAGGTTGAGGGATACCTTGTGTACATAACGAGGGACATAGGTGAGATGATAATGTATATTCAGCAGTATGACCGAACACGGCTCTCCAAGATCAAGAAAGAGCTAATTGCTCTTGAGCAAAGCAGAAGGAAGAAAGAACTTGTGAAGAAGATGAAGGACAGCTCACAGGAACCCTGCTCATATGAGTGTAAATGGGCAGACTTCTGCTGGGGTGAAGATGCAATCCCTCCCCTCAGGTATATCTTTTAAATTAATACACGCGAATGGGAGAGTTCATATTCCAAGATGCAATCCCGAATCTGTGGATCCCATTCAGCACACAATTAACTCTATCGAGACCACGAAATCGGAGGTCTTTCTAGGGATGGGGAACTACAATGTCCTCCGCCTCAATAATAACATGGAACTTGTGGGGATAATACCAATAGGGTGGGAGATCAAACGAGTTAAGGTAGACGAGGACAACCTATTCGTGACTTCCCTCAAAGAGGTAGTACACTGGCACTGCCTTAGTACGAAGGATACAGCGGAATACCGTATCCCTTACGGATCCCTTGGGTTATATATCACAGCAGAGAAGGATATCGTGGCTGGTGCATACCAAGGTTTGGTCAGGGTCTGGGATTCTAAGGGTCAGCTCAGGTACGACCTAGAGGGACACGACACTAGGGTCTGGGCCATAGCGGAGTATGATGGAATGATAATTACTGGGGATGGTTTCCGCGGTCCGAACTCATTCATCAGATTCTGGTCAAAGGATGACGGTACTATCATCAGTATAATTAGGAGGGAGAATCACAGGGTGAATTCGATCTTGGTGGACGGAGATGAGCTCCTAGCTACAATGGGACGACCAGGGGAGATTGTTTCTTACAACATCTCCGATCAGACCGTAAATTGGGGTGTCCAAATCGGAGCGAATCTCACAGAAATAGCTCTTGGGGGAGATGTGATTTACGCCTCTGACAACAACAAGTTGATTGAGCTCTCACGAGATGGAGAAGTGAAATCACGGACTCAATTCGAGGGTTCTATCATCTCCATGAACAATTGGAAGAACGGATTCCTTCTGGGAGTGGACAATACCCTACACTACCTGAACAGCTCACTTGAGGAAGTTGAGAGAATCTCTATCGACAAGGAATTCACCCTATCTAGGCAACTAGTGACTTGACATCTTCCATAGAGATCTCGGATTGACAGTGCGGGCATCGTTTGTTGTCCAAAACCCAAGGTAAGAGCTCATTGTAGTGGGTCTGCCCTTTACATCTTGGACATATTCCTACCCTCTCACCACCCTCTATTTTCTGGAAACACACAGGGCATTCTTCACCTATGCTTCCGACTGGAGGGATGATTTCACCAGTTTCTTCGTTGTAGACCAATTCCGTATAGTCTTCAAGCACCTCCTTTATCGCTCTTCTAAAGGTTGGGGTCGGAGGTTTGTTTGATATATTCGACGAGATTGCCATTATATTTATTGCGACTTTCGAGTTCAGTACTGCATTCTCAATCTGATCCTTAATCTTCCTTCTGACCTCATCGTAAGAGTACTGTTCCTTGTAAAAATCAACAGCAGGGAGGGTAATTGTACCGAGGTCATACCTCACTATGCCCAGAGATCCATCAGGAATGAGGACTTCATTGAGCAATTCCTCGAATTGCCTATTAGTCCCCTTGAACTCTACCATCTCTTTGATCTTCCCTAAACCAATTGATGACCCACGCTCGAGAGAGCTCAGTTTGTTCTGGATCTCCTCCTTCATCTTCTTCTTCTCACCAGGAGAGGCAATCCATTGGACATACTCAATAACCATATCGTCGAGGTCTATAGAGACCTCCTCTTTGAAATATCGCTCTACCAGTTTCTTCAGCTCTTGGTATGTTATACCAAAGTTCTCGGTCAAGGACTTATAATTTGTTAGCGGGATTATGGCAGGAACATTATACTTCTGGATCGTGAAGAGGAACTCACGAATGGGAAGAAACTCCTTTTGCCTAAGCCCCTTGTCCTTCTCGACCATGGAAAACAGCTCTTCCATACGACTCTTGAGCTGTGTGAAGTTCTCCCGAAGTTCCGGGAATACATCATCGTACTCTTGGAGAAGGTTAAGATCGTAGTTGAGGCTTGAATGAATACCATCAAGAACCTCCACGACCTTCTCAAGGGTGTAGTAATCATTGGGCTTTCTCGATCGCAGATTATCTAACGTTTCGTACGCGTCAAGGACCTTAATGTAGTTGTCCTGTAGACGGGAGAACCAAGCAAATTGCTCAGTCACATAGTCACTCCTTCTCTTGTTCAACCTCCTCAGGACAAGGTACTCCTTGTAGTTCTTTGCTCCGAATTTCAGCGCCTCCTGAAAGGATCGATGGTCACTATATCCTTGCTGTACTGCGACTTTATACTGTCCGTAGTCTGTGAAACCACCATGTTTCATTAATTGGAAGGTCTCAAAATCAGGTGCTCCCCACTCGGTTGCCTTCTGGTATATCTCGAAACTTTGGAAACCCGCCTTCTTCGCGATGGAGAAGACTTCATAATTCGGAAATCCTTTCTCGTCCATTTCCTCCAAGGCGATGGCGTCTGGAGCGCCTTTCGACACACCTTCGTCATATTCTTCCCTAGTGAAATATCCTAACCGATGTGCCTCCCGCATCTGTGCATGGGATTCAAAACCGCCCTTCTTTATCTGATTGTATATCCTTGGATCTGGGGCATGAACTCGCTTTGCTGCGTAATAATGCTCTGGTGAGTCAAATCCTTTCTCATGTGATTGAAGGAGGTCATCCCATGTACGGTATCCCTCCTCGATCAGGCGGTCATACTCTGCCTTGTTGGAACACCCTAGTTTTTGGGCATTGACCATCTCCTCCTTGGAGCTGAATCCAAGGTTCTTGGCATGGTTTTGCTCATCACGGGTCGTGAATCCTAAGGTCAGAGCTTGGGTCCATTCCTCCATTGTAAAGAATCCACTTGACTCAGCCTGCTGCATCTCCTCATACGTACTGAAGCCCCTTGCACCACCGTTGATGTATGTCTTGTAGTTGGGGAAACCCTTCTCCACTGCTTGGAGATACTCCTCATATATTAGAGATCCAGTCTCAGAATACTCGGGATCGAGAATGACACCAAAGGAGATCATCTTCTGCATCTCCTCATAGGTCGGTATCCCGTGGATATTGGCGAGTAACCAAGTTTTGACATTTGGAAAACCACTTTCAGAAGCAGTCTTGTAGTCACTGTAAAGCTCAAAGCCCAATGACCTAATTTTGCGATACTCAGAATATGTAATGTCTTCAAACCCATGTGACCTCATCTCCTGGTACTGAGTAAAGTTCTCACAGCCCAAGGAGAAAGCGTTTGCCATCGTCTCCTGATCTGGGAAACCGAGGGCTTTTGCGTGGAGGAAATCGGAATAGGTCTCGAATCCATTTGACACACAAGCCTCGTAAAGGACTGCACCTGGACAGCCCATCTGCTCACCTGCAATATATGATTGGTAGTCGAGATACCCCTTGTCCAAAGCGTCATTTAACGTCTTCTGATTTGGGAATGTAGATATCAGCTCCTTGATCCTGTTGACAGATGGGAGTTCGTTCATCCCACGAGCAATGGCAAGGTATTTCCTAATGATCTCCACCTTGTTTATTGAGAGGGTATTGAATCTCTTGAAATCTTCCCTATGTTTCTTCCAATCCTCCTCCGTGATCTTCCAATTGAGAAGGTACTCTGCTCGCCAGTCTTCAACCAATGTCTCACTTGATTGTATCTGATACTTATGAATAAGCCCTAGCTGAATAAGACCGATGAAAATGTCCAGAATAATGAAACCTAGTACGTAGAGAGAGAAGGGTTGTTGGAGATAAATATATGCAGTGGCAGCTACGATCAACTCCAGAAAGATAGAGGAGAGGATGAATTGATATCCTCTTCTTTTATTCGGCAAATCTTGTTGCTGAAGGTCAGACACTATGGTCTCCGTAGTTTCGAACAAGAGGGGAATTCCGTCCATTGAATTCATAGATGGAAGTATCTCGAACTTCAGAGAACCGTCCATATTTAGTACTGAAGTGAGGGTTAATGAGAGGAGACGGAGAACTATCCCTGCGACAATTAGAGCTAGAGCTACTCTGCTATCTACTGAATAGAGAAACAGCATGGATACTGTAACGGCAGATATAAAAGAGAAAATAGATGAAGTATAAACAAAGTTGAGACCTTTAAATTTCAAGTAGTTGTAGATCCGGTCAACCTCGCTATCCAAGTTCGGATTTTCCACAAGTATAACCTGAGGTAATTCGATATAAAGATATGTGCGTTCCCTACAAAAGATTTCAAGGGGCTGTTTGGGTCGAGTTCACATCCAATTTTCCCTCTAAAAATGAGTGATTAAGTCATCCGAATTAGAATATTATCCATTAGACAAGTTCCTCTCTCTGACAAAATATCATAATTTAGATATCTAACAACACGAAGAGTTCATCATTAATATTGGATTATTTCATTATGTAGTAAGCATAAAACGACAGATTTATATAATTTAGACCGCATATATTCATTTGGTCTAATAATTTATTTAGACCTCAAAAATCGGTGAACTCGAATGTGGCTCAATATCTTCAGACCCCAAGGAATACGACCGCTCTCCCCGACAGAGCTACTCGCTCTGTTCTCTGCAGGAAGGACCACTTACAAACCAGCAAAAGAAATAATCGAGGAGATGCGGAAGAGATCCCGAAACTGGCAACCTGAGGCAGGTACAGTCTATCCAGCATTGCACCGACTTGTGGACAAAGGTCTATTGGAGAAGTCCCCAGACAGGAAGACCTCCTTCATGGTCTCGGAGAGGGGGTATCTCTTTATGTCATCAATATCCAATGAGATCGGAATGCAATTGGAGGAATCCATCGCATTCTTTCAGACAGTATTGGAAGGCATTATAGACCTCAATCCGTTCGAGGCAGAACCCATCATTGCAAAGGGTGAGAAGATACTTGAGACCGGTCTGAAAGACCTCCAGAAACTCAAATCAGCGGTTGTTGAGGAGAAGATCAGAGGAGATTGGAAGACCGTAGACGTCGAGTTTGACTGAGGTGAAACAACATGAGACACGAAAGACACTTCATGCATGAAAGAAGAAGGGGCCCCAAGGGACCCATGCGGATGAGAATCCGATGCGATAACTGTGGAGACCGACCATTGGCACCACGGTTTGGTATGAGAGGAGGAAGGATCCCCCGAGTCCTCGTTGACGAGAAGGAGGATGTCCTCACGCTCTTCATCAGCCTACCAGGGATCGACAAGTCATCCCTTAAGGTAAGGGCGAACTCCGAGTTCATCATTTACTCAGCGAATCTCAAGGAGGAATTAGCCAAGGCCTCGGGTACAGAGAAAGTCGATGGTAGGATCCCTCTAATGGACGAGGTCAATACAGAGAGCATTAAAGCAAGGTATGAGGACGGAATTCTCTACCTTACCCTCGACAAGATTGAGACCGGGGAGACCATCGAGGTCGAGTAGGTGACGAAGTGGTCTTGGTCAGCCTTCACAACGCCAAGACCTCTCCATCAACATTATACAGAATGTTTTGAATTTAACTTTTAGGATCAACTATTGATATTGCAGGAGTAGTATCCAGATATCGTCTTGAATACAATCCCCTCAGCCCTCAATCGGCTCTTGAACTCAGGGCTAGGATCAAAGAGCAGGACGACCTCCTCGTACCCAGTGTTCACGAAATGTTCCATTGCATAGCTGAAGAGGTCTTCTTCCCACTCTGCACCAGAGGCAAAAACCCGACGGATTGAAGCCCTATCGTGATCTTCTGCAAAGATACATACACCCACAATCTCCCCCTCATGATACTTGAGAATAACATGGTTTTCTGCGTCATTTGCAGCATGAGTGACTTCTCCCATAACAATATCTGGTGAGAACTCCTGTCCAAATTTCTCGGAAAGTATCCTTGCAATTGCCTCCGCTGCAGGTCGGATGTCGGCACTCATCACCAACTTGATTGACCCGAAATTCCGAGAAAAGGCATTAGGATCAAAGAATTTTAAGTTTACCTTCGCCTCTCTGTTCAGTATCTGGACAAGGTTGAATCCGCCCTCGAGAGCAATCTTTACACTGTCACCCCAGCCACTATATATAATGGAGTCTACAGTACTGATATTTAATTTCTGAAGTTGCTTTTTAACCGCATTGAGAAGTTCACTCGCTTGGCCTGTATGATCCTCCTCTATAAAGGGCATATAGAGATCTGCACGGACAGGGATAATCTCCGCGAAGCTGAAAGTATTGGATAACTGACAGACCATAAAACCTACAGGTCTCTCGTAGTAAGTCAGAACTGGAATGAGTTCCGGTTTAACTGCAATCTCGGTAAAGATTCCTTTGAACTTTTCCCGGTCATACTTTAGGATACCTTCCTTTGGTTCCCATTCCTTAGTGACCCTGTGCATAAGTTCGAATAACTCATCAGCCATCTCGGATGATGAACTGATCACGGAGTATGTCATTAGAATAATAAAATCTCAAAGCTAAAAATGTTTTTCGCTGTTAGACCTAATAGAGGTGCCCTATGAGGTCATCGTAGTTCCTCGGTCGAATAGCCCCTCGTTCAATTATGCTTTCTTCCGTCTTGTATGCTGGTTCCCTGTCCTCATACGTTGGTTTAGAGACCTGATAGTAAATACCAACAGGCACCTTGTCATTGTGATCCCAATCGTACGCCCTCTGGTAAGCCTTGAGGATATCCGTCTTATCGTGATCGGTTTCATCAAGGTTGTACACTCTCTCCCTGAAATAGTCATAGGTGTTGAACTTGTTGAAGGTCACACAGGGACTAAGGGCGTCAACGAAGGAGAATCCCTTGTGGGCGATTGCTGCCTCCATGATCTGTGCGAAGTGCTTACCATCTCCAGAGAATGCTCGTGCGACAAATGTAGCTCCTGCGGAGAGCGCGACCGCGATTGGATTCAGTGGATTCTCAATATTTCCCTCGGGGGTACTCTTGGTCTTGTGACCAATCCTCGACGTGGGCGAGGTCTGACCGGTTGTGAGTCCGTAAATTTGGTTGTCCATGATCACGTATGTCACGTCAAGATTTCTCCTTGCCGCGTGGATCAATCCACCGATACCGATACCCAGACCGTCTCCGTCACCACCTGCACCAATGACCGTAAGCTTGGGGTTGGTGAGTTTGATGGAAGTTAGGTAGGGTCCAATTCTCCCGTGGAGGGTATGGATACCATATCCACCTAGAAAGTGAGGGAAGTTGGACGAGCACCCTATACCAGAAGCGACAACGGTATCCTTGGGATCACGCTGGAGCTTGACCAGTGCTTTCTTCGTGGCGGAGAGAACTCCGTAATCACCACATCCTGGACACCACGTGGGCTTGACCTCTGATTTCCAGTCGCTGTTTGAGAACTTTAGATCTACTTTTTGACTTACTACTGCCATATTTCATTCCTCCTTTAACCGAGGTGCTCCTTGACACCTGCAACGATCTCCGAGGCCAACAACGCCTCTCCATCGTATTTCAGAACCTTCTTCTCAATATTGAATCCAGTCTCTCCACGGATGTGTTTCGCCATCTGGCCAGTGTAGTTCACCTCGACCATAATGATGGTCTTGCCCTTCTCCCCAAACTCGTGGAGGATCTCCCCAACCTCCTTGGAGTGGAAAGGTTCGATGTATTTGATATGGAGCTGTGAGGTCTTGATGCCTTCCTTCTCCATGTGGCTCCTAGCTTCTGCAATGGTGTCGTATGTAGAGCCCCACCCTACAATCAGGACGTCACTGTCATCCGCGGAATGCCCTTCGACGACGGGGGCGGGTAGCTCCTTGAGCAGAACCTCCATCTTCTTCATCCTCTTGTTCATCTGTTGCTTCCTGATCACAAGTGAATCAGGATATCCAGCCCTGACGTCAGAAATCAGCTTTCCATACTCATCGTGCTCGTCTGATCCAGCATCATACTGTCCATTGGCGACACCTGGAATCGTCCGTGGAGAGATTCCGTCCTCAGTCAAGAGGAATCTCTTGTACGGTAGCTGATCCTCGGTAAGATCCTCAAGGATGAGTTTACCCCTCTCGATAGGGATCCTGTCCCACTCAGGTTCGGGAATGGTCTCGAAATGCTCTCCGAGGTAGAGGTCGCTGATTACGATTACCGGCATCTGGTATTTCTCAGCGATGTTCAGAGCCTCTGTTCCAAGATACACACCGTCCTCAACGGAGGTCTGGGCGATGATTGCACGGGGGTAGTCACCCTGAGATGCTCCGAGTACCTGCCTTAAGTCACCTTGTTCAGTCTTGGTTGGCAGCCCAGTAGATGGACCACCACGGGCTACCTCAATGAAGACAGTCGGGATCTCAGCCATTCCCGCAAATCCAATTGCCTCTGTCATGAGAGCAAATCCACCACCAGAGGTTGCAGTCGCGGCTCTGGCACCAGCGAAGCCTGCACCTACAACAGAGTTCGCCACATTGATCTCGTCCTCCATCTGCTTCACCACAACTCCAGCCTTTACACCATGTGCAGCAAGGTACTGACCTACTGGGCTTGCAGGAGTCATCGGGTACCATCCGAAGAACTGAAGTCCTCCGTTTACCAGACCAAGTGCAAGTGCCTCATTTCCCCCGATGAACATTTTAGGTTTCTTCGTGAGGTCGAGTTTCACATTGTGCTTGATGGGATCCATATGTGACTTGGCCCACTCATACCCCTCTTTTGCGGCACTTATGTTGACATTGATTGTCTCGTCACCCTTGTGGGAGAACTGATCTCTAATCATCTTCTCGTACACACCAAAGTCGAGATCAAATAGTGCAACGACCGCACCAATGAGAACTGTGTTAGCAATGATCTTTAGATCGGAGTACTTCGCAGCTATCTCTGCTGCTGGCATGTCGACAACCTTTACGCCCTCTGGAACAACGACCTTGTCTTGTTTAATCCTGAATCCCTTGGAGTCGTAGAGGATTATTCCATTCTTGCTCATCATCGGTGCATCGACGAGAAAACCATCCTCCCTGATGCTGATGAGTATATCAATATGGTCAGCGGGTGCCCGTACCTCCCAGTTAGCAGCACGCACACTATAGTTGACGTGACCGCCCCTGATGACAGACTGGTATGACCGGTAACCATGGACATTCAGTCCAGATCGACTGCAGATTTTCGAGAAGACATCTCCAGCTGAGAAGATACCATCACCGTTTCTTCCACTGATCCTAAAACTGATTTCATTAACGTATTCTTCACTCAATTATTATCACCCAAATCGTCTTAACGAGGATGTTCGATACCACAGTATTTGCGGACTAATTAAAAACTTGCTTAGTTATGAGTTCTCCTGATGCATATTTGACCTCGATTGGATGACGGGACAAGACATATAACTTTCAACTCCTTTCGCGACCTGTGATAAGTGAAATTGCCAGTGATCTCTACAGAAGTGGTGTGTTCAAACTAGGAGAGTTCAAATTGAAGTCTGGAGATATAAGCCCGTTCTATCTTGATTTGAGATTGATCCCTTCAATCCCATCATTATTTAAGAAAGTCATCAACATCTACTCGAATTTGGTGAGGGAACTGGATGCAGTAGCTTTAGCTGGTATTATGTCAGCAGGTGTCCCCTTTGCCACGGGAGTGTGTCTAGAGCTAGATCTCCCCCTCCTTCAGATACGCTCGAGCAAGAAGGAACACGGGACAAAGAAGATGGTAGAAGGAATTGTTCCACGGAGCGGTTCGGAGGTTATCCTCATCGACGACCTAATATCAACAGGGGCCAGCAAGCTCCAACCCAAGGAGGAACTTGAGAAGCTTGATCTGGTGGTTAAAGATCTTGTTGTCCTCGTCGACCGAACACCGGGAGGTGACGTACATGACATGCTGAGAGACAGGGGACTTAAACTTCACTCTGCAGGTACAATCGACAATATCTTTTCGGCACTTAAGTCATCGAACGACATACCTGAATCTGAATTGAAGAGGATACACAAAGCCTTCGAGATGTGGAAATCATAATGCGTAATTAGGAGGTCACTGCTACCGACCTCATGGCGATCGACTCCCAATGGAAGACATCGGTTATCTTCTGTACAGATTCCTTTCCGTGCATTGTCCCGAGAACCACAAGATAGGGGTTGAAGTGCTCCGTTGTTGCCACAGCTCTCTCAACATACGGCGCCTTTTTTCGGTACATCAACATATTCTCTCTTACTTCCGAGTTCTCCTCAATCCATTCGTCGAAGGTCACAGCCCAGTCAAATGGAGTGTTGTGCTTTGTTTCTGGTCTCAGAGAGCGAATATATTCAAAGTTGTGCACGACATTACCGCTTCCGAATACGAGGATATTGTCTTCTCTGAACACCCGAAGTATCTCCCCCATCTTCATGAGGGTCTGGGTGTCCGCGTGTCTTGGGGTGGAAATCTGTATCGTGGGAATATCTGCTCCAGGATACATAATCGACAGTGGAATCCACGTTCCATGGTCAATACCCCATGAACGACTGCCCTTTACCACAATATTGTGTTTCGAGAACTCTGAGATAACTCTCTTTGCGAGATCGGGAGATCCTTTGGGCTTCCACTTCACGCGGTACATCTCTTCGGGAAAACCATAGAAATCGAAGATCTGAGGTGGCTGCTCAGCCTCGGATACAAGCAATGGGAGGTTCCGTTCCCAATGTGCAGAGACCGAGATGATGTAAGACGGTTTCTCGATTGACCTCGCGAAGCTGACAAGGTCGTTATAGTATCGGTCCTTTTCAAGAATTACAGTAGGTGAGCCGTGTCCGACAAATACAGAAGGAAACATAAATCCAGTAGCATTTCGCTACTTAAAAGGATTCGCTATTCAGTAATTAAGCTGTGAATACAGGCCCATCGAAAACCAGACCACAGTTCTTACAAATTAGCTCCCCGGTGAATGAGTCTATCTGGATTCGGGAACTACAGTCCGCACACTCCTTTTCGATTGACTGGACAATTTCTTGGAAAATCTCTGCATTTCGAGGATTGTAGTGCTTCAGAGCAAAGAAGTTGAGAAGGCAGAACTTGCATTGGTACCTCGTTCTGTCGTAGAGTTCCAATGGCTGAATCATCTGATTTCCACATCCTTGACAAAGCATATTCTCTTCGATATCGGAGATGAATAACTGCCTACATGTAGAGCAATAGCTGTCCCGAAGCATCCGTCCACAGTCGACACAGTAGTCCATGACCAACTTACGGAGAGTGAAAATTTGAAACTATCTAATAGTGCAGGTCGGATGATAGATAATTTGGAGAAGGGATAACAACCTGTATTAAGCTCACGACTTCAGAGCATAGAACACATGAATTGACATCTGCAGGAATAAAACCCCAAGAGTGACAACTAGACCAATTGTATCTTTAGCTATTACAAAGGAGACAGCAAGTAAGGAGCAACACAGCAAGGAAAAAAGCTTCGACTTCCACGAAAATTTCTGCATAATTGAATACACCATTAGAAAAACGCCCATCATGAGATTTAATTGGAAGATAGCGTCACCAGTATGTAACCACAGTTCGAGGAGAAGGTAGTAGAAAAAGACGTATTGGGATAAGCGTACCAAACGGGAGTACCTACGTCCTTGTTGGATACCTGCAGAAGTGCGGAAATTTGAATGTGAAGGTACCCTTCTAAATAGCATATTACCATCCAATTATTTTCCATACACACTTATAAAGGTAAAATTAGGTGTAATTTCCCTAGTACCCTAGGAATGACATTATATGATCAGGAAATAGGAGTTATATTGAGTATGAAGAAGTACCACAGATTCATCCAAGACGTCGCCACCTTCATGATGAACAATCTCACAGCTGTTGAGAACATGTACTTCAACATCTACTTTGAGGACGGACATTACTGGATAAAACTCGAACCCACAGACTACTACGACCTTTTGTCACGCCCACTCGCTAAGGAAAGAATCCTTGATCCAGTGATGTCGTTTACGGTCGGAGAGGTGAACATCGAGCTTTTCGATACGATCGACCGGATGGAGCAGATCGACGTCCTTAAACGGTATTTGATGACCGAGATCAATCCTGAGACCTTCGAGCTCTGGATGGAATTCAACTAGTACAACAGATTTTATATTTGGGAGGAAGACTGAATCTTGTGGATATTAGAAAGCAGATACGGGAGAAGGAATCCCAAGTCTGCGTTGGAATCGATCCCCCACTTGAGTTGACAAACGAGCAAAAACTGGAATTTGCACTTCAGATCATCGGTAGAACATCCGAGTACGTAGTAGCATTTAAACCTAACCGCCAGTATTTTCTGGGCTTTCCCACGGAGTGGATGGAGGAGATCACTAGGGAGATCCGAAACCGATCGTGCGTTTCTATCATGGATCACAAGCTCTCCGACATTGGATCATCAAATTCTGCAGCTATCAGACATATCGCTTCCGAAGGATTCGACTTCTTCACCTTCTCCCCATTTGCAGGCAACCTTAAGCAGGCAGCAGAGGAGGCACATGAGCATGATATCGGAGTTATCTCTTTGACATTAATGTCAAATCCCGAGGCAGTGTGGATGACTGAAGGATCCTATGTCAAATTTGCAGAGCAAGCAGAGAAATACGCAGATGGAATGGTCGTAGGTTCAACCAATCACATTTCAACCGACCACCTGCATACTATTCGAGAGAAGGCCCCCACGCCATTTGTCTTGGCACCAGGCATAGGGTTCCAAGGGGGTTCTCCCAGAACACTTCTAGAGGTCTTTGACCAAGATGTAGTGTTCACCTCTTCAAGGGGTATCATCCATGCAGAAGATCCACGGATAGCAGCTAAGGAACTTCGAGACCTTGTCAGAAAAACGCGGGATTTAGTTTCTTAAGATTGTCCCCCTGAAAGTTTCTCCTTCCCAGAGCGACCATTTACATTTACTCATAATCCACGACTTGTTAACAGTAGTCGTACCACTCTTGTTCACATAGAGCACACGCTTTTCAATAAAGAATCCACACTGTTTGAGAACCATAGCTGGATTGAAGTAAATCACATTCTGCAGATAGTTCTGGCTGATCACACCATTGAGATACTGGTCGATGAGATAGGGATAGAGTTCTTGAACACCGGGTGCTCCAGAAATCGGCCTTTCCTTGTCCTTGATTGAGTGGGGTGCATGGTCGCTAGCGATCATAGGGATCTTCTGTGACTTGAACAGGTCATAGAGATGTTCTTGCTCCTCAACCGAGCGAAGAGGAGGATTCATTACTCCAAAGTTCTTGAACCTCTCCATATCTTCAGTATTGAATGCTAGGTATTTTGGTAGAGTGTCCCATGTGATCCTCTGCTCTTTGAGCAATATATTTGCACCACTTCCCGAGGAGACGTGTGTTATGTGGGGTAGAAGATTGTACTGATCCTTAATCTCAAGTACCTGCTGTATAGCATTGAGCTCCGCCATTAGTGGACGGTTAGCTGCGTGGTCCTCCCAAATGTTTGTGGATTTGACCATCTTAGCGTCCTCTGCATGGAAAATGACCAGGGGGGGATTGTCCAGCTCCCCGAACCACTCGAATGCCTGTATCATATTGTCGAATGATACTGCTAAGTTCCCAGTGGAATTTGCCATGAACACCTTGACGATTTTCGCTTGGTTGACAAGATCCAAGAGTTCTTTCTTTCTCGCCCTCTGCGTATTGCCCTCGGTCAGTGCAACGGCATTGATGACCCTGACCTTATTCCCCCGGTTCTCCTCATCGGAGAATTGTCGGTTAGCAAGTTGGTTCTTGAGCTGCCACGCATCGTAATTGTCCGTTGGAGGATGCGTGTTCGGCATCTCTATCACCGTATCGATACCCCCAAGGTAGGCTGCCTTCTTCCCGGTCTTTAGGTTCTCCTTCCAGTTAAGACCGGGTTCCCTGAAGTGTACATGGAAGTCAATTCCTGTCGGTAGTCGGAGAAATGACGAAGGCACTAATTTTCAAATCAGTGGCGATTATATAAACTGTGCGAGTACATTCTCTTCAAGCATTACCCTATCGCAGAAATTACAGCGCAACAGTAGAGGGTTCTTTGTGGTGATTTGGAATGAGGGAACCACGGGTTCTCTAAAATTTGTCGCACAGGTAGGGTTGATGCACCTGAGGATACCCTCGACCTCATTGGGTATTTCGACCTCAGTCTTGGATACGACCTCATAGTCCCTTACCGTTACAAGTGTAACTCCTGGAGCAATCAGTCCGAGAGCGGCCACCTCATCAGGAGAAAGATTCCTTCCTTGGATCTTCAGGACGTCCTTCAAACCAATTTTGTTGCTCTTCACCCGGACGGCAATCGCCACGGAGCATGTCTCGTCATCCTCAAGTCCAAGCAATCTTACGATCATCAAGGACTTGGATGCGGGTATCCTGTCAATTACAGTACCATTCTCGATTGCATTAACAATCATATCTCTCTTTGCCATTTTATCTCACCATCCGGTATAGTATGGCCATCCTGGCCCACACACCGTTCTTTGCCTGTTGGAAGTACCTCGCTTGGGGTAGCTCGTCTACGTCGTAGCTAATCTCCGTGATCCTAGGTAAGGGGTGCATGACAATCATGTCTTCCCTAGCGGTCTCAAGAACACTGGGGTTGATCACGTAGAAGTCCTTCAGACGTTCGTACATCTGCTCATCGGGGAAACGTTCCTTCTGAACCCTGGTGACGTACAGGACATCAAATTCCTTGAGATCATCAGGGAGCTTCTCACCGACTTCGTAGCTGAGTTTTCCATCGATGTCTGAGAGAATGCTCATTCGCACCCTGAGCTGATTCGGAGAGTAGAGGAATACCCGATTGTTCTCAAATTTCGAGAGGGCGTAGAGGAGAGATGGTATTGTCCTACCGTACCTCAGATCTCCTACCAATCCGACGGTGAGGT
Source organism: Candidatus Heimdallarchaeota archaeon (assembly GCA_015522385.1). The sequence continues at coordinate 31,851 of WAMJ01000121.1, forward strand.
TGTCCAGCCTTCCGAACTCCTTCCAGATTGTGAAGACGTCAAGGAGAGCCTGTGTGGGATGCTCCTGAATGCCAGTCCCTCCCGATATCAAGGGGACAGAGGCAACCTTTGAGGCGACAACGCCCGACCCTTCAAGAAAGTGTCTCATCACGATGACATCCGAATAAGCTGAGGCCATCCGAATTGTATCTGAGATCGACTCACCCTTCTTTGATGAGGAAGCTGCAGGATCTGAGAACCCGAGGATCTGCCCTCCCATTCTGAGGAATGCCGACTCAAACGACAACCTTGTCCTTGTGCTGGGTTCGAAGAAGAGGTTTGCCATGATCTTGCCCTTCATCGCATCCGCGTACTCCGACGGGTTTTTCTCGATCTTATCAGCAAGCTGAACAATATCAAGAATCTCGTCCTTGGAGAGGTGTTTGATTGATATTAAATGATCCATGATGATCCTTATGGCGAGAAGAAAACTCTAGTATTTAAGTTTGCAAGTAGAATATCTCAGAGATCTAGGAGTTCCGCGATTGCATCTTTGGTCAGGTACTCCATCCGGGACAATTCAAGGAAAATTTGACGTTGCATCTCCTCGCGCTCATAGGGTCTGAGCTCCTCCTCCTTCTCGATCTCGTCGAAGAAACGTGAAACGGTGCTCTTCGCCTCAGCAATAACATCCTCGGCTTTATTATTGAACTCCTCGGTATACAAGACACCCTTGTACTCCATCTCGATGATTACTCTACCTTCTTCATCGTAGATTTCTAATTCCAGACCTTTCATACTAGCAGAATTTCATCCACTAAGATAAATGCTTTCTACGTTTCGACTGAGAAATGCACAAATTCACACTACATATTCTCGACGATAAATGGCGGTTCACTGGTATCCTTCACCGTCTGAAGTGAAACATAGGTAAGCGATGAACCCACCCCCTTTATGTCTTTCAACCTCTTCACTGTGAAGACCGCCAATTCCTCAATAGACCTCATCCTCACCTTCACAATGAGATCCCATTCCCCAGCAACTATATGAACCTCTTGCACATGAGGAAGCTGACATATTGTCCGAGCGAGATCCTCCTGCTCGACTCCGTCCTCCTTGGAGTACGAGATCATGATGAACGCGGTGAGATCCACCCCGATCTTCTTGTAGTCAGGGAAGATGCTGTAGTTCTTGATCACACCGAGTTCCTCAAGTCGTTTGATCCGGGAGTGGATGGTGGACTTGGGGAGATTGAGTTTAGAGGACATCTCCTTGAGAGACATCTTGGAGTTCTGCATGAGCTCGCTCATTATCCAGAAATCTTTACGTTCGAGTTTCACAGTCTTTTTCCGAGTCATCTACACATGCAATATCTTTCCACATTATTAAGGATTTCTCGGACATCATCCAATTATATCTGAATTTACTAAGGCAATCTGGATGAAATTCGAAGTTGAATTAGACCAGATATATATAGGACCATGTCTATAGATATTACAGTGAAAACCCCACAGATACCCCACAAGAAAGCGAAGAAAGAAAAGAAGAAGGTCAGAGAAGTGGTCATCCTGTGGGAGGCTGGAATCGGCAAATGATTTCGCTCAGATCAAGAACGGAGGTGATGTGTTAGACAGGAAGTATTGAAGTATTGCTTGATCCCACATATATCATCGAACAAGACACTGAACCATGGAGGGGACATCACCAATCCCCTCTGTGAATTCAGCGACTGTGCGCGTAATCTTCACTCATTGATCACCATCTCCTCTTATCAACCACCAACACTAATCAGGGCGTTACCAAGGTTGCTATGTGAAATACACCACAAATACAACACCTCCCATCCACACCACGAATACTATAAAAGGAAGTAACCTACCGAATAAAGATTTCTTCGGCTTCCTCTCTCTCGCCTGCTTTCTCATCTCTTTTATTCTCTTCTTCCGCGACTTCTCACCAAACTTCTGATCAAACTTGTGAGCCAACCTCATGGATTTTGCCAACTCTCGGTTGATCTCCCTCATTTTCTGTGCTTCAGATTGAGTCTTCGGAGCTAGTTCAGAAAGCACCTTAACCTTTAACTTTCTTCTGCAGATAGGGCAGCTCTCATTTTCAAACACCCATGCAGCGAAGTGGTCACGGTGAAAGCTGTTATTACATTCTGGACATGGATAGTATGTCTTTCGATCCACACTGAGGTAGCAAATGTTGCACTTATCCACATAGAGTTTAGAGGAGATCAACTTAAAAAAGCTTCATTATCAATCCGTGCTGGCAATTCGCTCGATGTACTCTAATGACTGATGCCGGAAATAGGTATCATAGAGTTCCCGGTAATGCCCACCTTGGTCAAGGAGTTCCTTGTGCGAGCCCTCCTCGATGATCTTACCCTCTTTCAAGACGATTATTCGATCCACATTCCTCACGGTGGACAAACGGTGGGCAATCACGATAGAGGTCCGACCCGACATAAGCAGGTCTGTGGCTTCCTGGATCTGCATCTCCGTAAAAGGATCAACACTCGCAGTAGCCTCGTCCATAATGAGGACTGCTGGATCCTGCATTAGTATCCTCGCGAATTGGATAAGCTGTCGCTGTCCCTGAGACAATCTGTTCCCACGCTCACCGACGATCATGTCATATCCACCTTCAAGATTGTCTATCCAATCCAGTGCTTTGATCTTCCTCAGTATTCCCGTCATCTTCTCGATCGATTCCTCGCTGTATTCCTTGAGCTCCGAGTTCATCTGGAAGCCCTGCGCGTTCGTGGCACTAACCGTACTAAAGCCCGAACCATAGAGAATGTTTTCCTTGATGGACGCATTCCAGAGGAAGACCTCTTGGCTGATAATCGCCAATCTGTTTCTGAGGAAGTGGAGGTCTAACTCGCGGATATTGACACCGTCAATCAACAGCTCGCCATCTTGGAACTCGTAGTACCTTCCGATGAGCTTAGAGAGCGTGGACTTCCCAGCTCCGGTGTGCCCTACTATAGCGATCTTCTCACCTGCATCGATCTTGAGATTGAAGTGCTCGAATATCGGCAGATCTTCCTTGTACCCAAATGTAATGTCCTTGAATTCTATCTCTCCCTTCATGTCCTCAATGGTTTTCTGATCCGTCTGCACCACCTTGTTCTCGGCGTCCATAATTGAGAACACACGCTCTGCTCCCGCGAGACCCTGCTGAAACTGTGACCAGAAAGAGGCTATCTGAACAAGAGGGAAGAAGAAGAAGTTCAACCCATTCAGGAAGAGGAAGAGCTGACCCGCAGTTATCTCCGAGCCGGGGAGAAGGTTGATCAATGGGATTTGATCAAGGCTGTCTGAGATGACATCAAGGGGTCCGATAAAGATAATGACTGTCGTAGCCACGGCCGTAAGGATATTGAGAATGGGGAAGATCGAGTTGAAAACCAGACCCCTCCGCAGATTGACGGAGTACGACAGACCATTCATCTCGTCGAACTCGTCATAAACGGTCTGCTCAGCTCGAAAAGACTTTGCAATGTATATCCCGGACATTGTCTCCTGTATCAGTGCATTGACACGAGCAAGTACCCTGTTTGACTCGAGGGCAACTCCCCTTGCGATCCTCCTGAAGCTCAAGGCCACAAGTACGATAATAGGGGCAAAGAGGAGAAGAAGAACGGTTAATCTGACAGAGGCGGCGTATAGAAAACCGACGATGACGAAGAAATTAAGAACCTGCCCGATGAGATTGGTTGACAGACCAACGGTCTGCCCAAAGCTCTGTGTGTCATTCGTTACCCTTGAGACAAGCCTACCTGTGGGAACCTCGCCGAAGAAAGCCATGTCTCTCTCGAGGAGTGAGTTAAAGACATCCTTCCTCAAATCCTCAACAGAGGACTGCACGGATATCGCCCCAAAGTACATGGCAACCGCGTTGCTGACGAAGGCCACAATGTACGATCCCAACAATAGGGCAGTTGCAGCATAAAAGAACGATGTGGTAGTTAGATCCTCACCGCTCTCAAAGGCGACCTCTAACTGGTTGATCACTACCGAGAAGATGTAGGGTACAATTCCATTAAACACGGACTGTATGACCACGAAGAACCCAACTAATAGCATATACTTTGCGTATGGCCTGAAGTATCCGATGATCCTGACAAATAGCTCACGATCACTATACTGGCGGTCGTAACTGTCCTTGTCCAGCCCGTGGAGGATGAATCCCACTAGCTGCTCACCTCCTTGAGGGTGGAGAAGATCCGAGAGTATTTCTCGACGTTCTTCACCAGATGATCATGGGACCCCATGCCTATGATCTCACCCTTGTCCAGAAGGATGATGAGATCCGCCTTCCGGATCTGAGCAATCCTGTGGGTGATGAGAAAGGAGTTCCTCCCCCTGAGTACCTCGGAAATAGCCCGTTGGATCTCGTCTTCTGTCTTGGAATCAATGGCACTGCTGGCATCATCAAGAATGAGTATACGGGGATTCTTCAGAACTGCACGAGCTATTGCAATTCTCTGCCTCTGACCACCTGATACCTGCACTCCACGCTCACCAATCTCGGTGTCGTACCCATCGGGAAGCGTCATGATGAAATCATGGATCTGAGCGAGCTTGGCGGCATCAATGACTTCCTCCATCGTGGCTTCAGGTCTGCTTAACCGGATATTATCGACAATCGACCGGGAGAAGAGAAAGATGTCCTGCTCTACCAATGCCATCTGGCTGCGGAGCGACTCTAACGACCATTCAGAGAGTGGATGACCATCCAACCTAATCTCACCCTGCTGTGGGTCGTACAGACGAGCGAGGAGCTTGGTGATAGTTGATTTCCCCGAACCTGTCATGCCCACGAGCGCAACAACCTGCCCGGGTTTCACCCTGAAGTTAAGATTCTTTAGCACGGGGACTCCCTCCCTGTAACCAAAAGTGACATTGACGAACTCAATATCCCCCATGATCTCGGAGGCGTAACCTCCAGTATTAGCGTCAATCTCTGTATTCCAATTGATCAGGTGGGTGATGCGCTCCGCAGATGCTACTCCCATGGTCAGTACCGTGATGGCGAAGATGTTGATGAAAGTGGGGAACCTGAGGAGCTGGATAAGCAGAAGGTATGTGATCAAGTCATCGAATGTAATGACCCTGCTGTTCACCAAGAATACCGCGTGGACGAAGGAGAAGAGGGTTGCCACCCCTAAAAGTAACAGGGGATAGTACTTTCCCTGCAAGACCCCCTGTCTAATTGCCACCTTCTTGAACTCATCGATGTTCTTATAGAAAATCTCTCGTTCATAGTCCTCCTGCGTATTCCCACGCACGAGTGACATCCCAGAGATAGTCTCGTTCAACCGTGAATTTATACGGGAAACCGCCATCCTCTGCTGCCAAGCAACTGGTGTGAGATTGTTATTGTATCTGCGAAGTGCGATGGCAAAACTGATGAGAAAGATGACGGGAACTAAGAGCAACTGAGGGTCAATGAAGTAGATGAAGATGAAAGGGACGATGATCCCCACTAACGCTTGAAACACCAGTTGAAATCCTGGATTGATCATGAAGTTCAACTGCCGGACATCAGCTGCTGCTCTTGACATAAGATCCCCAATTGTCTGCTGGTCATGGAAGGTAAGTGACTTACCAAGAATGGAACTATAAAGCTCATCCCTGGTATTCCGCTCAATGCGCTGAGCAACAAACTCGATCATCCAGTTTTTTACAAGGAGTACAAGTCCACCCCCTACTCCAAGGACAAGGACTGAAAGTGATAATGTTCCCAAATCGGAGTAGGTCAAAGTATCGTCAACAAGTCCCCCCGCGATCTGTCCTATTATCCGGGGGATACTGGATTGGAGGACTGCAAAGAATATCTGAAGGAACATGGCAGGAATAAAGAGCCACCAATACTTCAGCACATGCGATATGACGTAGAGATACGGGGAGCTCCGCCACGATCTGTAAGTCGTCGGGGGCTTGAACTCGGTGTTGTCAAGAACTGTAGCCATCAGAAACTGTCGGAGAGGTAGGTATTTAAAGCGGTGTTTATGGGAAATCTAGTCCAAGGTGTATTTGTGTTTCAGCACCTCTGAAAGCTTCTCCAAGAGTTTCTGTTCGTCCGCAGTGATAACGTCGTCGAGGTTTGCCACGATCTCCGCCCTCTGCAAGATCATGTCCTTGAGCTTCTCTAGATTCGCCCGCTCCTCCTCCGAGATCACATCATCTTCATATGCGTCGTTGAGCATTAGCTCGTAGACATCGCTATCGAACTTCACCTGCTCGATAATCTCCCTCTCTTCCGTGGTCACAATTCCGTCCTTTTCTGCAATCTCCATGAGTTGCTTGATGGTCTGCGTGAGTAGTTCAGTCTCCATCTTGGATTAATGTCTAGATATGGGTTTAAAATAATTTGCAGGAGATTGATCATCTGGATACAGAATCTCGGAGATCGATTGACATGAATCTAAATTTTGGGGAGAATCGTTGAACGGATTCCCCAATTATTTCACCAACTGCAAGGTACCTATATCCAAGAGTTATGATCAGTCCCTATTTTCAAGATCCTTAATGTAGAAGTAGTTTGTTCCGTCCCAAATGGCGTAGTTCTCATCTTCCTGTGGATCAGGGATGTCATTCATTGCGATAGCTTCAATAGTTTCAATCATGTTTCTCACCTGTTTTATGTTTATACAATAGTGTGGAGATAAAATATCTCCAACATCTATATCTAGAGCAGTTGTAATATATAAACATTTTACAAACAAACTATCCTCGTATCAAGATTTACGAATTCGACACCACATGAGTTCAACGATACGTGCTGCAAACGACAAGAGGTGGAATTGAAGATCCAATGGCAGATCCAGGAATGGGAACCGATGGGGAAACTTGAATTCTCCAGAATGATGCATGTATGGGTCAACCAA
>WAMJ01000122.1 GCA_015522385.1 Candidatus Heimdallarchaeota archaeon
GATGGAGTACTATATTACACGAGGAGGGTATTCTTTGCACCAGGGATACCACGGTCTTATGTGGAGATCGACGGGATGGATGAATTTATGAATGGGCAAGGCGTCAGATACCACAATTTCAAATGGATATACCAGAGCAAAAACAAGATTGTCGGATTAATTGGAACGGGATACGAGCTTACAAGATTGGCTCCGTACTATGTTTCTCTGACCAATAGACTTGTTCTTTTTTCCATTGATGAGGTTCTTAACGGTGACATAGATGCCCTTGACTTTGTTCGCAGGCATCCGAAAATCACCGTATTTGAGAAAGCAGATCCTGTTGAAGTAGTGGGAACTGAAAATTCGTTAAAGGGATTAAAGATCAGGATAAATCATCAGCAAGAATATATTGTAAAGTTGGATTTCCTCTATATAATTCCGACGTACAATAGACCATTTCCTGATTTGGCAGAACTAGGTGTGGAATATGACGGAGTGTTCGTAAAGGTTAATCAGTACTTTGAGACCACCGCAAAGAATATTTACGCAGGAGGGGACGTGATTGGAGGGAAAATGAGCATTATCAAAGCACTCAGTGACGGCTATGCAATGGGGTATATGGCAGTTGAGGACGTCTACAAGAAAGGTCCTGAATGGTGGAGAACCTTCTTCAGGGATCGGGAGATGGAAAGCCCTAGAACGAACAGGTTCAGTGTGTTCAACGCACGTAAGACAGATCTTGTGAAGGAGGTTGAGAAGTGGGAAGATCTATACAATATCTACGAGTTCTATACCCCTATCCAAGAGAAGTTTGAACGGCTTGCAAAGGAGTTCCCAGATGTCAAGATTGAGATCCTCTTCAACCCCGTCCTCCCCAGTGCAATAAAAATTGTCCCAGGAGTGGCTAAAATCACTGCTTTTCTCAATTGGGAGGTGGAGGTCAAGATCATCCATGCTTTCAACTTTGACAGTACACTTGGAGAGAGGGGGAATGTGACTTGGGTAAAGGTATTTCTGAAGGGAAAACATATGGGTACCATCAGGGGAGAGTTGAAGTATGGAAGGGTAGAAGATGATCTGTACTACATATTGAAGGGGTATTACGACGATGCAGAGATCTGGGAGGAGGTCAATCCTAACCACTATGACCAAGAGTACATGGAGAGATATTCTTAGCTTACTTGATTGATGTAAATATCACGAACCCTATTAACTGCAGGATAATAATTCCTATACCCTCGAAGACATCCAGTTTCTCGTCATCCTTCAGGAGTAGGTAGACAAACATTAGGATTAACCCGGATAATACAATCTGTACCAGTGCAAAAGGATCGAGCTCAAAACCACCTTCTACCGTTAAATCCATGAAGATAATAACAAGAGAGAGCATGAATAAAATTGTCGCAGAAATTGAGGAAAGAACTGATCCAAAGACCAGCTCAAGGTCGTCTCCAGCTTTGAACGCAATTGCCCACTCTGGAAGAGATCCTAATCCACCTACAATCAGTGCTACTACTGCGATTGGTATTTCATACCCTTGATGTTCAGCTGCGGTGATCATTAACTCTGCACCATTAGCCAAGAGCTCACCAGCTACAACTATTCCCACAACACCGAACAGGAGGAATTTCACGATGTTACCTACCTTAAGTGCAGGATCTGTCTTCATATGTTCTAACTCTTCTTCTGAGTACTCAGGATTCAGATCCTGATCCGTCGCCAAGAAATAGAGGTAGAAGATGTAGATAGCAGCAGATCCGATTGAGAAGAATATCGGGATACTGATAGACGAGAGTCCCGTAGAGGCATTTGCCAGTTGAATCTGTTCTTCAGCGAAATTGAAGACAAAAAGTATCAATGCTGTTATGAATGCGAAAATCATCAATTCGGATTCATATTTCAAAGTGGTTACTGGGACGTTAATCTCACCCCCTGCTTTCCTACCATTCTTAACGACAACTATCCCGAAAAGGAGAGTATTTGCCCCAGCTACCATCAGAACCGTCAAGATCGCTAACTCGCTTTCTCCCCCTATAATCAGAAAAGCTGCCAATACCAATTCAGGGAGATTTGCCATGATACTTCCAATTACTCCTGCAGCATACGTCCCTATGCCAAGTTTCTTAGCAAGCATCTGTAGCCCTTCACTTGCCCATTCGGTTGGTCGCATTATCATCCAGAGTGCAATTGCGAATCCCACAACTGCAACGATCAAGGGTTGTGTTTCGGTTACAGTAATTCTCAACCATATATACGCAACTATGAAAACAACTAATCCGAGTATTTCTGGTAACTTCATCCCAAATGATGTTGGGAGGTGATGATTGTGTGATTCCTCATCTACCATATCCGACCTTAGAATTCATCAGTGAAATATCTTACCCACAGCTTCCTCATTTTCAGCGAGAATTTTTTCCAATATTTCAACGAGTTCTTTGCACCAAGATTTTCCGATAAAAGAAATTATTTCATTAGATTTTTTATTATAGAAAAACTGTAACCCTTAAAAATACAAGATTAGTTCTTCAAATTAAGCAGTACTTCGCCTTGGCAAGACACAAGAGACGTAAAGGCTGCTAGGGTTGTAACAGCTAAATTTGACAAGCCTAGATCCATGGTCAATTGTAATAAACTTACTCATTTTTGGAGGTCTAATCTTCATAAATGCAATATTCGTCGCTATCGAGTTTGCATTTGTCAGAATACGGAAGACTAGAATCCTTGAACTAAAGGAACAAGGGAACCGAAAGGCGGATCTTGTTCTGGAATTGATGGACGACCTTGATAAGGTTGTCTCAACATCACAACTAGGGATAACTGTCGCCTCACTGGCTCTTGGTGCAATTTCCGAGGCCTTCTTCACGGAAGTGTTCATAGAGCTATTCGATCTGATGAATCTCCCACTAGATCCAGTAATATATCATATATTCTCATTTATTGTGTCCCTCCTCCTCATCACAGGTACACACGTGATTGTCGGAGAACAGATGCCTAAAATCTATGCCATAGTTGAACCAGAGAAGGTCGCAATGAGTTTGGCTAAAGTCATCAAAGTATCGAGTTGGCTGACCAACAGAGTACTGGTTAAACCAATGATCAATGCCTCTTACTTTTTGATGAAGCTCCCCCCATTCAATATCAAAGAGCCCCCATCTGAGACAGTCACCCAAGGATACAGCGAGGATGAGATCAAGATGATCATCAAGGATGCTATCAAGAAGGGAGAGCTGGAGGAGTTTGAGTCTGACCTGATCTTCAATATCTTCAAATTCACGGATACCACTGTTAAATCTGTAAAGACACCAAGGTTCAAGGTTGTATCAATCAAGAAGGGGTGTACGGTCAAGGAGATAATAGAGACATCCATCAGAACTGGATTTAGCAGATTCCCAGTATATGAAGGGAGACTGGATAATATTGTCGGATCGATTCATATCAAAGATGTGATTACCACACTTGAGGGTGATGATAGTATAAAATCGCTTGACAAGCCATTTGATTTTGAAAAGCACATGAGGAAGACCCTTATTGTACACGAGGGCAAGCCTATAGATGATCTGCTCAAGGAGATGCAGGAGGAGAAGGTTCAGATGGCGGTCGTCGTTGACGAGTACGGTGTATTCGAGGGAATTATAACAATTGAGGACATAATTGAAAAGATCTTTGGACCCATCGATGATGAGTTTGATCCAGTGACCCGAACAATTGAGAAGGACCTCAAGAATGGTCAAAGGAAATTTACGATTGACGCTCAGAAAACCTTGGACGAATTTAACAAGGAGTTTGCCTCATTGGGGGTCAAGCTAGAATCAAAGGATGCTATCACTATTGCTGGGTACCTTCTCGAAATTCTTGAGTCTGAAATCCCAGAACCAGGTACAATAGTTCAGAATGGCAACCTAAAGTTCAAGATTATTAACGTCAAATCAAACAGAATTGACAATGTTGAGCTTGAAATTATGAACTAAGCAGCTATTCTTGTAAGAAGTTTCCCTTGAATTGTTGAAGAGAAGTAGATAAATTTCCTCTTCCCTTCCTCTGTGAGAATAAGATCCTCACCATCGGTTTTCAGATAATCAGCTTCCTTTAACTGCTCAAGATGGAAGTCAATAAGTCGTTTTGAAGACATCAGCATGTAGCTTAATTCATTTTTATCTATCTTTTGACTTGACAGGCTAAATTGCATAATAGAAATATTTGGTAAAGAGATGAAAACCGGATCTATTGGGTTATCCAAAGTATTTATCCATGTCATTGGATTACTCAAAACGTCCAGCCAGTTATTCACTGTGAGACCATCGATATCAGAGATCATAGAACCGCTTAGCTTGTTCAGAATGAACTTTGTGCAGATCTCAACCTCGCGCATATTTAGTTCTCCAGCATGTATCATCAGGTTCTGCAATGGTTGGAATAGGTCATCACTTAGCTCTTCCTGATACACATTGTAGAGATTAAGAAGAAATTGTGAGATCCTGATTGACTGTGGCTGGAGAATAAGTTCCTTCTCTATCCCAGAGAGTAATGTTGATATAATGGATCTGAAAATATCGTCTGGTGACTCTTCCCTGATGCAAAGCACAAGTTTCCTGAACAGACTGTCCTCGCCCATTAGGTCTGGGACATAATTATCAACAGCCCCTTTTAGTCTTTCCAAGGCCTCTTCTCTTCCCTCGATCACATATGCAGCGACGATTTGATCAAGGATGAGTTCCCAATCCATCATCCCATATCCCATTTCCTTCTCGATTATTTCAATTTCTTCAAGGATCGTGATCCTCCTTTTGTTAATTTTGTAGTTTAGTCTGCGGAGGTATTCAAGACATTCGAAGACACTGAAGTTGTCATTGGCATCCTTTCCATAGTCTAGCGCTTGCCACATAATGTTCTCTGCAAGTTTGCTCTCCTTCATGTGGAAGTAGCAGATGCCTAAATTAATCGAGGTATCGACCATAATGTTGATGTCGCCACTGCTATACCCATGGTCTCTTGCTTGAACTAGATACTGCTCTAAGCGACCTAAATCGTTGTCAATCAGTGCGATTACTGCAAAGGAGGTGTACGCCACCGCAAGAAGTCTATCATCCTTGTACTCTTCGCTTGTCTCGTGGATAAGAGTGAGATACTTCCTAGCTTGTTCCAACTGTCCAAATTCTAGGCAAACAGATGCCAGATTGTTGTAAGAGGAGAGAATACTGTACTTAGTGTCGAGGTTCATCTGAGTCTCCACGCTCTTCTCGAAGAATTCAATTGCTTTCTCAAAGTTGGCCATTTCATAATAGACCTTCCCAATATTCACCTCAATCGTAGCTAAGTAGCTAAAGTCCCCGGTCTCCTTCCAATACTCTAAACTCTTCAGATAGTACCGAATAGCGTCCTCGTACTTCTCCTGTGAGTTGAAAAGATTGCCTATACTATTTTCTATTACAGCTACCTCTGCATTATTTCCTTTTAATTTCTGAATATCAATCGCTTTGAGATAGTGTTCCAGAGATTCGTCGTATCGTTCCGTGGCATTAAAGATTCTTCCAATGGTGGAATGTGCATATGCTTCGATGTCAGGTTGATCTCGAATGGTATTCAGGATATCAGTAAGTATGGCTTCGGCCTCAGTATAGTTGTCGAAATCCTCCATTAGCTGAGCCACTTTAATCTTCACGTATGTAGCAGGCAATGGGTCCTCACACCTTATCAACTCATTGATAGAATGTTGATAATAGGTGGCCGCTTCTTGGAAATTCTCAAGTGTCTCCTGAAGGTCTCCAATAGCAGAGAGCAATCTCCCTCGTATCAGGGGTGCATCGATCTGATATATTGAATCTATACCCTTCTCATATGCATTCATGGCATCGTGATATTGTTTTAGGTGGATATGGTTCAGTCCTTCTTCAAATTTCAACTGGGCAAGGACTTCTAACTTTGAGAAATCAGTGGTATCCGACAGTAATTTCTCACCCTCTGTTAGGAAGCTAAGAGCAATCTCGTATTGGTTCTCCATCCGTTTTCTTCTAGCCTGAAGTATTGAGTAGAGAACCCGTGGATATGGGAGCTTACTTATATCACTTAGATCTCTCCTGTACCGAGTAAACAGTTTTTTGTCATCTTTGGCAATACCATGTAGAGCAATGAGGTACATGCTCTCGAACTTCTCATCAGAGTCGGGTAAAATTTTTACTAAATTTTGAATCGCACCAATATTCCCATCTCTCAGAAGTGAAATTAGAGCATGTCCGTAATCTTTCTGGTCATCCTCAAACTCCCCGTGTTTAAGCTCCTTCTCTGATTCGGTGAAGAGTTTATTTCTGATTTTAATCCTGAGAACAGGAGAAATGGGGTTCACGTATCTCCACCTTTCATTCATCTTTTTCAAAGATTGTGAAAGAACAAGAAAAGAATTGACACGCTCATGCTAAATTCCATCGAATCATTCCACTCGTGCAATATCCAATAGATATTTGTCTATCTTTTTATCCCGAGGGTGTCATTGTGAATTGAGTCATGACAGAAGATTTGAACTATCTGTTCTATCCAAAGACGATTGCTGTTGTCGGTGTCTCTCGGAAGGAGAAGTCTATTGGGAGGGAGATCCTGAAAAACCTCATAGAATTTGGATTCGATGGGAGGATCTATCCCATAAACCCATCAGCATTTGCGATCAATTCCATACGTTGTTACCCGTCCCTCACAGCTATTCCTGAGGAAACATTGGATCTTGCGATTATCGTTGTCCCCTCGAAATACGTAAAACCAGTAATCGAGGAGGCTGTGACAAAGTCGGTAAGAGCAGCCGTGATCATCACTGCGGGATTCAGGGAAGTGGGTCAGAAGGGGAAAGAGCTGGAGGAATCCATTGCTCAGATCTGTAAGGACGCAGGTATCAGGGTGATAGGTCCTAACTGTATGGGTGTGCTGAATGGGAATAGCCCGTTCATGAATGGTACATTTGCTCCCCTTCAACCTCTCGGAGGGAACATTGGGTTTATCTCACAGTCTGGTGCTCTTGGTGTCGTTGTGATGGAATACGCTACTGCCTTGAAACTGGGTTTCTCAAAGTTCGTATCCTTAGGGAACAAGATGGATGTCAATGCTAATACCATGTTAGAGTACTACGCCAAGGACGAAGAAACCAAAGTCATTCTGGCGTACCTCGAGTCATTCTCCGATCCCCTCAACTTCACAAAAGTAGCCAGTCATGTCTCGAAAAAGAAACCGATACTGATGTTAAAGAGTGGGAGGACCGCTGCAGGAGCAAGAGCAGCCACATCTCACACAGGTGCATTGGCGGGTAAAGATAGTGTGATTAGCGCCGCATTGGAGGCCTCTGGTGTGATTAGAGTAGACAGTGTGGAGGACCTGTTCGACTCTGCAATGGGATTTCTCAAGGCACCCTTACCCAAGGGAGATAAGGTGGCTGTTCTTACCAACGCAGGTGGCCCTGGCACCCTGCTGACCGATGCTCTGATCTCACTGGGTATGAGGATCAACACACTCTCCAGTGAGACGCAAGAAAAGCTCAAGGAGGTCATTCCTCCAGAAGCGAGTCCTCTTAACCCAGTGGATCTCATCGCTTCAGCAGACGCAGAGAGGTATGCAAAGTCCCTCAAGATTCTGTTAGAGGATGATGATGTGGACTCGGTCATTATTATTTTCGTACCCCCTCTGATGATCCAAACGATCAATGTGGCTAACTCGATCTCGGAGATCTTGGAGGAGAGCGAAGTGAACAAACCAGTCCTTTGTTGCTTCATGGGGAGAAATCTGCTTATTAGTGAGCAGTTAAACTTCCAGTACCCAATATATGAATTTCCTGAATCTGCAGCACGAGTGCTAAAGGACATGTATAGTTATGCGGAGTGGATCAAGACACCACTCGAGAATCCAGAGAGGCTCGTACCTTCCAAGGATAAGACTGCAGTCAAGAAAATCATCAAAGCTGCTCTAAAGAAAGGTACTAAGTGGGTAGATCAGGAGATCGTTCAACTCATCCTCGAGCACTACGGGTTCTCATTTCCGCAAAGTATGGTCACAAATTCATTGGAAGAGGTGATCGAGTCCAGTGCAACGATAGGGTTTCCACTTGTTCTCAAATTAGCCAGCACAGAGATAAGTCACAAAAGTGACAAGGGAGGAGTACACCTAGACCTGAGAACCAATGATGAGTTGATCTATGCATGGAGAGCAATCCAGAAGGTGTACTCCAAGGCGGGGATTGAGCAGAAAGACAGGTACGTCCTCATTCAGAAATACTTCAAAAGCGGGGTTGAGCTCGCTCTTGGTAGTTCCTACGACCAGCAGTTTGGTCACGTCCTTATGCTCGGTAGTGGTGGAGTTCTGATTGAGTTGATCAAGGACGTGGTCTTCAGATTGGTTCCTGTCACCAGAACAGAAGCCGAGACCATGATCAATCAGCTTCGATCCTTCCCACTCCTTCTGGGCTACAGGGGAGAACCCGAAGCAGATATTAGTGAGTTAGTTAATGCCATCTTGAGATTGAGCCAGCTAATAGCCGACCATCCCCAGATCGTTGACTTGGATCTAAATCCAATCCTCGCATTACCAAAAGGACAACACCCAATCGTTCTTGACGCCCGTATTAAACTGGATCAGTCGAAATAGACCATTATCTCGTCCAGTGACTTTCTTCGGAGATTTGGGACAGTTGCATCCTTTGCGGGATAGCCTACAGGTAGTAGGACCAATGCTTTCTCGTTCTCAGGTCTCTTCAGGATTTTCCTGAGAAAATTCAAAGGACTTGGGGTATGAGTAAGGGTAACGAGACCTGCGTTGTGGATAGCAGTAATCAGTATTCCCATAGCGATTCCGACGCTCTCATTGACATAGTAGTGCTTCTTCTTTTCACCATTTGGTCTGATCCCATACGACTGCTTGAAAACGACAATAAGATAAGGAGCAGTTTCCAAAAATGGTTTCTCCCAGTCAGTCCCTAGTTTTCTTAGATCTTCCCGCCACTCATCACTCATCCGTGACGAATATGTGATCTTCTCCTCCTCCTCTGCAGCCTCCCTAATACGTCTTTTCATCTCCTTATTCCTCACAACGACGAAGGTCCAAGGTTGCATGTGAGCTCCAGATGGCGAGGTTCCCGCTGTCCTCACCACATTCTCAATGACCTCGAATGGAACGTCCCTGTCGCTAAAGAACCGTACAGATCTCCTCCGATTCATGAGTTTGTAGAATTCCTCTGATTTCCTAATAGATTCTTCCTGCAAAATCTCCTCGAATTCGAGGGGTATATGGTCGTCCACATGGAATTTCAGTTGATATAGATATAAATCTTGGTGCTTCCCTAAATTGGCAATATTTTGATTCGTCATGGTATTCCTTAAGTAAATGCCAACAATACAGATTTCAATGTCTGATCCAATTACTAAGATTCTGGCACGGGAAGTTCTCGATTCAAGGGGTAATCCCACCGTTGAATGTGAGGTCTACACGGCAAAAGCACATGGCAGGTTCATCGTTCCTTCCGGTGCATCAACAGGTGAGTACGAAGCGGTTGAGCTACGGGACAAGGACAACAGGTACCATGGGAAAGGAGTGATGAAAGCGGTCACCAATATCAGGAACACCCTCGCGCCCAAGGTCCTCGGTCACGATGTCTTGGACCAAGAGGGACTTGATAAGCTGATGATAGATCTTGATGGCACTAAGAACAAGTCCAATCTCGGTGCGAACGCCATCCTTGGGATATCAATTGCAGCAGCCAAAGCCCGTGCAATCAGCATGGGAGTCCCCCTCTACAGATCACTTGGTGACAGCAACCAGTTGCCGACTCCGATGCTCAATGTTATCAACGGAGGCAAGCATGCTGGCGGAGATCTTGCCATCCAGGAGTTTATGATCATGCCTCTTGGTTTTCAATCATTCCGCGAGGCACTACGGGGCTCTTCAGAGGTATACCACAGTCTAAAATCCTACCTGAAGAAGACCTACGGAGGTGGGGCAACTAACGTCGGAGACGAGGGAGGTTTCGCCCCCCAGATTGACCAAGCTTCAGATGCTTTGAAGGCACTTGAATTTGCAGTTTCTGAAGCGGGGTACACTATGAACAAGGATTTCTACGTAGGAATAGATGCAGCTGCATCGGAGTTCTTCCATGACGGGAAGTACAGCATAGATGGAAAGAATCTCTCGGCTGCCGAGATGGTAGATTACTACGTTGATCTTCAGAAAGAGTTCCCATTTCTCATATCCATGGAGGACCCCTTTGACGAGAACGACTACACTTCCTTCGCTGAGCTGATCAAGAAGATAGGCTCAAAAACCGCGATTGTAGCAGATGATCTAACCGTTACCAATGTAGACCGGATCAACGATGCGATTCGACATTCGTCCATGAATTACCTGCTACTCAAGGTCAACCAGATCGGAACGCTTACTGAAGCGAGATCTGCATTTGATCTCACCAAAAGTCAGGGTTGGGGAGTTGTCATCTCACACCGTTCAGGTGAAACTGAGGATAGTTTCATAGCAGATCTTGCAGTTGGATGGGCAGCGGAGCGGATTAAGACAGGTGCACCAGCCCGATCTGAACGAGTAGCTAAGTACAATCAACTTCTGAGGATTGAGGAAGAATTAGGAGAGAATTCCCAATATTATAATTCAATCTGACGAGGATCATTTTCAGGGTTTTAATATATAAACAAATCTTGATACTTGTGATACGCAAGGTTCTCATTATGGACCAGTATTCCGGATTGGGATTCGACCTCTACAATGACGGAACGGTCAAAGTTGAGCCTTCACTCCTCACTGGTCTAGTGGGTGCCCTTCTTCTTTTTACAGGAAGTTTATCACAGGATTTTATCCTCAAAAAGGTCGATATTGGAAGCTTGAGCATCACAGTTAGTACATTGCACGGATTGCAGTATGTGTGTTTCTCAGATTATTACGATAACCACGATTACATTAAAGGAAAACTGGAGGAGATAATTGCAGTTGTTAGTACAGAGATTGACCCAGACAATTTCCTTGAGTTAAACATAGACAATAAATTTGACGACACTATTAGAAACATTATCTTCTCGAAGAATTTTCCCATTGACATTATCCCCAAGAGCTATGAGTACCTCGATGCCATAACAACAAATGACGACATCTATTTTGAGAACTTGCTCATAGCAGATCTCAACCACGGGCTGGTGCACTCCTACTCTGGAGATGAGGATACTGCTCGATTGCTTATAGAACTATTGGCCCAATTACCCTTTGAAAACAACTGGACTGGAGAATCAGAGAAATATATGAGAAACAACAAGGTGGTAAAAGAGTGTCTCCTTCTATCTCGGATAGGACGTACCGACTTCTTTCTCCTCTCTAAGGCTATCTACAAACCTTCACTTTATGAAGAGATGGTTGATCAGTTCAACATGTTCAAAGAGAAGTTAAATGACCTTATAGAAGAGTATGGGAGTGATTGAGAAAAACTTATATCTCTGGGACTACTCGGATATTTTGGTGGTATTATAGCAAGGATCAAGAAAACCGTCCGAGAAGAGAACAAACTCTCTCCAATTACGTTAAAGGTTCCCCAAGACATGTTCAAGAAGATTAACCAGATGGTCAAAAAAGGAGAGTTCCAATCTCGTGCAGAGCTTATTCGACAGGCTGTTGAGAACTTTATAGACGATGAAGAAAGGATGCGAAAGTAGAGATTAGTGAGTGCTGAACTGCTCAATGGCGTCCCTTATTTTGTATGCTTTCTCGATAAGGATATTTGTGAAGCTCATCATATGTTCGGTTGTACTGATATTCTGTAGTGTGGGGAGGAGCTTGATAGCATCATTGAGATGGTTGAATGCAATACTCCAGATCTCAGTAATCTCATTCTGGAAGTGATTGTAGAAATCCAGAACCATCTCTTTTGTAATATCGGAGTGTTGTAAGAACGCAGAGACAAATTTCGGGTCTCGAAGGTATGCCTTTATCAGGAGGGGAGTCTTCTTCTTCTCCCTAAAATCGCCACCGATATCTTTCCCTGACCTGAAATCTACAATATCTACCAAATCATCAAGAAGTTGGTACCCCAACCCGATCTGGTTGCCAAATCTCCAGAGTATCTCTTCGTCCTCGTTGTATTCCAACAGGAGAGCTGGAGTAACCGCTCCAAGCGCGAAGACGGGACCAGTCTTCTGCTCGTTGATCTCCATCGACACCTCGTACTTGGGTATTTCTATTGACTTTGCGAAGTGGGATTCCTTGAGTACTGCAGCACCAATTGGAAGCTCTACCTTAAGGATCAGTGCATTCAGGAATTTCATCGCCGACTTGATGTCGAGGACACCATTAAGGGCCAATTCCGTGATGTATCCGTGGATGAGTGAATGGAAGACATCACCGCCGACAATGGCGGTTGGGACATCATACTTCATCTGTATTGACTCCGAACCTCTTCTTGTCTTTGCCTCGTCTATGACATCATCGTGGAACAACGAGAATGTGTGCATGAGTTCGAGTGCAGTAGCGTATGGAAGGATCTTTTCAGGCGGGAGACCGTAGTCAAGACTGGAAGCTATGAGAAGGGCAGGACGCAATCTCTTCCCTCCCAGTTCATGGTAGTATGATAGGATCTCCTGTAGCCATTCTTCACAAGGACTTATAACCAAGTTGAACTGTTCGTCCAGTTCCGACTGAAGATTAATAATGGCAGTTTCGAGGTCTTTGGAGATCGTACTCATAGACTATTCTTTCCCTGATTGTGAGGTATATAATTAATTGTTAATTTACGTGAATATATTTATGGTGGTAAAATACCTCTGAAGTTGTCAGATTTGTATCTTCTTGACCCAGCCATAAGGGTCATCAAGTGTACCATACTGAATACCCGTCAGATTGCTGTAGAGGTCTTTGGTAATTTTCCCGATCTCACCGTTGTTGATGACCATCACGTCATCCTTGTACTTGAGCTCACCGACCGGGGCGATGACTGCAGCAGTCCCCATCCCAAATACTTCAGTTAGGTTTCCAGACTTTGCAGCTTCCTCTATCACATCAATTGCAAGAGCTTCTTCCTTCACTTTATAACCCAGATCTGGCGCTAACTTCAGGATTGAGTCCCTTGTGACTCCAGGAAGGATTGAACCTCGAAGAGGTGGTGTGTAGATAATGTCATCCATGACGAAAGCGATGTTCATCGCTCCGACCTCTTCCACGTATCGATTCTCCTTGGCATCGAGCCACAGAACTTGCGAGTATCCCTCTTTCTTGGCTAGATAACCAGCATAGAGAGATGCAGCATAGTTACCAGCGGTTTTAGCATCTCCTACCCCTCCGACTGCGGCTCTTACATATTTGTCACTCACCATAATCTTTACTGGTGAGAAACCTTCCTTGAAATACGCTGAGGATGGGGAAAGGATAATGAAGTAGTAGTACTCTTCTGATGGCTTAACTCCAAGAACAGCCTGTGTAGCTATCATGGTAGGCCTGATGTAGAGGGACGTCCCTAACTTACGGGGTATCCATTCATGTTCAAGAGCTACCAGTTTTTCTACTGATTCCAAGAAGAACTCCTCTGGTACAGGTGCCATCATCATTCGCTTGGCTGACCTGTGAAATCGTTGAGCATTTTTTTCCGGTCTGAAAAGTGCAACTGAACCATCAGGGTGCTTGTATGCCTTGAGACCTTCGAAGATTGCCTGTCCGTAGTGAAACACCAGCGCTGCTGGACTTAGTGAGAAGTTTTGGAACGGCATGATTCTACCAGTCTGCCACTGACCTCCCTTGAATTCTTGAAGGAACATCCGATCGGTAAACTCCGTTCCAAATCCGAGTTCATCATCATTTGGTTTGGTTTTCATCATCTCCTGAGGGAGATTTTCAACTATGATGTCTGATGATATTGACTCCATACTGAATTCGTCTTGTGCGTTGCATAAAAATGTATTTTCAGGGGACTAGTGATATTTACAGAATTTTATACTTCTCTTTCAGAAATTCTCTGATTTCCTTGGGTAGTGTAACTCGGGGATCATTAAACTCAGATTGGTCTTCCTTGTCCATGGTCTGATATTCGAGGTACCGAATAGGAGAGTTAACATCCTTCTTGGTGCAGGTATGATAGCTTACTTTTTTGATATTGGGAAGTAACTCTTTGATTGTCAGAATAAACTGCTGGATCGTCTCGGGATTGTAGCTTCTGAATATTGGAACTCCATCACCTTGGAAATCATAGACGATTTCTACCACGTAGCCATTGAAGAAGAGCTCATCCTCCTTCCTGAAAGTTTGAAGTGTCCAAGCCACCGTGTTATGCACAATATGATTCTCCTCAATAACTCGAAGACCGACAGCTTGGTCGATCCTAACCTCCTCCTCTGAGTAGATATTGGACTGAAGAGATATTCTATTTAGCTTGACCATACGCTGAAGCTCACCCTTCTTGAAATAGAGCTTGATAGCTCCAAGTCTTGATGTTCTGAGGTCGTAGGAGCTGTCCCATATTACAACCCCAGCAGCAATTAACCCAAATATTAGCATAATAATCAAGAAAACATTGAGGGAGGGGCTAGAGGGAAAATATATTGTGAGGAAAAGATAAATTACTAACCATGAAACAGCAAGGATTGCCGAGGCGAATATTTTGAATCGGTACCAGATTGCCTCTCTCTGGATGTCCTCGTCATATATCTCAATCTCGTTGGTTCTGAACAGAACTACTTCCAGCATTACTTCAATTCAGAGGGCGAAGATTAGAGGTTTTCGGATATGTGATCGCCCATTGTGCCTTTATCTTGTCTATAAGTATATAATTAGTAGGGGGAGGACGAGTTGTACAATGTTCGTTCAAGCATTTCTCCTGCTTTTGACCATACTGATTCCAGGGTACTATCTGAGAAAAGAATTTTCCCCCTTCAGCAAGGAGAAGGTCTTCATCCTCTATATTTTCATTGAGTCCATGACAATAGGAACCGCAACCTTGATACTTCCAATGATTCTTGTAGGGGTACTTATTAGAGATTCTCTTGACCAAGTGGTTTACTTCTTCTTCTTCCTCAATGGTCTTGTAATAATTGTCTACCTTGTCCAGTCACTTTCCAAGATTAAGGATATTGAGAACACGTGGAACACGACAAATTTTAAAGAAACCATCAAGAAGTTAGAACTAATACGAGAATCGACACATGTCTATGATATCAAGAGGGTGTTGGTTTACATCATCGCCACAATCATAACAGCCATCACCGTGTTCAACTTCATCATGCCTACGAGAGGATGGGACACTCTTCATTTCTACCTACCAAATGCAAAATACTTCTATACTAGCGACGAGATCCCTGCTGCACCGAACTTCTTGAACTTTCTCCCAGCGTTCAAACCCCCGTTGAATACTCTTTTACTGACTTATGACCTTTATCTCACAACTGATTTTGATGCACAGCTCTTCCCGATTACCTATATCATTGGGATTCTGTCACTTATCTACCTATTTGGCAAAGAGATTGGATTCGGGGACAAATTTTCACTCTTGGTGATACTACATCTAATCACACTTCCTGCATTCTATATGACATTCAGGGAGTATATGTACTACCAAGAACTCCCCCTCACTTTCTTCTATTCAGGTACGATCTTCTTCTTCTATAAAGGTAGGAATTTATTAAAGGAAGGTCTGCAGGTCAAAGCTCGTTACTATTTTGTCATCGGCTCCATTGCTGCAGCCCTTGCAGTGGCCTCGAAAATATCTGGTTTTACCATATTTCTGGCAGTTCTTCTCCTTTTCCCAATATTTGGCATGAGGAAGTTCAATTTGATTATCAAGATCCCGGTTGTCCTTGGGTTTACAACATTCCTTGTCATCAAGGGAATTGCGACAAACTACGTAGGAACAGTGGTCTTTGTGGCACTTCTTGGACTTCTCCTTCTCTATTTACTGATCTCCGACAAAGAGTTTCAGGATACTGGATTGTTGAAGTATATGTGGACGTTAGCTATTCCACTGATTGTATCCGTGGTTTGGTTATGGCAGATCAGTAGGGTAGACCGTGCTTCGGATTTCCTATACAATCTCTACTTCAAGATTATTTCCCTGAAAATTAACTGGAGTTATGAGGGGGTCTCATATATAGAACTGGTTTATATGGAGAATGCGCAGAAATCATCTTGGTTCATGTCAATCTTTGCCATATTCTTCGGGTCACAGTTCAATGGATTACTAGGGATCTTCAGGCTTGTTTCCATCTCAAATATACTGAGAAATAGGAAAGAGAGTAAACTTAGTTTCATGCTAGTCTGGTTCACCTTCTTCTACATGATGTGGTTGACATATTTCTCCACAGTGTCCGTAAGGTACCTCTCCATTGTCTGGATACCCATTTCATTCATGACAGTGGACGGGATGCTCAGAACATATGATTTCTTCATCAGATCCTCAGAGCGTAAGTTCTACATGGTAATAATGAATGACGAGAAGTACGATATTCTACCGAAGCACATATTCATAGGCTTCTTTGTACCAATTGCCTCAGGAATTCTTCTATACTGGCCGTTCATCCCATTCCATACCGCAACTCAGTTCTATAGCAGAGCGCTCTATGCCTATCACTCACAGCTCTGGATAACATTCCTCTACATAATCGCCTTCAACTTTTTCTTTGTCTATGTTGCTGTTTTTGTTAACGACTCAAGTAAGATTCAGAATATACTGAAGGTGAATCTCAAGTCAGTGAAAGTACCGAGAAGGCAGGTGGTCTTTACCAATGTGTTAATCGGAATGTCCTTCTTTGGAATATTTGGCCCGTACATGTTAGAGACGGGGTTATTGGCCTATTCAGGGTTTGATCGTGAGAAATATTCAGACCAGTTTATCTACGACAATCGACGGGCAGTCAGAGAATTGTACGAGGCTGTAGGTAGGTTGGGATATCCGAATAACGAGATCACTGTGGGTCTCAACCTCCCGGGTTATGAGTACTATCTCAACCGGCCGTTCTTGGAATTACAGGAATTAGATAGTCTCCTAGTACCGGATGTAGACACAGAGTCTATATTCTTCTCAACAGATGAGCAGAAAGTTATACAGGAATTCATCAACAATGACATCAGGTTACTGGTGGCGATGAAACCTCCCCACTACTTCTACAATGTCTTTGAACAGGTCTACAAATCCAAGTACCCGTTTATTTCCTTCATGGAGAATAACGGAATAGTAGTCTATGAAAATACAGAGTTCATCCTATACAGAGTAGTGGTGTAGACTTTTCAAAAGCAATTTATACCTACTTGTTCAACTGAACTATGTGAATGGATCCTTGATCTTTCGATATTTTGTACACAACCATAGGAGGACGGTCACTGCGATAAAGATCCTCTCTATTGGCATCATTGCAATTTCAGGGACCATTCAGATGGTGAATATTCTCTCGTCACAGATAGATAACTTCGCTGTCCTACCGTCGTCTGCCACAGCCAATGAAATTACCGTAACACCCGACGATATCGTGTTTTCAACCGATCAGATAAATAAACTGAATTCCGTGTTAGACAGGTACTTCGTAGAGTCTTTTTTCTACCTTTCCATATTCGATGTGACAGTGGAGCAGAGCAACATCACGTACCCTCTGCAGATGACTATAGTTAACCTTACTGAATACCTCCCCTCTTTCTTTCCCCTCTATAAACGGATTGAAGGAATAGGGTTGAATAACTCTGGTCTCTATATTGATGTCCAGAATAGTATATCCCTTTCAACCAGCGGGATCCACCCAGAAAATAAGATTACTATCAAACCCGATCCTGGAGTGATTGAGGATGATATAGAAACAGTACTTTTCTCTTCAGTAAATACAGAGGCATTTTTCGGGTTACTCATGGATATCTCCAAGGCTCCTGAGGACTTTCAAGGTTTCAACAGGTTTATTGTTAGAACAGCAAAGGATACTGTTGATGCACCTCTCATAGATGAGCTATTAAAGATAGAAGGTCTGACAGTAACGCTTTCTAACGGAAAAGACAGGTTCATTCAAGCTTCTGCAAAACAGATTGTCAAGGTTATGTACTATCTCTATCTGATGATCTCTGCCTTAAGCTTCATGTCTATTGCAATTCTGATTAAGAATATTATAGATGAATCCGAGGCCGAAATAAGAGTGATGAGATCAATAGGTTTCACAACTGGTCAGATTATAATCCTATTTGCAGGTCAAGCGTCACTTATAGGACTAATCGGAGCTGTATTCGGAATACTGATCTCGTTCATCTTCGTCAATTCCGCTTTTTCACTATTGACTGTCTTGGGAATCGGGGTGTTCATACCCCCCGAGATATACTTAGGTCAAGGGTTGCAAAGAATAATCGAGAGTCAACTCATAGCTCTTGGAGCTTCCGCAATCCCAATCTACAACAGGTTCAGGAGGCAGAGTTAATGGGTTCGTTCTTAGACTTTATCAAACTTAAACAGATCATTCCCCGACGAAGGATGTATAACAGTATTCTTGTCATTATCATCTCCTCTACAATCTTTGTTGGTTCGCTATCTGTAATCTATGACCTTAACAGCGTAAGTACTGATTTCTTGGGTGATGAGGAGAATGTTGTTGTGATATTCAATCCGGACGCGTCCACACCCTTTACCTCCATGATCCCAGAAATCCTGGAGAGCTCCTTGCAGGGTTTGCCGGGAATTATTCAAACAAGCCCCGAGATCTTGCAACCAATTGTTGTCGGGGATTTTCCAATTTACTTACGAGCAGGAAGATTCTCATCGATGGTCGCATTTGATGAAACAGGTAAACTAGCACAAGAAGACGGTCCGAATGACATCAAGGGGACATCAGCTATTATTGGGGAAAACCTCGCCAAAAGGCTGGGTCTTGCTATAGGTGACAGGGTGACATTGGACTCTATCATCACTGAGAAGAGCCTTGATGTCAAGGTGGTCAACATTCTAGAGAATTCGTTTTACAATGACGAGATTCTTGTTTCCCTCCCTGTTGGGCGGTTCTTGTCAACCGCTCAGAACTACCAAGTAGGACATATCCGAGTTAAGTACGATCCTGCAGTGATCTCAAAAAAAGATATTTTTGAAATTGCTTTGAAGGAATATTCCATTTCGCTGAACTTTTACCTCGGAAATGTATCGAAAAATTTCAAGGATTATGTCATCAAGATCTATGAGAATGAATCGACCTACCCCATCATATCGAGTACGCTTAAGCCTAGCATGAAATTCTTCCTCACACCGAATATCTATAGGGTCGAAGTCACAAAACAAAACGGGAAGGTTGTGCCAACTAACTTCTCTCAATTGTTTGGTCTGTACTCTGACGTAGCAGTCAATGTGCAAGTTCAGAATATTAGGTTCAAGAAGACATTTACCACGGTAAATCATGGGGTACCTATCTCCTCACTTAGGTATGTAATTCGCTCAGATGTTGACAACTTCGAAATTGACGGTACGTTCAATACGTCAGGTATGACTGACCTCACCCTTGACTACGGAAGGTACAACTTGACCGTCTTCTACCTAGAAGATACTAGACAGTACGACATCTTAGTGAATAACACCAAGAAAGAAGTACTGGACTTGAATATTCCCTTTAGGCAGATTCGGCTATC
>WAMJ01000123.1 GCA_015522385.1 Candidatus Heimdallarchaeota archaeon
CTTCTCCAAGAAGCTCAAGGACGGCAGACTCATAGGCAGTAAGTGCAGTAAATGTGGGAAGGTCTTCCTCCCGCCACGTAGGGGATGTAACAATTGCTTCTCCACGGAGATGGAGGAAATCGAGATCGGGACAGAGGCAACCATGACCGCCTTCACAGTAATTCACTTTGCTCCTGAGTCATTCAGTGACAAAGCACCTTACATCGCAGCAATCGGTAAGTTTGAAGAGGGGGTGTCACTCCTTGCCCACCTTGTTGGTGTGACTTCCATGCCCTCTGTTGGGATGAAGATGAAGCTTGTTCCCCAAGAAATTGGAAAGAACAGGATTGTTTACAAATTCATAAAGGCCTGACAACGATTTCGCGAGATTAATATCGAGAGATTAATAATACACCACCTTATCGTTGGTATTGTAGATTTGATGAAAAACAAGATTCCAAGACCCACAGTCATTATATTCGCTATATTCACGGTACTTCTCTTGAGCGTGCCTGCAGTCCCATCTGTCTCCGCTGAAGTTGCCGATAAGTATATCATTCTTTACGATGTGTCGCACGGGCAGAATTTCACCCTCGCAAATCTGACAGGTGCATTCGACGCACTCTCAGCCATCGAAGAAAAGTACAATACACAGATTGAAATTATCGAGTTCAATCAGACTTTTACCAACACAAATCTACAAGGTGCAGACCTCCTCATAATCACCAACCCCGGTGAGAATGCCTCGACAACGGAGGAGGAGAAGACTGCACTCACCAACTATGTTCAGGATGGAGGTGGTGTCCTTTACCTCGGGAATCCACTCGCTAAAGACGGTAACATAACAGGTCATCCCAAGTTGCTCAACGACTTCATGAATGAACCGTACAATAACTTCGGTGCCTTCCACGTTGGTGACGCAAGGCAGGAGGACAGCCCTACAATCCTCATTGACGAGGAGAACAACGACGGATACAATGAATCATACCTCGTACTTAACAGTAGCTCTGTCAACGAAGAGGCAATAGTATCTGGAGTGATGGAGTTCGAAGACGTGGTGTTTTATGGATCTGGTATCAGGGATACATATACTGGTAGCCGTAAATCCTACTCCAACTACGTCAAAGGTAACGTATCCTCGTCAACGTACTTTGTTGGTGAGAACTACAACCCTAACTTCAATGCGATTTCATGGATACTTGGAAGACAGATGCAGGATGCAGAAGGTAGGACAATGTCACTCGGCTCAACGATTATGTTCAGTGATCTCGAGTACAGAGACGGTCAGTCATGGATTGACACCAGGGGGAACAAGGCCCTTTTCGTGAATATGGTCGCATGGCTTATGCAGATTACTCCAGAGGAGGAGGTTGTACCGATAGCAGAGGTTGGTGTTTCGTTCACCACATGGCTAGGTTATGTCCTCTTAGGAACAATCGTAGGCTTCGCTATTATTTTTGGGTACCAGATCCTCACTGGCAAGCTGGAGGCGAGTAAGATCTTCGACTTCAAGAAGCCAATTACCAAAATCCAGCCAAAGAAGACTAAACCAAAAGCCAAATCTAAGAAGAAGAAAGCCAGGAAGTAGTTTCTATATCCTGTATCCAATTAGCTCAATGGCGAAACGTAGTCGCTCATACCTCTTGTCTGTAGCTGGGAGATTGTTAATCGTAACCAGTTTACCCGTTTTCCGGAAGTATCCTGCAATCCTCTCAAGCACAGGAATCACAGACTCGATGTGCTGTTCCACCAGAAAGACTTGAATCCTGTCCTCATCCCCCCGATGTATCGCAAAATATCCAATGGGATCGTGATTGTCCAGCAGGATGAAGACCTCTTGGAAGGGAGAAAGACTCTCAGTAGGTGCTATCTCTGGATGGAGCTTGATCAGTTCGGTAAGGTGCAGTGCAATGGGTTCACTCGACGGATAGAACTCTATACCCGTTTCACGTATCGTAGAGGTCTCCCTCTCAATGGTGTATTGTAACTCATCTATGTCCTCAAGGAAGTAACCCTCCCGCACGACTCCTTGACTGATCAATGAAGTCAAAGTCTCCTGGATCATTGGTAGTGACCATCCGAGGTACCTTACTAACTGAAGAGTGGTGACGGGAGGAGTGAGTTGAAGGAGTTTTCTCACGATACCCACCCTACATTCTTCCTTTGTCATATTGGAATTATGCACCTCCATCCGTTGCCACAGTTGATTGTCCAGACCATCACTTGCCCCCAATCGTCGGATCATATGGTGATGCTCTAGAAACGACAAGGCGTTCTTTATCTTCTGCGTGGGGAATTTGAGAGATTCGATGATTTCACCCGTGTCTATGATGATCGAGCTGTCAATGCACATAAGGACATTGTCAGGAATGAGTGATGACTCGTAGGGCTTTTTCTCGGAGCACAGTATTAGTGGGAGATTGACTGGGCTAATATATGCCATTCTTCCCCCTAGCCCGTAAACACGAGGGTATTTGGAGAGGTCAACAAAGGGGACGTCAAATCTCACCTTGATGGAATGTTCAGACTCCACCTGAATTGCAGAATCCATGAATTCCTCAATCGTTGTATATTTCCTGCTCAAGACTTGGGCAAACGCGTCTCTCCATCTGGATTTACCTGTCTTCCCCCTACTGCTGTTCAAAACCAGACCCTTCGGGACATGAGTGTACCCTCTCTCCTCTAACAACCTAATAAATCTACTACTCACCTCTCCCTGCGGTGAATTTTTTTGGTCAAAATCAAGGTTAAGGTACTGTGTTTCTCCCCAAGCTATAATCTCCCTTAGCATTTGCTCTTGCTTTATGGTTGCTAAGGGCAGACTCCTGAAATTTGATACGAGGTGGGTATCTCCCGTCTTTTTCAGGTTAAAGCCTCCTTGTATGGATCCATCGGAGAAATAATAGTAACGCGTCCCAGGGAGTTCCATCTCCCTCCCCTTTGAAATCAGTATTATCATTGGGTCCTTGGAGTCAAGGACGAAGCTTGGATAACTTGATCGTGGGATTGCATCCTCTCCATGGACACAGAACTTTTCACTAAGGTTGTCGGTCTGGACTCTCTCAAGCACCTCGTCCGTAATAAGTTGGTGAACCGGTCTACCCAGTTCGAACTTGTCTATGCCAGAGAGAGCTTCAATCTGATCTAAGTTGACAAACGGATAACTCCTAACGATCCTTGTAACTATCTCTCGAAGTACGTCATCATAATCCGGAACTATCGACTGCTCTCTTAAGAACCTGTAGAAGGCAGAGGGCATCCAGTACTCCTTCCTCTGCTCCCTATGGACGATTATAAGCTGCGAACTTTTGACGTAGGGGGTGACCAATTTGCTCAGTCCCTTACTCTTGTGTTTGTTCCTCAGCTCATTCTCGCTTATATGACCATGATCCCCCACGAGGTCAGTGAGTCCTTGATCTTTGAGATCCACTTGGTTGAAACGGTATAGCAAAGCGAACGTATCGAATGAGACGTGGACTCGCTGTTTCCCGATCATCATCTCCACAGCACTCCTCCTGATAGCCTTCATGGGGTGTTTGTAGTTGTAACTCAGCCGTGAGTTTACCGAGAACTTGTGCGTTATGTACCAAGCGTCGCTCAGAAGCTTACTCATCCTACGATTCGGGTAGTCTCCAAAGAGCCCTTGTGCCCGTGATCTCGCATGCAGGATCTGCTCCAATGTTACCTTCCTCATACTAACTCCTCCAGTAATCGATATTCTGGTCGAACAGTTTCTCTATCACCACGCCCTGTCGGAGGTTGCTCGACGCGTAGTTCTCCAGCTCCTGTGCTATACCCAGTAGATCGTTATCGCTTAGATCTGGAATTAGTCTGAGGGAACTAACCACAAGCTCATCGCTGTCGATGTCAAGGGCCATCGTGGCGACGATCTTGCCTTCCTTGAAGAGCGCGTGGGTTAGACCTGTGAAGAAGAGGTTGGAGATCCCCAATAGCTCCTTCATAGGCAGGCTCTGTGAGTCAGCCAGCATCCACTTCGGGAGCTTCGATGATCTCGTTGGATTCTTTAGCACAGAGGTGAGCTCGGGGCAGAAATAGAAAACCTGCCGTCTCTTCTCTCCCAGCCAGATGGACTCAATCCTCCTCTCCTCCAACAACCTTGAAAGATTGAGCAGGATAAATGTCCGGCTGAAATTCGAAAATTCTCTGTGCTGGGTGATCAGCTCTTCGAATGAGATGGGACCATGGATACGGATGCTACGATATAGGTTATCATATAGATCCATACTCGGGAGGTGCACCCTCACCGATCGTCTCCAGACAAGGTGGTGTTCAAAGGGGTTTACTGGATCGATGAGATTCCTCCCAACCAACGATCGAACTAGATGAGTAATATGGGTATCGGTCTGCCGGAGCTCCCCTTTGATATATTCCTCCGTCCTCTCCCCCGCTTCGACGATCTCCAGTATATGCTTCTCGTCCTCTGTCATGGACTTCGTATCCTCCTCCAATAATCCCCAGAAGGTATCAGTGTAGAAGTAGTTGTTCTTGTAGTAGAGTTCGCCTCTTCTGACCTTGTCAGAGAGGATAGTCGTAAGCTGAACCTTAGGCAAGGACGATAGAGACATGAGTTTGTTCATGGTGAATCGTCCCAGCTCCTTGATGAGTTGATCTATCTCCCTATCTTCCTCAGCATATGAGATGATATTGTGGAGCTTGACCTCGATGATGTCTCGAAGTCCGATAGAGCTGGAGTGTGTGAGTCCACCGACGAGGTGATCAATATCGAGGGTGAACCCTAACCTGGACATGACGATCGTGAACAGCTCGTTCTCCGGGAAATTGGGTGGGGATGATCTGATCTCCTCTATTACCACGGATTTCATCTGGTACACGACATTCGCTAAGTCGAAGAAGGCAGCAGCCAATTTCGACAGGAAGTCTGGGTCATCCCTGAGCAGAGTTGGGATGGTGATGTTGGTAACCTCGAGGTAGTCGTTCTTCGGGCTGGTGAGTACCGTGCCGACGACCTTACCGCGGTAGAGTACCCTGTAGGTATCCGGACTCATGGTAAGGACGTTGAAGACCGATCCGCTGGTATTGAGGTAGGGATCAAAGGAAGAGAGTAGGAAGATGTGGTGTGGAAACTCCATGTTTCTCGGTACATCGCTCATCCGTTCAAAGTCACTGCTGGATCCGTAGTACAAGTAGTCCTTAGAGAAGACATGGCGTGATTCCATCCCCAGTCTCCGAAGGCTTCTTTCCACCGTACTGTACTCCAACTTACTGATCCGCCCAATGCTCTCGACCGTCAAGGGACCATACCATCTGATGAGTAGGGAGATGAACAGGTCGTAGTCTTCATCCGTTGGCTCTCGCCAATCAAACTCCACGGGTATATAGAAGACATCCCGAGTTGCATAGCTCATGGACAAATCCCAGCCAGTCCTGCTGATGTACATCTGGCTCTCGAGGATTCTCAACCTCTCTTTCACCTCTTCAGAGGGCATGTCCATATTGTATATCAAATCAGAGTACCTGACAGAACCGCTGAATCTAATATAGTCCAGCACAGCAGTGGTCTTGGGATCAAGGTCTACAACACTCCTGTAAATGCGGATCAGGAGGGGAACGAGTGAGGATGGAACGAACACCGATCGCCCGGCAAAGAATCTGCCGAAGTAGATCTCCCGTGTATCCATGGACATCCTGAGATCAGTCCACGAGAACTGCCCTCTATTCCATATGTCCGCCACATGCCTGACCGGCCCGATATGCTCGAGTGTCTCCACGATGTCACCTTTTACCTTGTTCGTGAGGTGCTGGCTCGCAAGTCTTAGGTGATTCAGTTGTGAGAGGGAGAAAATCCCCTCATCCTGGGCAGACTCCGACAGGGCTATCCTGTCCTCGTTGAGCAGGTACTGCCTTTCATCACTGGTGAATTCACCTGCCAGCAGGATGTCCGATCTCTGCAGAGAGAATATCGCCTCCTTGAGGACCTGTTCTTCAGCCCCGAAGATGGAAAGAAGTTCTCCAAGGGTACAAGGACCCTTCACCCCTACGTACCTGACGACGGCATTCTCCAAGAGCTTGAGCGGAGGAACCCTCTTGAGGATCTCTCTGTACTCCTCTGCCGCTATCGCATTACCACCATACCGTTCCACACCGTCTATGTCCTCGCCTTTTATTGCGAGAATTGCGAGAAGCATGTCTCGTTGCCAGAACCTGTCTCCAAGTCGGAGGATCTGTTCTGAGCTCTTGAGGATTTCCACGATATCGTTGGGGTGCAGACCTATCTCCTCACTACCTCTGGAGATTAGATCCTCCAAGGTAGGGTTCTTGAGCACAATATAGGAGACCACCCTCTGTTCAGCTGATCGTCCTGTCGCAGATATCTTCGTATCGAAGTACCTGCTCACAAGCACTGGATCGAAGAGGAGGTCCTCGCTCTTCCGCAATTTACTAATCATCTGCTGATGGAGGTCTATCATCAGTCTCTGCCTGTCATCATTTACGACGATGTCCGACACAGAGGTAAGGATGATTGCATGGCTGAAGGGGCTGACCTCACCCTCGTTTACCGATACCGTGATGATTCCAGAGTTTAATCCGACGATCACCTCCGATGCAGTGGCAGCGTCGTAAACGTCCTCGTA
>WAMJ01000124.1 GCA_015522385.1 Candidatus Heimdallarchaeota archaeon
CTATACCAATAGAGAATAATGAAAATCAGCGTAGTAAGTGCCATAGGTGGCGGAGAGCCAATTGACGTCGAAATATCACAAACAGATTCTGTCGCCAAGCTCAAGCAGATTGTTGCAGGTAAGAGAAGGATCCCTGCATCACTTGTGATCATCGTCTTCAGAGGGAACCAGCTCGACGACAGCATGACCATCAAGGCAGCGGGGATGGCAGATGGTGACAGGTGCTATCTCATCACACGAACCGAAGGCGGAATCTAAGTTTAGCGAGGGCGTTCAACTGCAGGATCGCTACAACAGACAGAAGATCATCCCCGACTGGGATCAGGACTCGTTATCAGAAGCCCATGTCCTCATACTTGGGGTAGGAGCGCTCGGGAGTTATCTCTCGGTAAACCTGGCGCTTGCAGGGGTGGGTAACCTCCATCTCGTCGACTTCGATACCATCGAGATCTCAAACCTTAACCGGCAGATGCTCTTCACCGAGGAGAACCTCAAGCAGAACAAAGCTGAGGTGGCAGCACAGAAACTAAAAATCCTCAATCCGGACATCGAGATATTCAGTTATCCCCATGCCATGGAGAAGTTACCCTCCGAAGTCGTCAAGAAGATAACGGTCATTGCCTGCTGCCTTGACAACTACGAGGGACGCAGGTGGGCAAACTCCCTTGCAATAAGGGAGAACATCCCCATGGTCACTGCGGGGATGTATGCCATGATGGGTGATGTCCAAACGATTATTCCCTACAAGACCGCGTGCTTCGAGTGCCAGACGTTGCTTACTCCTGACAAATTACAGCAGGCATGCTCACCTGTGGGAGAGGAAAGGGAGATCGAGCTCAAGCCACCGCCACCACTCCCGTCGGTCTCGACCACCTCTTCGATCATAGCTGGTATTCAGTCTCAAGAGGTTCTCAAGCTGATACTGGGGATAGGTAATCCGATCAGCAACTACCTAACGTATGATACCTTGACAAATAACTTCATCCACTTACCCTTGCAGCGTAAGGAAGTCGAATGCCCGATGTGTGGGACTATCTACAAGAGCGAGAAGCAGACTGTCATGGCACGGCGAGGTGAGATCATCAAGGACTTCAAATACCGTATCGCCCTCTCCCTTGGTCTAGCCCAACCACTCATTATGAACCGCGGGAAATTCCTCAAAGACGAGGATCTTCTGGAGCTCGACGAAGGTGAGAAGATCTTTGTCAGTGACGAGCGGCTGGCCAAACCTCTGATCCTTATCCTGAACTACGAGAAGGACTAGAGGTCAGTGAAGAGTTCTGTGGATCTCGCCAGTATTTTTCGAATGAGATTCTCAAACGCAGAGCCGCAAGCAGTGATCTCTGCACTTCGCGAGATGAAATCTTCTGGTGATATCCAGTCTGAGAGAATGCCTACCATCTCCTCAAGGGTATAGACCTCCCTGAGGTAAGTGAAAGCTATGAGGGCCTCTACACCATCCGCTAGAGTATCTTTCTGTGCACGGCTCCCGAAGTACCTCCTGAGTCCTGATTCCCTTGCAGCACTGGCTAAGGACTGATCCCAGACATGGATTGATCCCGCTCTACCCTTGATCCCTATGCGCATAATGGTGTAAATGTAGTTGGTTAGGAAATCTCCCACTTGCGCCAAGTCAGTTGACCTAAGCACCGACCTGATTGATCGGGTCTGCAGTAAGCTCTCTAGATGGGGGAGTGAGGATATGTCCATCTTAGTCGATCTCGTAGGCTACTTCGAACGCGGATCTAAACTGGTCATTGACGTCTTTCAGTTCCCTGACCGCGTCGAACAGAACATTGACAGGCTCGGTCCCCTCTTCCGTCTGTATCTGGAAGACGATGGATTCAGTGAAAGTGGAGTCTCGTGCGTACCCACACATGGCGACACCATCCTGCCTCAGAACCATCTCCTTGAGCAGGTTGAAGAGGGTGTGTGCATCCTCCCTGCCAGGGTAACGCTCGTAGTGGATGTCACTCTGCACCCTCGATTCCTTGGCTTGGAACCTCAGGTAGGTGTCTGTCTTTTCCTGAATTGTGATGATCATCATTCTGAATCCCAACTTGTCCACTATAAAACCTTTGATCGAATGCGCATGTGTTTTACTTCTTGAATCAGCGGAGGAAGTCGTCTTCAATGGATACTTTGAATCCAGACCTGAATCATTTTTTCCAGACTGCTGGTCGACTGGACAAATCACTTATTACTGTCTTCCTAGGTGGTATCGTATGTTCGATGTACTCAAAGCCATAGTTGTGTCGGGAGGTTTAGTCCTCAACTCCCACAGAGGCAAGGTGAAGAACGAGCCGAAGAAGTCTGACTTGGAAGCGAAGTACGTACAGGAGAGTTCGACTGCACACACCATCGTGGACGACCTTGTTCAGGACATCGCGCTTGAGATCCTGAGGTCACATCACCCAGATGCTTCCCTGAATGCGGAGGAGGACACCCAGAGAGTGGAGTGGTTCTCGAAGGACAAGACCAGATTCTGCTTTCACCTTGACCCCCTCGACGGCACGTTAGCCTACACAAAGGGGAGGGACGACTACGCGATCGGTGCTGGGTTCTCGGTGGACAACGAGTTTGTCTCCTCTGCGATCTACTTCCCTGCCCGTGATCGGCTTTACTACGCAGAGAGAGGCTCGGGGTTCAAGGTTGTGAATGGTCTAGGAGAACCTGTTCCCTTTGAGCGTCCTGATCTCCCTGCGAATACCTATGTACAGAAGAGGTGCGAGGCATACATCCCCGTAATGGAACAGATGAACCTGGTGCCCTTCGACTCCATGGGCGCACACAACACGATGATCGGGGTGGCGGAGGGAAGGGTTGCCGTACAACTTTACCAGAAGGCAAGTCCGCATGACTTTGGGGTCCCCATGGTCTTCCTTGAGGCCGTTGGTGCGGTGTGTACCGACGAGGTTGGACATCCCATCCGCTTTGACAAGGATTTCAACAGGTTGCCGTATTTCTTCGCTTTCTTCGACGAAAGAGTCAAGGAAGAATTCTTCGGGAGGTTATAGCATGGACTTCACGGAGGATGGAAGGATCGTTCTCATCCGGTTGGATATGGGTGAGAAGATCGTGAGTACCCTGTTAGGTTTTCTCGAGGACAGGGGGATAACCTCTGGGCACATTTCCGGGATTGGTGCAGTCTCCGAGGTGAATATAGCCCGATATCTACTGGGTGAGAAGAGATTCGAGAGTCTTAATTTGGCCGGAGAGTTTGAGGTGACAAGCCTCACTGGTCTGATCAGCAAGGTCGATGGTAAGCCTCATGTGCATATCCACATTGTTCTGGGAGACTCTGAGTTCAGGGCTCTCACAGGGCACCTCAATGAGGGTGTCGTTGGTCCCACTCTTGAGCTGGTCATACACAAGGCTGATATCTCCATCACAAGGAAGGAAGATTCTGAAGTGGGTCTGTCGCTTCTGGACTTTGGTAAATAAACTCAAGCAAGTTTGGCTCCGCAATTCATGCAGAACTTCGCTGATGTATCGGGCTCGACAGTCCCACAGATCTGGCACACAAGCACATCTGCAGCTTTCTTACCCTTGGTTATACCTGAGTTCACCGGTGAACCAATGGGCACGTACTCCGGGGAGGATATAGGAGTGTTGGCCCCACTCCCCACCTGAACCGTATCACGTGGCACATTCATTGGTGCATTCTCTGTAAGGTCG
Organism: Candidatus Heimdallarchaeota archaeon; assembly: GCA_015522385.1. The sequence continues at coordinate 3,679 of WAMJ01000124.1, forward strand.
TTCTCCGTTCGGGATGACTTCACTCTCTTTCTCGGGAATATCGATCGGAGGATCATGCCTCCGACAATCCAGACGAAAATGGCGACGATAATTCCCGAATATCCATACAGGGCTCCTCCTTTGAACCCATAGAGAACCAACAGGAGGACAAGTAGCTTCAGACC
>WAMJ01000125.1 GCA_015522385.1 Candidatus Heimdallarchaeota archaeon
ATGTTGTAACATGGAATCTAAAGACGCCAGCGAAAGGCCTGATATCGAGATTGATTATAAGGCAGGATGGGCAGATCCAGAGAATTTCACAGTAGCGACCGATCGAGGACTAAACGAGGAGGTCGTCCGCGAGATCTCTAAAATAAAGGGCGAGCCCGAGTGGATGCTTGAGTTCAGGTTAAAATCCCTCAAACTCTTCGAGGAATTCCCCACCCCTAAATGGGCAGAGAGTGCTATTGAAGACATTGACTTCCAGCAGATCAGGTATTACGTGAGGTATTCTGACAAGGAAGAGAAGACTTGGGACGACGTACCAGACAATATCAAAGAGACCTATGAGAAACTTGGGATACCCGAGGCAGAGAGGAAGTTCTTGGGAGGAGTGGGCGCCCAGTATGATTCCGAGACGGTATATCACAACCTAAAGAAAGAACTTGCAGAACAAGGAGTAATATTCCTCTCTACTGACGAAGGGCTAAAGCAGTATCCTGAGTACTTCCACAAGTATTTCGGTAAGGTCATACCCCCCGAAGACAACAAGTTCGCAGCTCTGAACTCTGCGGTCTGGTCTGGAGGGTCATTCATCATCGTACCTAAAGGAGTGAAGGTGGGAGTCCCACTCCAAGCGTATTTCAGAATTAACACACAGAATGTAGGACAGTTTGAACGTACCCTCATAATAGCGGAGGAAGGATCCGATGTCCACTATATTGAAGGATGCACCGCACCCACGTACTCCTCAGACTCCCTGCACTCAGCAGTTGTGGAACTCGTGGCACTGGAAGGAGCTAGGATACGATACTCAACGATTCAGAATTGGTCTAACAATGTCTACAACCTTGTCACCAAGAGAGCTTTCGCTTACAAGAATGCTCTTGTCGAATGGGTAGACGGGAACATCGGTTCTAAGCTGACCATGAAATATCCCTCAATCTATCTCCTTGGTGAGGGAGCAAAGGGTGAGGTCATGTCTATAGCCTATGCATCTAATGGACAGATACAAGATACTGGTGCAAAGATTATCCATCTAGCTCCTAGAACCCACAGCAAGATTACTGCCAAGAGCATCTCTAGGGCAGATGGGAAGACTATCTACAGGGGGCTAATACAGGTAGCTCCACACGCCAAACAGTGTGTATCCAACGTGATATGCGACGCTCTCCTGTTGAACGAGGAGTCCAAGAACGACACCTTCCCCTATCAGGAGATCCACAGAGATGACGCGACCATAACGCACGAGGCCACAGTCGGGAAAATCTCCCAGGACACACTCTTCTACCTTATGTCGAGGGGGATTCCTGAGAATGAAGCACTCGCTCTCATCTGTATGGGATTCTTCGAACCTTTCGCCAAGGAGATGCCGATGGAGTATGCTGTAGAGTTAAACCGTCTCATCGAAATTGATATGGCAGAATACGGCGCAATTGGATGATATAATTCAATACTCATTATCAATCACCATAAATACATAGTAACTGCCTTTTCTTTAGATTAATAGAGGTGTATGTGTGATTAACCCAGATGAGATTCAGAAAATACGAGAGGACTTCCCCATCCTTCACGAAACGGTTAGAGATGGGAAGAAACTCGTCTACCTTGATAACGCCGCAACAACACAGAAGCCAAAGCAGGTTGTCAATGCCATCAGTGAGTACTACCTCAAATACAATGCCAATGTGCACAGAGGAATACATGCACTGTCAGAGATCGCTTCAGATATGTATGATGAGGCTCACCAACGTATGTCAGATTTTCTGAATGCTGGGTTTAAGGAAGTCGCGTTTGTTCGGAATACGACCGAGGCCCTCAATGTCTTCACCTACGGATATGAGAAGTTCATTTCCAAAGGTGATGAGATAGTTGTCTCAAGGATGGAACACCACAGCAACATGATCCCATTCATGAAGCTCGCAGAACGGACAGGAGCCACATTTAAGTACATCGAGCTTAATGAGGATAACTCCGAGCTTGACCTCACTTCGGCAGAGGAAGTAATCACGGACAAGACCAAGATCGTCTCTGTCCCTCATATGAGCAATGTCCTAGGGACTATCAACCCCGTTAAGAAACTGGCGGACATTACTCACGATGCTGGCGCCTTGTTTGTCCTCGATGGAGCACAGAGTGTACCACACATGAAAGTTGATGTCAAGGATCTTAAGGTGGACTTCATGGGATTCTCTGGACACAAAATGATGGCCCCAATGGGTTCAGGCGGATTCTACGGGCGGGAGGAATTGTTGGATAAACTAGAACCACTCTTCTATGGTGGAGACATGATAAAGGTTGTTACCTACAAGGATGTGACTTGGAATGACCTCCCGTGGAAGTTTGAGGCAGGTACCCCAAATGTCGGTGGCGGAATTGGTCTTGGAGCTGCTGTAGAGTACCTCCAGAAACTCACCATGAATAAGGTAAGGGGGATCGAGCACTACCTTACAGAGTACGCCATGAAACGATTGACTGAATATGACTGGGTGAGAACATATGGTCCCTCGTCCATAGAGAAACGAGGAGGTGTGATCAGTTTCAATGTATACAACAACGACGGTATGTTGATCCACCCCCATGACGTTGCGACACTACTAGATGAAGAAGGTATCGCAATTAGAGCAGGACACCACTGTGCACAGCCCTTGACAGTCGAGAAACTGTGTATTCCTGCCACTAATCGGATGTCATTCTATATCTACAATACAACCGAAGAGATTGACTTCACAATTGATCAGCTAGAAAATGTTCACAAGATGTTCTCTTGATGGCATAAAGGAAAATATGTTTTCTCATAACTTTAGAAAGTAGCTTGATGAATCGATCATATTAGGAGTTTAGAATATAAAGTCCAAAGTGTTTGTAGGTCGGATTGTATTCCAAGATCTTTGAATAGGGGCTGTCGTGAGTCATCCTATTGATTAAAGTAATTGGTACTTCTATAGGAATCACTAGAAGAATGGCAGCTCAATCTAACTCATCAACGCCAACTATCTAAAGTCTTTATAAGCTCCAGACAAGTCAAATGATGTAAAGATAGGACGAAGGAGTCGTATAAATGAGCACACTCGAAATAAAAAATCTAAAGGTTGCAGTAGAGGGTAACGAAATTCTTCATGGAGTGAATTTGACCATAAATTCTGGAGAGATAGCCGGGATCATGGGAAGGAACGGGAGTGGTAAATCCACACTCTCTAAAACCATCTTCGGTCATCCAGACTATGAGGTCACCGAGGGCGACATCCTCTTCAATGGTGAGTCCATTCTAGAGATGAGCACGGATCAGAGGGCTAACCTCGGTTTATTCCTCGGGTTCCAAGGACCAACCGCTATCGAGGGAGTAACCCTCTCGAATTTTATAAGATCCGCGATGCATGCAAAAAATCCTGAAGCGAAACTTGAGAACCCAATCAAATTCCACAGAAGGCTTCGAAAAGATCTGGAGTCCATGGGTCTTGAATCAAGCTTCCTCTCACGAGGAGTGAATGAAAACGCTTCAGGTGGAGAGCGGAAGAAGGGGGAGATGATACAGATGAAATATCTCAACCCCACAATCGCAATCCTCGATGAAATTGACTCTGGGCTTGACATTGACGCACTGAGAACGGTTGCAGAAAACATTATCAGGCAGAGGGAAGAGGGTAACACTGGTTTCCTGCTAATTACTCACTATAACCGACTACTCACTCACACAAAACCTGATGTCATCCACCTC
>WAMJ01000126.1 GCA_015522385.1 Candidatus Heimdallarchaeota archaeon
CTCCTCTACACCGCAGTCACCACTTTCGTGAAGAATGACCAAAGTTTCATAATCCCAATCGATCCTCGGGACTATCTTCTCGGGAACAACGTGTTAGAAGAATTCCTTGAGAGGGCATCACTCTACGACGCCGATCTCATTTACGGGAAGCACATTGTCCCGAGCAAACCAGATCTTGGACTCATGACCGTTGATTTTACAGATCCAAGAGCCGACGGGCTCGGTGGGCACCTAAAAGCGTTCCGCCTCGTGCTCCTACTCAGACTCGGAACAAGAAATATCATGAAGTACAATCCACCTGCCCCAAACTACTCGGTCTTCGAGAAGAAGAGCAAATCGTATGAGTGGTATCATGACCAAGAGTTCACCAACCTCTTCTCACTCCTTGCGGAAATCGCAGAGAATCCTGTTCGATTCGACTTCTATAACTGTGTTGTTGACCGAAGAGCAATAGACAAGGACAGGATCAAGAAGAACCTCCAGATCATCAAGGGCAGGAGTCTGCGGACCTTCGAAATTGAGAATTCACGTATAGATTTCAAACCTAACCTCCAACGGATAGAGATTGACATCACGTATAGATGTAATCTGAAATGCCATGGGTGTAATAGGTCATCCGCTCAAGTCCCGGGCACGGGAACGGATATAAGTCTTGAGCAGATTAAAGAATTTATTGAGGACAGCATCAAGAACGGGAAGAAGTGGAAGTACATCAATATCCTTGGTGGGGAGCCGACAATTCATCCCAACTTCCTCGATATCATCTCGCTGATAATTGAGCAGTACATCGAAACATATTCACCCAAGACTATCCTACAAATAACAAGCAATGGCTACTCAAGGCGGACTAGAGAAATTCTCGATGAGGTACCAAAACATCCAAACGTGGTGTTCGACCACTACACGACTAAGGACTCCAATACGATACCCTACTTCACCGATTTCAATGATGCACCAGTAGATCATGAGGACACTAATCACGACTATCGGAAGGGATGCTGGGTAACCTCTTATTGCGGGATAGGTCTGAACAAGTACGGGTACTTCCCGTGCGGTGTTGCAGGAGGGATCTACAGAGTGACAGGACTACGACCAGGAGCTCAGAGCCTTTCAGATGTCACAGAAGAAAGAATGAAGGATCTACTTGAGGAGTACTGCAAGTACTGCGGGAACTTCCAAGGGTACGCTTCGAACTTTGGGAATTTCATCGAGCGTTGTAGGAAGGAGCCGTTCAAGGGAGTAGTGTCACGATTCTGGAAGAGCACATACAATAGTTACAATGGATTGATTGAACTTGATGTTGTGTACAAGCACACAGAAGAGCAGGGGAAATGAGGTGCTGCAGATGAGACTAAGAGTACTAGTGACTGGGTGTGCAGGGTTCATCGGTAGCCACATCACAGAGCGCTTGCTGGATATGGGATATGAGGTTCATGGTGTTGACGACTTCGATCCCTTCTACGCTAAGAATATCAAGGTCAATAACATGAGGGGGTTCATCGGGAATCCACATTTTCACTTTTACGAGATTAAAATGCCCGACGAGTCACTCAGGCTAATTCTCCTCAACAACAACATCGACCTCGTTATACATCTCGCATCAAGGGCGGGTGTCGGTCCATCAATGGAGTTACCCGTCTCGTACATAGAGTACGATGTCGCGTCCACTGTAAGTTTGCTCCAAGTGACCAAGGAAGCAGGAGTAAAGAACATCATTCTTGCATCCTCCTCGTCAGTCTACGGGAATTCTGAAGGAAAACCGTCCACGGAAGACGAGAGGATTGACCACCCGATTAGTAACTACGCCGCGGCTAAGGCGAGCAGCGAGCTCTTCGCGAGGGTGTTTTCCACCCAATACCAGATAAATATAACCGTGTTGAGGATCTTCACGGTCTACGGTCCTCGTCAAAGACCCGAGATGGCAATACACAGGTTCGTGAGAAATATCCACATGGGTAAACCAGTAGAGATCTACGGGGACGGTACTTCGAAGAGGGATTATACATACATCTCTGATGTCGTGGATGGGATTATTAGGTCTACGAAAAATATGGGAGGGTACAGGATATACAACCTAGGTAACGGAAATCCTGTATCTGTGATAGAACTAACTGAGATGATTGCAGAATTAATGGGGACTAAAATTGAAGTGGAACTAAAAGAAACCCGCAAAGGAGACGTGGAACATACATTCGCGGATATCTCTAAGGCCAGAGAAGAGCTGGGATATGAGCCAAAAATAGGAATCAGGGAAGGATTGAGAGAATTCATCGACTGGTTCCTCTCGAACAATACACATGGTAGGGGGGATTAAGAGCCATGACCAAGCAGATTTGTTTGCAGGAAGGGACCGCAGAAGAGGTTCAGATGAATCACGTGGTGATAACAGGTGGAGCAGGGTTCATAGGTTCACACCTCACAGAGCGAATCCTCGGCATGGGCTACTGGGTGACTGTGATTGACAATTTCTCTACAGGAAATATCAGCAAACTCCCCGCTCTGGAGAAAAATCCCCACCTGAAAATCATTGATCATAACATCATCCACCCCCTGAGTGTGCACTGTGATTACATCTTCAACCTCGCGTCTAGGGCATCGCCTAAAGATTTCATAGATTACCCACAGGACATCCTGATGAGCAACTCGATCGGGGTCAAGAATATGGTAGACCTCGCGGTACAAAATGGAGCAAGGTTCTTACAGGCATCTACCAGCGAGGTCTACGGGGATCCTACTGTGTCACCTCAGAACGAGGAGTACAGGGGTAACGTGAGCTTCACAGGGATACGAAGCTGCTACGACGAGGGAAAAAGATTCGCAGAGGCACTCCTGCTATCCTACCATAGATCATTCAACACCGATATAAGAATTGCAAGAATTTTTAACACATTCGGCCCTAGGATGAATCTCGATGACGGAAGGGTCATACCCAACTTCCTCCACCAAGCAATCAGTGAGGAAAATCTCACGGTGTACGGAGACGGAAAGCAGTCGAGGAGCTTCTGTTATGTCGACGATATAGTGGATGGGTTAGTCGCTTTGATGTTCGCTCCCGAAGAAGCTGCTAAGGGTGAGATTTTCAATATGGGTTCCCCTGAGAGTATCACAATTCTGGACCTGGCTTACGAGATCCTCGATCTTACTGAATCGAAATCGGATGTGGAGCACTTACCGCTACCTCCAGATGATCCAGTAAGCCGCTGCCCGGACATATCAAAAGCGAGGAAAATCCTCGGATGGGAGCCTAAGATTGGAAGAAAGGAAGGGTTGGAAAGAACTATCCCCTACTTCAAGGATCTAATTGCACTCGGTGGAAGAGACCCCTAGAGAAGTTCGAGGAGGGGAAGCTCGCCGTATTCACTGACGGGAACACCTTCCATCCACCCAACCGCCGTAGGGACAAGCTGATCGACATGCTACTGGAGGATATGGGGTGGAAGTCCATCCGTATCCTGAACTCCGACCTCGATGATCCCGTGATGCAGCAGATTTAC
>WAMJ01000127.1 GCA_015522385.1 Candidatus Heimdallarchaeota archaeon
TAGTATTTCTTTTGATGAACTTCATGACCTCAGAGAATGCCAGTAGTGAGAGGGACATGATTACGACCCATCCCCATTCCATATAACTCAGGGGTACCGTCTCGAAGAGAGTGTGAATGATGTCTGTCTCCTGATTCGTAATCATCTGCCAGATATCATCTCCTTGAACCACAACAATCTGTAACAAAATTGAGATTATTATCGTATAGAGCAATGTCTTGTTTTTAACAGCATTGGCATTGAGGATGGAGAGGTGGCTCTCCCTCACTGCCATAGCATTGACAAACTGGGCAGTAGCGAGAATGGTGAATGCGATTGTTCGGGCCTTGAACAGATCTCCTTGAACCCCAAAAATTGGGGTAGCATAGAAGAGATAGTATGATCCGAGGGTGATAATTGATAACCACAATCCAATTAGAAAGATATAGCTCATCCTTGACTTTGCTAGGAGGTTCTCTTTTGGATCCCTTGGTTTCCTCAACATGATATCGTCCGATGTCGGATCTACACCGAGAGCTATTGCTGGTACTCCGTCCGTGACGAGATTAACCCAAAGTATTTGCACCGGAATTAACGGTGTGGGAAGACCCAGCATAATGCCGACAAAGATGGTGAAGATCTCTGCGGTGTTAGATGACAACATGTATCTGATGAACTTGGTCATGTTGTCGTATATTCCTCTCCCTTCCTTAACTGCACTTACAATCGTGGTGAAGTTATCATCTTCCAAGACCATTTCTGCTGTCTCTTTGGTGACATCAGTCCCTGAACCCATTGCTATCCCAATATCTGCCCCCTTAAGTGCTGGTGCATCATTTACCCCATCACCTGTCATCGCTACGATATGACCTTTATTCTTCAAGGCCCTAACGATTCTGAGTTTATGAGTGGGCGAGATCCTCGCGAATACCGCGATATTATCAATCTCCTCCTCAAGTTCATCATCACTCATCTCATCAAGTTGAATACCGTTAATTGCGATCGAGTTGTCATCTGCAATACCAATCTCTCTCCCTATGGCAACAGCGGTGTTTATATGATCTCCTGTCACCATAATAACATTGATTCCAGCAGTCCTACAGTCTGCAACCGCTTCTTTAACTCCTGGTTTTGGTGGATCGATCATTCCCATAAGTCCAGTGAGTACTAGTTTCTGTTCAAACTCATAGATGTTGTACGATGATGCTTTGAGCTCATAATATCCGAATGCTAATACCCTCAGGGCCTCATTGGCGAGCAGGTCAATCTCCGCTTGAATCTCCTCTCTTATCGCATCGGTTAATTCAGTCGAACCATCTCCCAAGTCGACACTTTTCGCCATCTGTAGAAGGACATCTGGCGCTCCTTTTGTGAAAGAGATTTTTGTGTCACCATTCTCGACCATGACTGTCATTCGTTTCCTTTCACTGTCAAAGGGGATCTCGTCGATACGGCGGTACTTCTCCGAGAGATTCTTCCGATCCATACCTACCTCGTCCACAGCTCGGAGGAGGGCAAGCTCTGTCGGATTGCCGAACTCCCTGTGGTCGTCGAGGACAGAGTTATTGCAAAGTGCTGCACTCTTGTACAGCATCTCGATGTTTCTCTGCTCAAGCCTCCTCTCTCCTTTGATATCCTCTGGGGAGAACACGGTGAAGTGATGATCCCCTTGAGGATTGAAGGTAACGACCTTTTTCACCGTCATCTGATTAATGGTGAGGGTTCCTGTCTTGTCTGTGCAGATTGTCGTCACTGAACCAAGAGACTCTACCGCTGGTAATTTCTTTACAATTGCATTCTTCTTGGCCATTCTCTGGACACCAAGGGCTAGAGCTAATGTGACGACAATAACCAGTCCCTCTGGGATTGCGGCCACTGCAAGGGTGACTGCAATCAGGAGAATCTCCTCAAATTCGTAGTTAGCCACGACGACACCCCAAAGAACCATGAGGGCCATCATGCCCAAAATGACATAGGATAGCCTTTTGCTGAATTCGTCAAGTTTTACTTGAGTGGGTGTGGGCTCCTTCTCAATCTCTTGCACATTCTCCGCAATTTTACCCATCTCGGTCTGCATGCCTGTCCGAACCACAACTGCTTTTCCCCTCCCAGATACGACATGTGTCCCCATGAAGAGAAGGTTCACCTGATCACCAAGGGGTGCATTGGTCTGTACTTTGGTGAAGGAGGACTTCTGGACTTCGAGACTCTCACCCGTGAGTTGAGCCTCCTCTGTTCTGAGGTTGATTGACTCGATGAGCCTTGCATCTGCTGGTACTCGATCTCCCTGTTTGATAATAATGATGTCACCCGGAACGAGCTCCTTGGACGGAATTTCTAACTCTTCATTGTCTCTCTGTACGTGGCTAAGGTGTGAGACCATCTTTTTCAGGGCGTCGATAGCTTTATCTGCTCGCCATTCTTGATAGGTCCCGACAAAGGCATTGATAATCAGAATGACCGCTATCAATATTGTATCCACAAAGTCTCCTTCTTTGAGCCCGATAACCCCACTAACAATTGCTGCTCCTATCAGTGTCCAGACAAGAATGTCCTTGAACTGGGAAATGAATATTTCAAGTACCGTAGTTTTCTTCCCTTCAATAAGCTCATTTGTCTGGTAGTGTTGGAGTCTGATACTAGCTTCCTGAGTCGAAAGTCCTTCTGGAGACGTCTTGTAGTACTCCATGACCTCTTCTTTGGACATTGCATGGAAGTTAGCTTGTTCATCGGGATAACTCATTCTATTCACCTCTATCCCTAACTGATTCAGTACCGATAGTGGTACGATTTGCTAACATACAAATATTTGAAATTTTTGTATCTCCAGCCGA
>WAMJ01000128.1 GCA_015522385.1 Candidatus Heimdallarchaeota archaeon
AAAATATTGAAGACTATCTCACAGGAGGTCAATCAAGTTCCTAAGGAGAAGAGTAAAGAGAAGTTTGAGTGGGACGAGATGCTACTTGGAGTTATAATCTCAGTAGACAGCGTGGTCAAGTTCTGCCAAATTAAGGAGGATATCACTGAGAAGTCAGAGACACTTATAGGGCTGTACTTCACAGGGATTGCATCAAAACTCTCAGAAGGAATTTCAACAGGTAATGACCTTATAAGAATCGATATTGGCTCAATTGACTTAATAATAGCTGATGAGGGAGACGTACAGTATATTTTTGTTGTCAGGTCATTGACAAGTAAAGAATATAAGATCGTATATCAATTAATAGTTGACATCAAGAGAGAAATCCAGCAGACGGTGGATCCTAAGTTCTTCTCGAATTACATCATCATGGATGAGGAACTTATGATGCTCGAAGACATAGTCCAGAAGCACTCCCTAAAAAGAGATAAGAGAGCACTTCACGGACTGGACGTCACCTGCGTTCTTCATCAACCTGCCAGTAAAATAAATGATATCCTCCAGAGATCTAGTACGATCAACGACATCTTGGAGGTTGAATCCTTGGAGCAGATCCAGAACCTGTCAAAGATGTCCTTTCCCAAGGTCATCTGCTACAATGTTAATGTTCAGAACCTCAATGAAATACTGAATACTGCAAATCTGATTAGCCGAACCAATCCAATTGTTAAGCAGATCCTCTACCTTGAGGAGTATTCCCCAGAGATCTTAGTATACCTTATGAATGTTGGGAGCATTGACTTCATCATCTTGAGTGATTTCAAGGAGTCAGATGTTTTGAATGTATTTGAATTTGCAATTTCAAAGTCGGTGACAAACTCCATTGGGGCTTATAGTTCAATGACAGCATCGGACCTAGAGGATCAGTTACTGAACTCATTGGTCCTCAAGACAAAGATTCCAGTAACAGAGGGTGTTCCACCAGAGTTAGTAGCGGTGAAGATTTTTGACGAACGGGACATCCTCGTGGAGAAAGAATGGAGGGAACAACCATTATTGGATTTCAGCAAGGTAAGGAACCTTTTGAACTCTCTTCAAGATATGGATGAGGAGGTATTGAATGAGACGGACAAGATCGTAGGATTTGAATTGTCCGATTACTATTTTCTACTTACAGAAAGATTCGGCTTCGAGTTTCTTTACACCTTCAAGAACACAGACAGTGTGGATCTTAACTATCTCAACTATGATATTAGCGAAAGCTCATTGATACTTACTGACCAGCTAGTTCAGAACCTGACCTATGGTCAACCTACTCAGAATGACGTGATTGAGAATATCCTCGATGATATAATCGTGAAGATTAACACCAAGACTTATAGCGCCAACAGCATCACGGGGAACAGGTTTTCTGTCTCGGGGAACGATATACCTTACTAATGTCCATAGGGACAGTCTTCAGAGTTAAATATTGAAGTTAATATCTGCTAAATATGGATATCACTCAAATAAGGGAGCTTTTCCCAATTACTCAAGTAGTTCTCCCCAAGACGGAAAACGCCGAGGAGAGACCTTTGATTTTCCTCGATCATGGTGCTTCGACGCACGCTCCCCAACCCGTGATAGACACCTATCTCTCTGTTCTCACCGAATCCTATGCTAATGTTCACAGGGGAGAGCACACACTATCGAGAATTTCGACGGAAATGTATGAACATGCGTCGGACAAGGTGGCGAAACTTGTGGGGATATCTGACCTATCAAACAGTGGGATGGAGGTCTTCATGACCACCAATACGACGAGCTCACTAGATTTGGCTTCACACATATTCTCACACATTGAGGGAGATTACGTCACCACTGCGCTTGAACATCACTCGAATGATCTTCCTCACCGGAACCGGGGTATGACCCATCATGTCAGTGTAGATGAGAGAGGGATGCTTGATTTAGATCATCTGGAGGAGATACTTCAGAACAACAATGTTAAACTAGTTGCAGTCTCTGCAGGCTCTAATGTCAGCGGTTTCGTACCCGATGTCCATAAGATCGCGAGGATGGCCCATGATAATGGAGCGAAAATTCTCGTAGATGGAGCACAGAGAATGGCTCATATGAAGATCGAGATGAAACCGGTTGACCATCCCGAGCACATTGACTTCCTCGCGGGTGGTGGGCACAAGATGTATTCTCCCATGGGTTCCTCATTTCTTATTGGAAACGTTGAGGATGGAGATGCCGCACCCCCGTACATTCCAGGAGGTGGGACTGTTGAATTTGTGACAGAGCATGAGGCTATATTCCTCAAGGGACCAGAGAGGCATTGCTTTGGCACTCCAAACATAGCAGGAGCAATAGCATTAGGAAGGGCGGCTGAGTTTCTCATGGACGTTGGTCTGGACAATGTCAGGAAGCACGAGGTTGAGCTGATGAGCCATACAATGAAACGGATGGATGAGATTGAGGGAGTTCATATTCTGGGTGATATCCCGTTGGACAGGAAAATCGGTGTTATATCCTTCGTCGTCGATGGTATCCACCACGCGAAGGTATCCAGTGAGCTTGACAGACTGGGAGGAGTTGCTACGAGGAATGGATGCTTCTGTGCTCATCCCTATCTCATGCATCTACTGAAGGTCGATCCAAAGGAGATCGAGGAGATTAGGAAGGAGATAATCTCAGGTAATCTCAAACCAGAGACCAAACTTGGAGGGGTCAGGGCAACAATTGGGATATACAACACTATCGAAGAAATGGACACATTCGTTGATACTCTTGAGGAAATAGTCAAACACAGCTAAGAAGGTTCAAGTAGCATTACAATAAGTCAATACTGTGAAGAATGTACTAATTATTGGTGCCTCAGGAGACATAGGTCTAGAGGTGACCAAGAATCTGCTGAAATTGGGGCACAGAGTCACGGGTACATTCAATTCAACCAAGATCGAATACTCCCACGAGAACCTCAAATGGATCCAGTTGGATTTGACTTCTGAAAATTCCTTGCAGAAGAATCTACCGAGGGACGAGGAGTTCAATACCATTCTCTTCGCAGCTGGAGTCTATACCGTTGGACCGCTTCTCAGTCACCCATCTGAGGATATTGTACGGGTTCATCAGATAAACGTTCTCTCCTTCATCAATATCCTACAACTGATGCTCCCCAGTATGATCAGAGCTAAGTCAAGGGTGGTTGTTCTTTCAAGTGATTCATCGCTCTTTCCCTTCGAGGACGAAGGGTTGTACTGTAGCTCTAAGGCATCGCTCCACATGACAACAGAAATCCTCAGACAGGAACTGTCCCCCTACGGTATTACGGTTATTGATGTCATCCTTGGAATAGTGGCGACAAAGATTATCGAAAGGCCCTACAGGGAATTAACGAGGAAGAAGAGGATGAATACTAAAGTCTTTGGTAACCACCTCGAAAACCTGATTAACTCCGAGGGGGAAGTTCAGAAGATAGTCTCGGCTGGTAAGGACAAGAGACAAGTTGCTGAGGGTATTACCCAGATCACGCTTATAGGTAATCCAAGAAATATCTACAGTATTCTCTCCAAGGACGAACAGGAGAACCTTGAAGCCTACTACAAAATGAAGCTTGACAGGATCCTTCGAAATCAGATAATTCTCTCAGATTGATCCTATTATAGAATTTTTATGGTGGTTCTTCTCAGTGGAATTATATGTCCGCTAAGAGCAAAGCCAAGGAGGTCTTGGAAAAGTACAGGAGGGCTGGGGAGATCTCAATCGAGACTCTGAAACTCGCCAAGAAGATTGTGAAGCCCGGAGCTAATGCGTACAAAATAGCCCAGCAACTCGAAAACTTCATCAGGGAAGAGGGAGCGAAACCTGCATTCCCAGTGAACTTTTCAATCACAAATGAGGCAGCGCACTACAGCCCTGAAATCCTCGATACTCGAACGGTGGGAAAGGAGGATACCATCAAGATCGACCTCGGGGCTCATATCGATGGATATATTGTTGACACTGCGATAACGATCAATTTCAACAAGAATGCACAGGAGTTGACCGAGATCTCAAAAGAGGCTCTAGACAAGGCCATGGAAGTTGTCAAGGCTGGTGTGTCGGTCAACGACGTGGGGGCTATTGTTGAGAAGACCATAACCTCTGCCGGTTTCCAACCTGTCAGAAATCTTTCTGGTCATCAGATCAAGAGACATGTCTTACACGCGGGGGTGAGCATTCCCAATCACGGTCCAGGTCATTTCAAACTAAAGAACCATAAATTTCAAAAAGGAGGTGTCTATGCAATTGAACCCTTTGCTACCGATGGTTTCGGTGAGATCATGAATGGCAAGAGGACGAATATATTCAGGATTGTGAAGAAACCCAATAAGGGTGATATCGAGAAGGCCAAACTGATCAAGAAGTTCCTCCCTCACGTTGGGGTTCTTCCCTTCTCTCCAAGGTTCCTCTTCGACGAGAAGATGGGTAAGGAAGGTGCAGCACAGATTAATAAAGAAGTTCGGACTCTCCTGAGATCTGGGCATGTCATGGGATATCCCGTACTGGTTGAGGTAAACCCTGATGCCAATGTAAGCCAGCACGAGCATACTTTAATCGTGAAAGAAAATGGGTGTGAGATTCTCACCAAGAATTGAGATTATCATAAATACCTACATCTTCTTCCAAGTTCAATATAGTCGATGTATTACTTTGTCTACAGGATATCTGGAGAGTAAATTAACTGAATTTCCAGTCTCTCATTGATCTGAAATTGGCCAGAATGTTTGAGAATTGAAGAACCATCTCATCGTCCTGAGTGACGATCCCGAATGGTTCCTTGCTATTAACAGGGTGAGCTATCATCGCCTCCTCATTGTCCCTTGAGACTATGATCATGTTGAGACCAGACCTCAAGCTCGTCCTCGAAGGATCGAATTCCTTCAGTGTGAGCGGAGTTCCTGAGTCTTGGATCTTCTTGATGATCATACCATCCCTGTCCGTGTGCTGCCTTGGATCAGTGATGATCGTGATGTTCCTCCTCGAAAAAGTATCGAATTCGGAGTCATCAAGCCATGAAATGGACGGTGCGACGATCTCAATCTTTGACTTTGTTCTCTTTATGAGACCATTAAGGTTAGCGATCACAGCCTCCTTTGATGCTTCGACATAGGTGGTGTCAATCAGCTTGGGCTCAATGGACGAGGCGCCCCTTGATATCGTATTCAAGAGACTGATAGATTTTCCTGCTGCATCAAGTGTCTCGGTGATAATATCAGGAATGCCCTTCAGGGTGCTCTGCACCTCGGACATACCCGTGTCTGCAACACTCTTCACATCATTCTTGAACTTGTCACTTGCAGCTTTGAACTTCTCGTATGTCATGGAGTTGTCGATCTTCAGCTCTCCCTGTAAATCAGCGATGTATGTTGAAAATCTCTCACTAATCTTGTCGGCATGCGAAGAGAACTTGGTATCGATCAGCTCTCCGAAGCTACTGGACGCATTATTGATCTTGTCAACAACTGTAGTCAGACTGGCAGATGCCTTGTCAGTACTCGTGTTGAGTACATCCAGAACGGTTTGAGCTGCTCCAACTATATCACCTCTTACCTGCTCGATGCTGTTCGAGACCTGCAGATTGACGTTGGAAAGAGCGTTCTCCGTCGCCCCATTGACTTCCGTCTGGAGGTCGTTTACCTGCATCTCAATCATATCGAACGTCTGGTCGATGAAACCGAAGAGATTGGCTACCTGTTCTGCGTATTCCTTGTTCACAGTCTCTTTATGACTTAGGGAGTGGCTGTTCATCTTTGCAATACCAGCATCGAAGACAGTTGTGAGATCTTTCTTTATCCCTTCTTTGATGGTGGATATGAACTCTCCAAAGTCTGTCGAGCTTTTCTTCACACTCTCAATCTCACTGTATATGTCCTTAAGAGGTGATAATGCGTTTGTGATGACAGAATTGAGTGCCTTGTCAAGATCTTCCTTGGACTTACTGAGAGTTGCGTCAAAGTTCCTAACAAGACTTTCTACGTCACTCTTTACCTTGGCCAGCGGCTTACCTACCTGATCTGATAGAGATTTTCTTGAGGTGCTTATTGCCTCGGTAGAGGTTGTAGTGGTCTTCTTGAGGGAAGAGACAAGTTTCTCTGTATTGGTCTTGAGGTTGGTCTTTGAAGAGTTCACCATGTCACCCAATTGGGAAGTAGTGTGTCCCTTGATCGAGTCCAGAGTGGCATTGAACTCCGAGCTGAAGGTGTTGATTTTCTCGATTTGTGCAGCAGTGTCTTTCCTGAGCTTCTCAATACTCGCGTTGACACTGTCATCAATCTCCTTGTTCTTGGATGCCAAGACCTCTTCAATCTTCTTGTTCGATGAGCCAATTGATTCCTTCAGGTTATTGGTTGTAGACTCTGCAACATCCTTGATCGAATTAGCCATCTTCAGAGCGAACATATCTATTGACTTGAGCTGATCTTCTAACAGCGACTGCATGAGTTTCATGTATTCGTTCTTCAACTCATTAGAACGGTTGAAGCCAAGATCAATCTGCTCCTCAATCGACGATAGTACCTTTGTGTACCCTTGTTTCAGACCTTCCGTCAGTGACTCAATAGCGGAGTTGATCTGCTCTATCAGCACACTCTGTGACTTGAGAACCCGGTTTTCTGATTCACCACCCTCAGTGCCCTTAGCTACGTAATTAGCCTTGTTTATGATGGAGTTGAGTGGGTCGTCAAACTTGCTGAGAAGTGAGGTTCTGATGCTCTCTGTGGCATTAAAAATAGCCTCCCCGACCTGCTCGGAGAACTCCTTGGTGAAGGTATCCTTGCTGCTGGTCAGCTCATTTACCCCCGAGTCGACGATGCCCGAGATATCATTCTTAATCTTCTCCATCAGACCCTCGACGTTCTCGATCTCGAACTGAACGGTTTTGTTGAGGGACTTGGTGACATCGAGGTACGTAGACTCCGTGTCGTCCATCTCACTCTTGATGAAGGGCTCGATTTCCTTGACGAGTCTCTGGAAATCTGAGATAAGGAGTCTCTGCTCGTTTATCCGCGCCTCCTGCTCTGGCTTCTTCTTGGCAACCGCCTTTGGGTTGGCCTCCATGAACTGCAAGAGGTCGCCCAAGTGCTTTGAGACCCTTGTCTTGAATGAGGTGAATGACCTGTCGAAGTTCTGTAGCTTGTCTGTATGGTTGGTAAATAAGTCTTCGATCTGACTTGGAACCTTGTTCATCAATCCAGAAATGTTGTTCCTGAATGACTCGTTAAAGCTCTCAAAGTCCACCGCGGTAGTATCTTTGAGCCTTCGAGCATCACGATTCACCTTGTCAAACGAGTTGCGAACCGAAGTGTTGAACCTGTCGAGGTTCTCGTCTCTAGCCCTGTTCAAGAGCTTGGACAGTTCTTCCTCGAGGTTCTCTTTGGCAGCTTCTGCGGAAGAGAGAAGTGAGTCTGCTTCGGCCTGTATGGCTTTGATCTGCTCTTGCTGTTTCTCCAATATCTCGGAAGAGGCTTTCTGGTACTCTACGACACTCTCTTCAATTGACTTGTCAAAGTTCTCTTGGGACTCCTTGAGATCTGTGGAGAGAGTTGATCTCACCTCTTCGAGGACCTCCTTGAGATCGGATGCAAATTTCTCCAACCCCTTCTTAGAGTTGAGATTAAGATGGGTTAATTCTTTCTTAGCAGTCTCAAAGGTGTTGTTCCTCTCTTCTGCTGCAGTGGATACAATCTCATCGAGCTTAGACTTTACATTAGATTGAAGATCAGTAAATTCTGAATTTAGATTCTCATGAGTGGTGCTCAGGAACTCCTGGAGGAATGTGATGATCTCAGTCAACTGTTTCTCGATGGTTGAAACTGATGAGTTGGAGGCACTGGTTAATGACTGTTTGAAGTTGTTGTTTCGGCTCTTGACCTCTCCGAATTTCTCTGTCAGACCCTTATTAATTGACTTGGTAAGAGTGTCGAGCTCTGCCTCCAGTGTCATCTGACCCTTGTTCACTGCGGTGGTGAGCTCCTTCTCAGCAGACGCGATGTCTTTACTTGTCTTGTCGAGGATCGCAGAAAGACTTTTCACGCTAGTCTTCTGAGTAGTCTCCACTGCTTTGGTCAACCCATCTTGGAGTTTCTCGACAGATGACCTGACACTCTGCGATGTCCCGTCTATCACACCCTTTGTTGCCTCGCTGATCTGGGTTGAGAGATATTTTTCCTTCTCGTGCAGAACCTTTACAGACTCGTTGGTCCTAGAGTTTAATACCTTGAGTTTCTCCTGCACCTCCTGTTCGCGGGTTCCGACCTTCTCGGTTGAGAGATCAATGGTCTCTGCAGACAAGCTTGAGATTTCTTTGATGTAGCTCTCTACAAGTGAGTCTGCAACTTTGCCAAGGTTGGTTTTGAGATTCTCCAGATTCTCAGTCGTCGGTGCTTTTAACCCCGCCATCCCTTGGTTCAGAACTGTGATCCTCGCAGTAACATTTAACGCCAACTCGTTGATGTAGTCCTGTATCTCCTGGATGGCAAGATCGGATGCCTCTGCAATTCTCTCCCTGTGCTTGTCAGTGGATGAATTGACCTCATTTACCATTTTGTCCCTGGTCTCCAGAAGAGATACCGAACTCGCAGTCAGATTGTCCGCTACTTCCTTGAGCGGTGGCAGAACCTCACCTTTAATCTGGTTCTGAACCTCAAGGGTAAGATCGCTCAACCCTGTGGCCTCTTTGGAGGCAATATTGTCGAGATTCTTGATCCGATCTTCGGTTATGGTGTCCATCCTTGTCTTGAGATCAGATATACTGATCTCGTTTTGGGATATTAGATCGTTGATCTTGGTCTGGATCTGTCCCTCGGCCTTACCCCACTGGTCATTGACCTTGGAGCTGAGCTCTGAGAGCTTTTGACTGAGCTTGGAGCTTATATCTGCGGACAACGCTATCTGGGGTGCCACAGGGATATAGATCGCTGACTCTGGTGCTTTGGTCGGGACTTCCTTCACAAATCCATCCGTCTTGAGTTCCGAAAGTGCACCTTGTACGGTACCCATATCGAGATCGGTATAGGCAGAGATCTGTCCTGCTGTCCTGAAGTTGAAGCCCACGAGTACCTCATAGACCTTGGCCTTGGTGTCGTCAAAACCTATCGCTCTTAAATCGTCTGAGATTGCCATTTTAGCTTACCTCCCTTTCTGTCTTCTTGATATCTTTGTTGAGAGACTCCACGATCTTGACCCCGTCCTTGACCAGTTTATCCTGAGCCTGTTTTACGGATTTTGTCTCCGAGGAAATCTTATCACTAAGATCTTTGAGTAGCTTCTCAAGTACCACGATCTCATCAGCAGTTGTAGAATCCATGTCTGTGATCAGTTTCTTCATACTCTCGATAACCTCCTGTGTGGAGCTCGATATTGTGTTGTCCACCGATCCTCTTGTGTCTGTTGACGCCTTCTTCAGCTCACTCTTAATACCCTCCATTGTAGATTGGATCGATTCACTTGTCTGCTTCAGTCCGATCTCGAACTGGTTGACCGCGTTCTTGATGTCTCCGTCGACTTTGGATATCATGGAGGTCGTGGAGTTCTGGATCTTAGACTTAAGATCGTTAAGCTCTCCTTCCATGGCGGATATTCGTTTCTCCGTCTCCTCTTTGTGCTTTTGGAGAATCTGTTGAACCTGATGGTCGTAGTTACTCAGCGTTTCATCGATAGCACCATGTAGTTTAGACTCAAAAGAGTGGATCGTATCTTGGAGCTCACCCACCTCCTTGGCAAAGTGAGTATCGATCTCAAGGTTCAGCTTGGACAGGTCCTGCTGGATGGTGGATATTATGTCCTTGATTGTCCCATTCACCAAGTCCTTCGTTCTTGTGACTCCCGCATAGACCTTCTCGGTCTTTGCCCCTATCTCCTCTGCAAAACTGTCCTTCAACTTGGATATGCTGCTGACGAGTTGCTCCCTGTTCATGGACAAGGTTTCCGAGATTGAAGACTCGAACTCAGTATTGAGAGCTGCGTTCACCTCAGTTACCTTAGATGACGAGGTCTCGAGATACTCATGGAGTTGTGCATTAATCTCCTCAATCCCTTTGTTGAAACTGGACACATTCTCCACTATGGAGGAGATGGTTTCCTGTAGGGTCTTGAGTGCACTCTCTTCCGCTGTTGTTATCTTTTCAGAACTCTCCTCATTGACTTTTTGAAGGATTGAGCCGATGTTTTCATTTAGGGACTTGAGCATGTCCTCGATATCCGTCTGATTTTTCAAGAGGGTCTGGTTCACCTTGTTGGCAAATTCCTCGATTTTCTCGTCAAACAGAGGACGGGTATCTTTCACTCGGTTGTGAAGGTTGTCCCGGTGGTTCTCCACCATCTGGGCGAATTCTTTTCTCATATCATCTAGATGACTCTTGGCCTCGTACTGTGCCTTGGCAATTTTCTTTACTAATAATTGAATTTGTGGGTGTTCTTCTGACATATTACCACTTACTCCGTTCTATCTACCTTCCTGATGAAGGCTTGGTGTTCAGGGTATTCCTTAAATACCTCTATTGCGTACTTTTTCACCTCTTGAACCGATCCCTGCTCGTCCGCAGCGAGAAAAGCTCGTATCGACTTCGCGTACATGGCTCGCATGGCGTAGTGGAAGGTCTTGACGTCCATGGACTCGGCTTCCTTCCTGTACCTCAATCCTGCCTCTCTGAAATTCGTCTCTGCACTGATCTTCCCCGAAGCCCCCATCTCCTTGAAGAGCTCCGCGGCCTTCTGGAAAGCCTGAGCTGCATAGTACTCATGCCCCACTCTACCGAACGCTGATCCAAACTTCTCATTCATCTCTGCTAGCTTCTCCTTGTCGTTTGCTTTCACAAGGGCGACATTGGCCAACTGGAGGATTTCCCATGCGGTGTAGATAATTTCATGATCCAATGCCAAGTCTATGATCTCGATGAGCTTCCCTGAGATCTCATAAAGGAGGGAAATATCCTTGACCTGATTCACTCCAGTTTGTACAAGCTCAAGCTCTTTCGTGGAGGGAAGGTTACCATCAGCCACTCTATCGTTTATCCGGGAGACGGTGAGTAGGAGCTCTGTCCTCACGTCCGTCGGGAGGAAGAACGAGGTGATGATCTCCCAGAGGGAGTTGGAGGGCACGGTGGCATATACGTCGTCAGCAGTGAGGACACCCTGTTTGACCAGATTGTCAATCAGTTTCCTTCCGAACTTCTCTTCGAGTTTCTTGACCTCGAAGTAGTTTCTTTCCTCCGTTGCCAGCTTAGCAAAGACATCGGTCTCTTCATC
Organism: Candidatus Heimdallarchaeota archaeon; assembly: GCA_015522385.1. The sequence continues at coordinate 11,257 of WAMJ01000128.1, forward strand.
AGTTAGTCCAAAGAGCTCGGTGAGATTCTCCATCTCAACAATTCTGAACTCGTGTCCTGCAAGGAAGAGCGCCGTTCGAAGTGCGATGTCTATGGGGAGCCTTGAAGATGCCAGAGCTATCTCCTCCCTGTCATCCTTGTCCAGACGCTCCCTCCTCCTGATCATTAATTCGCTCTCATTTATATCGAACGCATCGATACTTAGCAGAGTTACCGTATCTCCTAAATTCTGTATACCGAGGCTCTCTGTCAAGGAGTTGATGGAGGTAGTTACAAAGAATATCTGATCCGACATCTCACCTATCTTGAGAATGATCTCCATCAGGAGGTCGATTTGCTTCCTACCACCATACCTGTCCATATTATCGAGGTCATCGATGAATATACCTATTATAGTCCCTGACTCCTTGAGCTTTGCAGTAACCGACTCAAAATTCTTCAAGAGCTCAGAGGCCAAGGAGGAGACTTCTGATGATTCGATTACCTCTATGAAGTTCGGTGGAAATTCCACGATATTGGTCTTGGTCCTCCTTTGCAGGAAGGAACGCCACTCAGGTGTGATCTCATCTATTCGTGTAAATATTGTATTTAGTGATTCCTGAAATTGCTGGGGAAAGTAGATTGGTTCAGGTTTGACATCACGTACCCTCTCTGCTATTGCCATCTCCCTGAACTTCTCCAGTAGAGAGGACTTTCCAGAGCCCGGAACACCCGTGATGTGAACCCACTGGTTCTGCGGCTTTTTCATTATTGTCATGTCATTTAGCCACTCGTAGAACCTGTCCGTTACTCGTTTTCTCCCAACAAAATTCGAAGTATCACAACTAGACACAAGGGGAGCAATCTCGATTTCCATTCTAAACACCGCTGTAATTGCATACGTCGGCTGAGAGTATTCTCACCGAATCATGCTTCTGTTTACAAGAAAGCAATTGTCCAAGATATTTATAAGTTTCCGATGCTCAAGAAAAATTTTGCTTCAAAAGCTCCCCATCTAGAGATTCTGTCAAGAACTTTACATTTTGGTTGCACGAATAACCCAACAATCTCCCTGTAGGGTTCATTCAACTATGATATCTATAATCCTGCCAAGGAGAATGTATAGAGCGTGTGCCAGATCAGTACAACTGCACAGAGCAAGCAGAATGCTATAATCAACCAGTCGCTCCTCCGCCGAGGGGTATATCTTCCAATCTGGCCGTTCTCTGTCTTGATCCTGAGAATCTTGCTAGACAGGGCCCACATGGCAAAGAAGGTGATGACATGAAGTACGTTAGTAGCGAGGTCTGTCCGCCCCACAATGAGTTTCAGTGTGAACTCTAAGATGAGGAGGAAGAAAACTGGAACCCAGTATAATCTCCTCTTCCACTGGTAAGGGGAGGCCAGACCAATAACTCCCCATATACCAACTGATGAACCCAAGAAGTTTAGGTGTGCAATATCTGTGATGTATATCGCCCAAGGTGGGTAGAGATTGATTG
>WAMJ01000129.1 GCA_015522385.1 Candidatus Heimdallarchaeota archaeon
ATGAGGGTGGTAGAAGACGCAAGAGTGACGCTGAATGCTGGAATAACCAGTGTTCGTGAAGTGGGTGGATACGGGGTATTCCTCAGAAGAGCAATACGTGAGAGAACTATCCCCGGTCCCCGAATCTATGCATCAGGTGGGATGCTGTCCACGACGGGAGGGCATGGTGATATGCACAGCCTCCCATTCGGTGTGTGGAATTACCTCAAGGAGAATGACGATGGATGGATGTACAATACCGTAGATGGAGTGGCAGAGTGCTACAAGGGTGTCAGAAAGCAGTTAAGGTTAGGTGCTGAGGTCATTAAGTTCCATGCTTCAGGAGGAGTACTTTCTGAGCTGGACGATCCAATTAATCAGCAGTTCTCCGCAGAGGAGGCCAAGGCAATTGTGGAGGAGGCAACCCGAGCGAAGGTGGCTGTTGCTGCCCACTGTCACGGAGCACCAGGGATCAGAAATGCGTTGGAGGCAGGGGTGACGAGTATTGAGCACGGGACCTACCTTGATGACGAGTTGGCAGATATGATGATTGAGAGGGACACCATACTCGTTCCGACAAGATTCATCATCGAGGAGTCGATGAAACTCCTCGATGTTATTCCCGAATATGCCCGACCTAAGATGGAGCAGACGGCAGGGAGACACTGGGAAGCTCTGAAACTAGCGATTAAGAAGGGAGTTACCATAGCGATGGGGACAGACATCGCAGGAAGCAAGAACTCACCTCTGAACAAGTGGGGGGATAACGCGAAGGAGCTGGAGTATTATGTCAAGGCAGGGATGAGCACAATGGAAGCCATCGTCACCGCAACAGGAAATGGACCGAAAACACTCGGATCACGTGCGCCTAAATCTGGATTGCTAAAGGATGGTTACGACGCAGACATCCTCCTACTGAAGAGCAACCCTCTAGACGATATAACGATCTTACAGGACAGCATGAACTTTGACGTGATCCGCGGGGGGACAAGCTACTGAAGGTTATATCACCTCCAGAGTAGGTACCCCACTCATCGCTCTTTGGTTATCTTGTGAACCTTTCAGTCCTCAAGGAGGTCGACGAATTCCTCGTATATCCACTTAGCCCCTTCCCCAACACCTGTAAGAACCAGTCTACTCTTGTCCCCAAATGGGAGCACAGTCCTGTAATGCAGCCCGAAATATATCGTTGTTCTGTAATACCTAATTCTGAGGATAGTCATTCCCAAGAACAAGAGAAATATCGCCATCATGATCAGGGCTATACCCACTCCGAGTGCCAGACTAAGGTAGGTCTGCTCAAGTCCAAGCGGATTGATAATTCGGAGTAACAGCGAAAATATACCAAGCATGAATAGAGCCGCAGAAATAATCATCGCTAAGAAATTCGGTGCAAGTATTTCCTTCCTGTTGGAGATGGAGACGTCCTCCTTCCTGTAGACATCAAAGAATTGAATCTGAACATATTCAAAAATGGTTGGTGGAGATTGGAATGGACAATGATCCGATCCGTGGTCACAGTCACCTCCTTCTCTCCAAATTCAATCTTCAGGCTCAGAATCGCTGGGAAAATGAGTGTGATCACGAAGAAGAAGGTGGATACATACCGGATTCGGAGGTCTGTCTCATTCATCATTGACCAAAGGAGCACAACGAGGATCAGTATCGAGGGAATAGACGAGATTATCACCCCTAATCTTGAGTGGAATGACCTCTCAAGTCTGTACGATCCTAATATTGTTTCTCCTTCCTTAGGCTTGACCTTCATAGGAACCTCGGACTCATCTTGGTATTTAATTCTGACCATCTCAGAGATGGGTGTGTTTGAGTTAGACTCACCTGTTCATAATCTCTTCGTAGATCTCGATCTGCTGTTTAGCCACTTTGTCCCATGTCTGGTTGCGAGCAAAGTTGTAATTCTGCTCAAGGATACCCGTTATATCCTCCTTCTTCAGAAATTCCTCGATGCCTTTCGCTACTTTCTCCGGGTCTTTCTGGTCATCAATGATTGTAGCGTTCTCTGGCGAGAACAGATCCTTATAGGCTGGGACATCACCTACGATCGGGTAGCATTTCATGGCCATTCCTTCGAGGAGTGAGTCTGCAATATTGTCTGTTGTGGGGATGGAGATGAATGCATCCGATACTTGGTAGAACTCCACAATCTGCTCGTCAGCGACGTACTGGTCGAAAAAGAGAACCGTATTACCAAGAGCGTTCTCTTGGATGAATCCTCTTGTGTACTCCACATTTTCCGGTCGTCCATTTCCCTTGATAAGGATGAACCTTAAATTGGGATACTTTGGGGCCAAAATTCTCATCGCTTCCAAAAGCGACCTGTAGTTGTAGATCGGATTCAACGAGCGGTGTGCATAAACCACTATATCCTCCGGGGCAATACCGTACTTCTCTCTCAGTGACAGTCGCCTTTCGCTGTCGAAGTTAAACCTGCTCAGATCGACTCCCCAGATAAACACCCTGATCTTGTCAGGGTCGAACTGGTAACGTTCCTGTGCGACCCTTGCCGCTACGGTCGAGGAGGACTCCACCACCAATGCTCTTCCAAAGCACCGTTTATACTCCTCAACTGTTCGCTTACTCGTTCCTGCATGGAATACGTCACTCCCGTATATCGAGACCAAATATCTCGGGAACTGGAGGTACGCAGCGATCTGGCCATAGAACTGGACGCTATGGATGTGCAGGATATCAACTCCGTTCTTTCTTAGCTCGGTGTCGAGTTTACTGGCCAAATTCCTGTGAATGTAGCCCTCAAACCCCAATTTTCTAAGGATGAATCTGATACTCCGTGTCACAATGTTCTGAGAAAGTATCTCCTCGATTACAATCGTACCCTCGGGTTGCTCTTGATGTGCTCCTCTTTCAACGGCCACCAAGACAACATCTACCCCTAGTCTAGTTAATGCTACCTTCCATTTTTTGATGTGGATTGACGAGGGGTCTCTGAACAGAGCAACTTTCACAGAGAAAGTAAAGGAATCATCCAATATATCAATATTCTTTAGCACAGCTACTGTTGAATACTACAATAGAGAATTCTATCTCGCAAATTAGTTATGTTTAAGAAATTCCCCATTGAAGGAAGTTTCGTGGTTAAAGTTCATACTCCTGCTGAGGAGCTAAAAACACGTACAAAGGTCAATCTTGGTTGCGGCGCAGACATCAAGGAGGGGTGGATCAATATAGATATCGCAGAGCTCACAGGTGTAGATATCTCGATGAACATAGAGACTGAGAGAATTCCACTTGAGGATCAGAGCGTCGAATACGTGCTCACATCTCACGTACTCGAACACATTCGGGATTTGGGCTTTGTACTTCGCGAGGTCAGCCGAATCCTGAAACCTGGAGGGGAGTTTTACGTGATCGTCCCCGCTTTTTCCTCATCTGGAGCTTTTCAAGACCCCACTCATGTAAGATTCTTTACTGACATCACCTTCAGATACATCTCTGGAGATACATTTGATTACTACTATGGTGATCTGAGATTTAAGTTAAGAACGATTAAGAAGAAGCGCACAGACTACTATAAGCAGCTGTACAGATACTTACGTCCAGTTGTGGGTCTGATTGGAAAGAAGCGGTTTAATAACTACGTGGATCACTTTTTACTTAATATGATCTCGGAGTATCATGCGATCTTTGAGAAGTTCTGAATCAATTGCTACTGCGAAATTCAGAAATGATATTATATGGGCTATTCCTGATTCTTACATGGACGGCGAAAGTCTTTCCCAGAAGTACAAGAAATTCGTGGGATTTGGTTTCTTGAGGGTGTTTGTTTCCCGGATGATCGCCATCTTCTCCATTGCAATTATGTATCGTCTAATCGACCCTAGCGAGCTGGGGACAATTTTCGCCATCAGCTCGGGTCTGGTCATAATTTCTCGGGTCACCGATTTCGGTGTTCCTTGGTCGATGAGACAGAGAGGACTTGCTGGTACATTTGAGACCGAGCAGGTAATTCGGGCAGGTGTGTTCCTAATGTTCAGGAGGAATATTCCCCTAGCGATCATCATCGGAACACCATTCTACATCTACGCAAGATTTGACTCCTTTCATCTCAATGAACTTCTCATGCTCATACTCTTTCTGGTATTGAACATAGTCTCTGTCCTTGTCAAGACTATAGAAGATATGCGTCTTAGACCCCAGAACCCTGTAATAGTTACAACGATCTATTCGATTGCAACGTCTGTGACCGTCCCACTGTTCTTCTACATCTCCCCCTCCGTACTCTCAGTCTTCTTTGCTTGGACCTTTTCCGTCATATTGTCCGTTCTGCCATTTTGGAAGACAATCATCGAGATTTTTGGAATATTTCTCGGGGGGGTCTACGAGAAAGAGATCTACCGCAAAGTCTTCTCCTTTGGCTTTCCGCTCTTCCTCTTCGGAATTCCCAATGTCTTCGCAAACGAGTTTGAGATTCAGTTGGTGTTCAATCAACTTGATGAAAATCTGACCTCGAAGTTCTACGCCGCAAATCGCTTGATCTCTGTTGCAACAGAGATCGTGAGGGTTGTTCTTACGGGGATATTCCCACTTCTCGCAAGTAAGGTCAAGACCGATCCCAACCGAGCTCGCCGGATATTTATCTCTGGTATCAGGATATACTCTGTCATTGCGCTTTCCACCACATTGGGGATTTTCCTGAATGCTTCGTGGGTTGTGCCTCTTCTCTACGATGAAGGAAATCGTGATGTCGTCATTACGGTCTATCTCCTCTCCTTTTCCATTCTCTTTAATAGTGTAGCCATCTTCACTTACTCATACCTCAATGCCAAGGGTCTGAGGCGAAAACTTGTCTACTCCTTCTGGCTTGCTCTTGGTGGTAAGGTTGTCTTCGAGCTTCTGCTCCTTCCTTATGGAATTAACGGGATCGCAGGAGGGTCCCTCATTTCCAACATTGTTTTGATCATTTTCATCTACTTCCTTGTTCCCGAGGTGAAGCGATCTTTCCCTATCAGGTCAAGAATGGCAATTTATCTTGTGGCATTCCCTATTGTGACACTCTCGATATACGCAATTTTCCAGAACGTTTTGCAGGTGAATGACCTTACCCTTGGATCGTTCATCTATGGTATCGTCCCCCTAAACCTCGGTTATCTTCTTCTCTCCTATGTAATCTACAGACTCGTCAGACCGTTGGTAGACGAGGACAGGGCTTTTCTCAGAAGATTTGTCCCGAGATTTCTGCATGCAATAATCTGATCACAGGATTAATAATTAGTCTCTTGAGCTTTTAGATATGAGACAGGCCCCTTTGGTATCTATTGTTGTTCCAGTGTACAATGGTGAGATGTTCCTTGCAGAGACTATCGATTCCATTCTTGCACAGAGTTACGAGGATTGGGAGCTCCTCCTGATTGACGATGGGTCAACCGACGGGAGTGCAGAAATCATAAGGGGTTATTCAGACAAACGTATTCAATATGTCAAAGGTGAGCGGAAAGGCAACCCTGCAGGTGTTCGAAATCTTGGAATTTCATTGGCCAAAGGTGAATGGATAGCTCTCTGTGACCAAGATGATCTCTGGGCTCCTTACAAATTAGAGAGACAGGTAATGTGTATTGGAGATGGTGTGGGGATGGTTGTAGGTTCCAGTGATTCGATTGACGAAGACGGCAAACCTATTCCTAGGATTGTATCCAAAACCAAAACCATGATTGAGGAGTTCTTATCTAACAAGAGCTGTGTTCAGATTCCAAACTTTGTCCTCTTCCGAGAGAATTACATTATGAACTCAACCGTTCTTGTCAAACGTACAATCTTCGACAAGATCGGGATGCTTTCCGAAGACCCAGACCTAAGGGGCGTCGAGGATTATGAATTCCTGATCCGTCTCCTCTGCAACGGATATGTGATCTCGTACGTCCCTCAGATACTCGCTAGCTGGAGGCAGCACTCCTCCAATTTAACGAAGGAAATACATACAAAATCTGTGCACAGACAAAGGATTCTCCACCACCTCATGGAAGCACTTACGTGCAAAGAGTTCGGTGAAGTTCCCCGGATTTTACGTTTCCAGAGGATCTTGGAATTGAGATTAAAGATCTGCAAGATCGAGCAGAGGAGGTCTTTCAGACATCGGTTGATTTACCTTATGAGATTTGTTCAGTGGGTTGTAAGCAAGCGGTTCCTCCGGCTATTCGGCAAATCTTACTACTGATCAACCATGTACCTCAGACTGCTCTGGAGGTTATGGGACAGCAACTCGTCCAGCACGATACCATGCTTGCTCAGGTACTCCTCCAGTCTACGATTGCTCTGGACGTGCGCCCGGTACCTCGGCTCAGGCTCCTCACCTATGATGCGAGTCCTGATCCTTTTACCGAGGACTGTCTCAAGTTCATCCACCATCTCACGAACGGACACGCCCCTCCCTGTCGAGACATTGAGGACTTTGGGGGTGTCTTCAAGTTCAAGAAGTTCACGCATGATCCTGCAGAAGTCTCGCACATCGATGAAGTCCCTTACCGAGGTCTCGTTGTAGAGTTCGATCTCAATCTCGTCCCCTGCCTTCTCCTTCACTTTACTCACCAGCTTACCTGGTAGTAAATGCTCTGAGAGTCCCTTTCCGAGAAAATTAGATGGACGGATGATCACGGCTCTCTCATCGTACCGCGCAATCCCCTCTAGGAGGTACTTTGACAATCCGTAATTGCTCGTGGGAAATCCCTCATAGTCCTCCGCTACTGGCAGGTCCTTCGCTGGGGGAAGACCGTACACACTGGCACTGGATACCACGTAGAACCTCCTGCACACCGACTTTGACCGTGCTAGGACATTGCAGAAGGTGTACGCATTGATCCTCTCGAGGACCTCTCGATTCTTTGTCGAGTAGACCCCCACACAGAAGAATATCTGCTCAGGCTCTGTCACCGACATGAGCTCCGCAACCTGCTGGATGTCCGTGAGGTCACACCTTATGTACTCCACGTCCATGGCTGCTTGCTCGTGGATGTCACTGGCTATCACTTCGTGTCCCCCTGCAAGTAACTCACTTACGAGGTGCCGTCCAAGCATCCCGTTCGATCCAAGCACGAGGATTTTCATGCCCACGAGCTCACCCTATTATAGAGTCTGCACTCTCCTCGAAGATCCCTAGGGCCTTCTCGTAGTCATTGGGACGACCGATGTCCAGCCACATCCCCTCGAAGAAATAGCTACTGATTTTCTGCTTCTCCTTGATCATCTTGAGCACGAGGTCGGGGAGGTCAAAGTAACCCTCGGGGATCTGCTTGATGATCTCACGGTTCAGGGCGTAGATGCCCATCGAGACATGGAAGTCATAAGTGGGCTTCTCAATGTAGTCCACTACGTTCCCCTCCTCTATCTTGAGCACTCCTAGGTCGATCTTCACCTCCTTCCTGTACACCGCGATGGACATGAGGCTGTCCTCTTTGATGTGGAAGTCTATGAGGTCGGCGAATGAGAGATCCGTGAGGAGATCCCCATTCATCAGCAGGAACTTCTCGTCGAGTCCATCGATGAGTTTGAGCGGTCCCGCAGTCCCCAGTGGCTCGTTCTCGTGGGAGTAGCTGATCTCCAGTCCCCACTTGGAGCCATCGCCGAAATAGCTCTCCAGCAGGTGAGAGAGGTACCCTGTAGCGATGATGATCTTCTCGATACCCGCCTTCTTCAGCTTGCGGATAAGGATCTCGAGGATTGGATAGTCTCCTACCGGCATGAGCGGTTTGGGAAGGACGGTGGTGTAGGGGCGAAGTCTGGTTCCCTTTCCCCCAGCTAGTAATACTGCTTGCTTGATCATACGACATATTCTCCTATCTTGTAGTCCGCTCTCTCCCACTCGTTCCTGAACCACTCGATGGTCTCATCAATGCCCTGCTCAAAGGTATAGCTCGGCTTCCAGTCGATCTTCGAGACCTTCTCCGCGGATCCGAGAAGTTGCCTCACCTCTGATTTCCGAGGTCTGAATCGCTTCTTGTCCTGCACGATCTCCAGATCTGGATTGACCTTGTCACGGATCATCCTCGCCAGCTCACCGATGCTGATCTCCCGCCCGGTGGCGAGATTGGTCGGCTCCCCGTAGAAAGGATCCTCCGCCAGACGGATGAATCCCTGTGCGGTGTCCTTGACGTAGACCAGATCCCTTGTTGTATCCATGTCTCCCAATACTATTCTGTCCGAGTACACCGCCTGAGAGATAATCGTCGGGATGACGGCTCTCGTGGACTGACGAGGTCCAAAAGTATTGAACGGGCGTACAATTGCAACAGGTGACTCGAATGAGAGATAATAGCTCTCGACCAACTTGTCTGCAGCAATTTTGGTTGCGGAGTACGGTGACTGTCCAACTAGTGGGTGCTTCTCGTCGATGGGTATATACTGGGCTGTGCCATAGACCTCGCTGGTGGAGGTAAACAGGCATATCTTCGGGTTATACTTCTTGACTGCCTCGAGAAAATTCATAGTACCGACGATATTCGTCGCAACGTAGCTCTTCGGGGCGTGGTATGAGTACGGGATGCCGATGAGCGCGGCCAGATGGAAGATGACGTCCTGATCCTTTGTGACGTGCTCGACGAAACTCTGGTCTTCGACATTGCCGTAGACGAGATTGAGCTTTTCAAACTTCTCCTTGGGCAGATACTTCAGGTTCCCGATGCTCTGCTCAGAGGTGTAGCGGAGAAATGCAGTGACCTCTGCTCCTTTGTCAAGGAGGGCCTCCACAAGGTGACTTCCGATGAATCCACCCGCACCTGAGACGAGGACGGACTTCGAACTCCAATTCACAGATTCGACATCTCTAGAGGCTTATAAATAACTTCATATTTGTTGGCAGATATTGGAGGGGTAGGTTCTCACCGCGCGAATCTTCTTATTTCCTGGATCATGAGAAGTAATAATGAATGCTCCCAACATTCACTCGGCAATGTTCAAGCATGCTTCCCAAGCACTCATATTGATCGATGATGCAGGAGTTATTCACGACATGAACATCATGGCGGAGGAGATGTTTGGGTATTCTAAGGACGAACTTATTGGGAAGAACATATTCAATCTTTTCCGATTGACAGAACCTGATGAGTCAAAGATCAGAGACTACCTGACCACAGAGCTAATCCACCTAGTTAGTAAGGGTAGAAGATTCATCGGTTTGCGGAAGGACAAGGCGTCAATCACTGTGGATATACGTGTCCTTAATTCAACAGTTGGGGTGAAGAATTTCTTCGTTATCATAGCCCACGATGTGTCGGCACAACAAGGGCAGCAACTCTCCCTTGACCAGTATGAGGCGATTTTCGAATCTCTTCCAGTTCCGGTCATCATCGTCAAGGACAATACCATCAAGTACATTAATCAGAACCTGCTAGACGTCTTCGGATATTCTTCCCATGTGGAGCTCCTTGGTGAGCCATTGACTAAAATTCTTAGTCCCCGTGTCCATGATGTACACCTCCAAATTGGAAAACTCAGGGTATCTGGAGTAGAGCTTAGGAATACTTACTACTCTGCCGGATACACGAAGTACAAGAAGACTTTCAGGATCAAGGTTCATGCCTCTAGAATCCTCTTGTCGGATGGATATGCGATCTTCGCTATTCTAGAGGATGTGTCGGAGGAGGACAGATATACGAAGAAACTGGAGTACCTCAACCAGCAGCTTGAGACCTCAAACCGCTTCTTGGGTAACTTCGCTAGTGTGGCATCACATGACCTCCGTGAGCCCTTGAGAAAAATCCAGAGTTTCTCGGACATCCTTCTAGAGAACCTCACCGACCTTGATGAGGAAAATAAGTCATATCTCAACTACCTTGTGGACGCTGCACGACGGATGCAGAGGATGATTGAGGGGCTTGTCATGTTATCGCAGGTCTCCTCTTCAGAACTGAACCTTGTCTCGGTAGACATTTCCTCTCTAATTGATAGCATTGTAAAATTGGATCTTAGTGGGATGGTTTCTGACACTGGTGCAAAGGTTGAAATTGATCTGAGAGAGAACTGTGTCCTCGGGGACGAAACCCTGCTCTATATAGTCTTCTCCAATCTCACCTCCAATGCCCTGAAGTTCAGCAGATCAAGTGAAACGCCGATCCTGAAAATTCAATCTCATTCAGAAGGGAAGGAAGTTCTTGTTACTTTCGAGGACAATGGTATTGGAATCGAGGAGACCAAAATAGAAAATATTTTTGAACTCTTTACTAAGGGTCATCCGTACGGAAAATACTCTGGGATGGGCATAGGTCTGTCCTTGGTCAAAGCATGCCTGACACGCTTGAATGGCTCGGTCTCGGTTAAATCTATGTCTGGAGTGGGGTCGAAGTTCATAATTAAATTACCAAAATGCGAATCTGAGGACTGAATAGGAGCTGTTCTCAATTTACTTAGGTTACTTAACTCCCCGACCGACTCTATTATTCACAACTCTGAGGTGCATTCACTCCATATTAATTAAACAAGGTTTTTATTCTCATAGGTCTATTAATGGTGTGGAAAGTCCTCACCCGTCCAGACCTATTCGATTTTTCTACGTAGAGGATGATGATGGAGACTACGTCCTGTTTAAACGAATCTTCCAGAGGAATTTCCCTGACCACATGCTTCACCGAGGGACTGAACTTATTCAGATTAATGAATACCTCAAGACTAATGGTGTTGACATCCTTCTACTCGATTACTGGGTGAATTCCACAAGTGCTGAGGAGGTGATCGACGATATCATCAATACCTATCCTGGTTTACAAGTGGTTCTGGTATCTGGTCAACAGGATATCCATACAGCACTGAAATTCTACCGGAGGGGTATTCCCTATATTGTCAAGGGAGAGAACATGGAGAAAGAGGCGGTTGATGTCCTCTCCCCAATCATTGAGCGAATCCTTACTCGATTGGCAATGGAGTCGTCTGAACTCTTCAATCCAACTTCCTATCCCATCGCACTCATAAGCATGGATGTCTACCCTAAGATCCATTTCTTTATCTATGAGGACTTCCCATACCGCAATGGTGGAACAGAGAAGGACTTCCTCCTCAAACTGTCGATCTTCACCATGACCGGAGTCGGTCAAGGTGATAGCTACGCAGAAGGACTGTACAAGCTTCCTGTATTTGACTACAAGGACACTGAGCTCCTTGTCTACAGCTTCAGGAAAAAAAACCGTGAGCACAACGATCCAAGGTTTGCAGAGGGCTATGTTCAGCTCTTGATTTTCATCCCATCTACTGTCATTCCCTTGATCTCCGACTTCGTCGAGTTGGAATCAGTCATTGGTGCTCAGCTGGAGCACATCGATGACATCGCAGATATTACGGAGTCAGATATCCTGAAAATTCGTGAAGAGGTTATATTCCATCTCTACAGGGAACATATTGCGATGAATGCACTGTAGTCCTTATTCTTGTGACGAGAAATGTGCTCATTGGAGACTGGAGGACAATGCTTAATTAAATTTAGAGCTTCTCTATCATATAAAGGTTTATTTCCTATGCGGGGTATGTATTCCTGATGAATTTCGCGCGACCGAGTCACGGATTGTGGCAGATTAACTTCGACGAGGTCAAGAACCCCGACATCGAGTACGTCAAGGCTATGATGGTTAAATGTTTCATTGAGGCACAGAAGGAGACCATAGCAAGAGCCAAGGAGAAATTTGGAAGAGAGGTCACGGAGGAGTCCGTGGCAAAGAGTATCGATGCCCTTATTCGTATGACATTTAAGTCCCAAGGGGCTGACTACGACAACCCGAAGAAATCAGATTGTGAGAAAGTCCTGGCTGCTCTCTACCGCAAGGCAAGGGCGATGGGGACACCGCAAGATATCGCGGATCATCACGTAGCCCAACTGAAGAAGCTCGTCAAGATGTGCCCTGAATGATACCCTTTTCCTGCTGTGCATTTCGGATATCTTAAGCCGAATCCAATAGAAGATACGGGCGATTCTACTCCCCAAATAGTTAGTCAATAATAGGTTATCTAACAATGCATTCCAAGAACTGCCAAGGTTCTGTGAATATGGTGGGTGTTTCGGCACTGCCCATCCAAGAGAGAATTAAGTATAGTTTATATATTTATGTGACAAATAATATACAGCTCATGATTCAATTTTACAAGAGGACTTAATATGAAGCGAAATACTCCCCTTTTACTACTGCTTGGTATTCTGATTGTGGGTTCGGTCAACACATCCCTCGGATCTTCCTTTGGTCTAAATGCAGTGTCGGACTGGACTTTCTACTCCAATTCTTGGATCACGTCGGATACTGATTACGATGGCTACAACGACCAGATCCTCTATGAGTTCTGGGTAGATTCATCCATCACCGACAACCTCACAGTTCTATTCGAGGTATTTGACATGTCAAACACTTCGGTCTATTCGAACACACAGATGATCTACGCCACTGCCAACGGGACATTCTACTACAGTGACAGTTGGATAACTGCAATGAATGAATCATTCTATCTTGAGATCAATGTATGGGACAGTTCGGTGCTGGTGTTCTCAGACAAAACTCCAATTTTTGCACTCTACACACCGCAATCCTCCATCACTGCGATATCGGATGCATACGGCATCGACACTGGTGTGGACACTTTTCTCGACACGATTGTGATGAGTGGTGAGCTATCGTGGAGTTTCTACGACATCAGCTCGGTCTCGTCATTTAGCATATTGTTCGATGTCTACTACGAGAACGTGACACTGATGTACTCCAATTCATCGACGTACTATCCGACGTCCTCAACCGATACCTTCTCGGCATTTTTCGACTACTCCGTCCCTTACTCGGGAGACTACTCGATAAGGGTACAAATGTTGGAGAATAACATCACTGTCCTCCATGACCAATTTTATCTGGTCAGTGGTATGGCCCGCGAGGAAGGTACGTACGACTTCTCGGTTGAGATGAACTACTACACCTATATGAATTTCTCCGCAGATGATACGCTCTACGTCTATTTCAGCTATTTCTACAACATGTCTACAGATCTCCTTGTGGAGACCTATCTAAATTTCTATTTCATCGACACCGATGGTTCTGTCTATGCTATGAACACAGAGTACTCTAATTTCTGGGCCAGTGGTGCCCCAGGTTCTACCTACTACGATTTTGCATGGACTGTCCCCCATGATGGTAAATTCATGGTTGAGGCTGGCATCTACGTCGACGGGGTTTATGTCGATGGTTTCGATTACAAATGGACTGCCGGAGGCTCCTTAAAGAGACTTGACTTCAGCTATTGGTACGACGTTTACGACAGTGATGGTGATGCGAACAATGACTCTATAGACGTTAAATTCTCATTCTCTTGGAATGAAAGCTTTCCCCCACAGGACGTCTTTGCATGGGTAGACCTGTACTATGTCACATCTGACGGGACACTCTTCTTCATGGACAATGCCTACTTTAGCTTCTACGCATCCGGGACCTCAATCCAGTACTTCGGTTACACCTTCAACATTATCTATGCTGGTGACTATGAGGTACATCTTGAGTACGGTACCTTTAACGAGTCCTCTGATGTTACCGTGATCTCAGCCCCTGACCTCTTCGGAGACCCCCTGCCCGAGTGGGAGGCCACCTTTGAGTACTGGACATACAACTATGATGGTGTGGGTGGGGACGATCGAGTTGAGTTTTCACTACAGGTCAGGAACTATAATAGTACAGATCTTTTCGGCGATGGTACTGTGACCATCTCCCGTCTCGATCCTATCAAGGGGCCCGAGGAGGTGTACTATTCTTCATTCCCAATTTCTCTCTATGGCTACAACTTCTTCTACTTTGACGACTTCTTCGATGCCCCACAGGCGGGTGATTACCTAGTTTCTGCCCAGGGTTTGATAGGAGGGGAGCCATTCAGCACAAACTTTTCAGTGTACCTTGAAGCAAGAAGTGATGGCTATGTGAACGTGGACTACAAAGCTGTCGGAATGGACTGGGACGATGATGGTTTCATGGACTACATCAATGCAGAGGCTTACATTGAGTGGGATTTTAACACGAACCCACGAGTTGAACTACAATTTTCTCTGTACAAGGTAGAGGCTGACGGTCAGGAGGTCTGGATTGAAGATCTATACAATGACAACGATGGGACTCCGGACAATTCGATTAGACTCTATGGTCAATTCTACATTCAGGAAGCAGGAAACTATACTGTGTACTTCTCCGCTATTGTCGACGGATCAACGAGGGCAGTAGATACCTTCTATTTCTACTTCATGGAGGTGTACACTGGTCCTACCCTTTGGTATGCACAGGATGCTTACCCGACCGATGAGGATGGATTCCCCGGTGATGACTCGATCTTCTTCTGGCTGGAGTACAATTATAATGAGGGGAGTAGCTACGACTACACCGAGCTGGAGCTCTACATGGAGTTCAACCTCTACAAAATGACCAATGGGCAGTGGACATTTGTCGATTCACAATCATTCTCTGTCATGTTAAATGGAACTGTGACCGACCGGGTCAGTGGATCTTTCAACCTTCCATACAGCGGAGACTACGCCATCGAGATAATATCTAAGACATTAATCGGCTTTGACTTTTACCACTTCCAGGAGTTCCGTAATCTCAATGCCTTCCAGAAGGACAGCCCCTCCGACGGCACCACTGACGACACAACTCCGTCAAACGAAAGTGATGTCCCGAGTTTGGAAGCCCCTCCTCTCCCCGTGCCATTCGCCATCGAGATCGTACCGGTGGCACTTCTCGTCGCTCTTCCTGTTGTCCGCAGGAGGAGAAGATAGGCTGGTAGTGTCTATATACTCCCCTAACTTCACTCTTTACTCTCACCCTCATTAGGGTACATTTAAGTAAATTAGAATATGAATTAAGTTGTCGATGATCTTCCTGATCCTTTATCCAGTTCCTTCATTGAAGGAAGGTCTTGACCTCTACCGACAGGGTAAATGTCATGAAGCTCTGTCCGCCCTATCCCCTATCATCAATCATGAGTGGTTGACACGGGAGGTAGAGCCTCCCTCCCCGCTCCCTCTTCTCCTCTACCTTCTTGTATTGGACGAGTTGAAGGAGCATGAGCAGGTATCTTTGTTCTTGGAAAAGGTCTCCGCCAACCACAATGTTTACTATGAGTATGGTCTGTTCTTTGAGCTTGTGCGGCTTTCCACCTTGTTATTCACGCGGAGATATGAGGAGTTCTCTGCTCTCTCCAAGAGCATCTTGGACACCATTGCTACAAGTCATCACTCAATTGATCTTCTCTCAGAGTACCATAACCTATTGGGGCGTTACTACCTCTCTAGGGGTGATCTCGGAGAATCTCTCTCTCACTATCAAAAAGGACTCGGTTACAAGGAAGAGCTTGGCGATGAGTATGGGGCTCTCCGGATACTGAATAATGTAGGTCTAGCTACATGGAGAAACGGCAAACTCAATGATGCCCATGATGTCTTCAATAGGGTCCATGAGTTTAGTCAAAGGATGGGATTTTATCTTCTTGAATCAAGGGCTTTGCTCAATCTTGGTAGTGTGGAACTTCAGAGGGGTAATCTTGCCAAGGCACATGGGTATATCGAGTCGGCATTAGAGATCAAGTATGGACTTGACCTCCCTCTGGAGACTGCGTTTGCTCTAAGCAATATGGGAGCAGTTCTCACCCGAATGGGACGGTTTGACGAGGCATTGTCATACTATGGTAAATCACTCTCGGTACTCAATAACTTGGGTCGTGAAGACCTGATCATGACTCTTCAGAACAACATAGGTGCACTTCTCCACAAGCAGGGAGACCTCAATAGAGCACTAGAATACTACAACAAGAGCTTGGAGCTCCGTCTCAAAGATGGAGATCCCTTGAAGATTTCTCTTGCTTTCCACAACATCGGCGAGACCTACCGGGAGCTCGGTGATCTAGAGGAGTCTGAATCGTACTTACTCAGGGCACTGGAATCCCGCCGTGAGGCTGATGACAAGTATGGAATGAGTGACACTCTCTTTGAGCTGATCCTACTCCGGATTAGGCAAGGAATGCATTCCAGAGCTACGGAACTTTTGAAGGAGCTCGATCAAATCAGATCACATTTGCAGAACAAGGTGGTGGATCTCAGGCACGAACTGGCCTCTGCGCTCCTTCTTAAGAACAGTACGCGTATTAGGGAGAAGATCTACGGGGCTGAAAAGCTAAGGAAAATCATCGAGGCTCCAGTGATCAATCACTACCACACACTCACTGCTATGAAGGCACTGTTTGACCTCCTTCTCCTAGAATACGAGACGCTCAAAGCAGAGGAGGTAGAGGATGAGATCCGGGATCTGCTGGAGGAGCTTTATGGCATCGCAGTAACACAGCACTCTTCCTCCCTCATGGTTGAGACTCACTCATTGCAGGCTAAGTTCGCCTTGATTGAAGGTGACCTGCAGAGGTCTAAAGAACTGCTTGATGAGGCAAAGAAAATCGCTTCAGAGAGGGGGGTCGCCCAGCACATGGCTACCATCAACACCAATCTTGAACTCCTTCGTGACGAGTTCGAGCACTGGTCCCAACTCGTGAAGGACAACCTGAGGGTGTATAGCGAGGTTGTGGACTCACTGACCAGAAGTTCTAAGGTCACTGTAGATGTACTAGAAGATGGGATATCAAAATTCAATACTCTCAAGGCTCTACCGCTTCTCCTCTCGGATTACAAGACTGTTCTCCACCCAATTAAGCTCACAATCCTCAAGGTTTTGCAGGAGTCGACGAAGATCGCAAGGAACGAGTTGCTGAAACTCCTTAATGTTAACTCAGGAACCCTTGACAAGCATATCAAGCAGCTAGCATCCTATGGATACCTCGGCACAAAGGTCGAGATCATCGAGGAAAAACCCCGAAAGGTGATTTACCTCGAGAGTACAGGTGCTCAAATTTACCGTGAATTCCGGGACACGATGAAGCAGGTAATCGTATAGGTCTGGTAGAAGGACGTGTCTCTTCTTTACCTAAGTAATTTTCTAGGCTTGTGAGATTCTGCACAAAGGTATCTATTTAATAACTGAAGCTTCACCTAACTGGTCTATGAAAAAGAGGAAACTCTATCTTCTGTCTTTGTCATTGCTCCTGACAATGGCAATTGGAATTATCTCCCCTCCTGGTGTTAGGGGTCTGAACGGAAATACATACAATGCTCCGTTCTCCAACAAGGCACCACTTCTGGATGCAGTCTTCGATGATCCCGAGTGGGCACTTGCTTCGAACACCACCTATCAGATCAACAGCCCATTAGGCTACAGAATGACCGGGTATGTCGCTGACTTCTCGATCGCTCTTCTTGCAGCTCCCGACGGTCTGTACATTGCATACACTCTCACCATGGTTGCCCTAGACAGCAACGGGATGGGATTCAACCAACCGGGCTTCTACATGCAGTTTGACACCGATATGGACGGGACGATAAACCAGACTGATTTTGATCCGAGTGAGGATGACGACTTTCTCATCTACGCCACGAGCAATGCCTCTCTTGGTTCCAGCTCTTCTTCGAAGTGGTCTGACCGGGACATTGAGTACGCTATGATTGGTGATATAACTGGTACTGGCTCAGAAGCAAACCTGACCCGGACCCTTAGGGCAGAGGTTCGATACTCTTACCTCAAGGGAGGAGTTGCTCCAGTAAACGTAGCAGTCAACTTTGGCATATACTTCCACCAGTACGGCGGTTACACGTGGGACGTCTACACATTTATGGTGGACAGTGGTGACAAGGTGTACAATACAATGCGTAATCCGAATTTATACACAATCTCATCCTTCTCCCTCCTCACCCTTAACCCGGGATTGGCAATCGACCTCTATCCCCCGGCAATCAACCTACTCACTCCCGTGATGGGGACTAACGGTGTGTACAATCTCTCTGTAGCAGTCACCGATGTCAACGACATAGTCTCGGTCGAGTTCAGCAGTGATGGTGCCTCGTGGGTGTCCGCGAGCACAACCGACGGATCTAAGTACACATACATGTGGGATTCATCCGGATACACGGGTAGTGCGCTCTACTTCAGGGCAATGGATAACCAGTCAAATGTGGCGGTTCTCACGATAGATGTAACACAGTCAGTACCAAACGGTGACTACGAGTTCACTGCCGTGATTGTGGACAACTCTCCTCCAGTGCTTGATCTTGTCAGCCCCTCCCCTGAGTCCACGATCACGGGTACGGTCATCATCCAGATCAGTGCCTTGGACAACTCTAGTGTCGTCATGGTAGACTGGAAAATCGGGGATGACACTTGGAGCAATATGTACTTCAACCCTGCCAGTGGTTACTGGGAAGCAACATGGGATACAACAACGATGGCTGATGGTGAGTACAGTCTCAGCTTCATGGCAAGGGATTCGGTGAACAACAGTGCGACCCTCGTGGGGCTAGTCACTGTTGACTCCACGTCCCTTGTTGACACGACAACAGTAACCGAGGGGACAACGGAGACCTCAACCGAAGTCCTGACGGAAATTGTCACTGAGACTGTCACTATCACCGACGGCAACGAGACCAACAGCTCGACAGACACAGTTACTGTTCCTATCTCATTCTCTGCTGTACTCGTTGCATTCAGCTTCATTGCAATATTGACGTACAGAAGAAAATGAGCTACCTATAGATCAGCTATTTTTCTTTCTACAATTCATTGTTAGGTCAGAGCTATGCCTACCAGTTCATTCTCTATCCCGTAGAGTGGGATATAAAAAACCGGTCCACTGGGGAGATTGACCGTTACCTTGGGGTAGATAACCATGAACGGATCGAACGGATTCACAGAGGAGAAAACGCTGAAATCGCTCTCTCCCAGATATCCACAGCTCTTCTTGAAGGTGGTGTCGATGTACTCCTGGATGGAGTCAAGTACTACGGGATTCTTCACGTATCCCATCATGAGCCGATACTCTTCCGACAGTTCATGGATGAACTCCTCCACGTCGGTCATCCCTATAGCTAGCGACACATAGGCCGAAAGGTATGTGTAGTTGAAACGATGTCTGGGGCGTAAGAACCTCGCCACCTCTTTCAGTTCCCTTAGATCCTCGCCCTTTGGGACGTCAACCGCGGTGATTCTCATGAAGAGGTAGAAGGCATACAACTGCGGAAAGTACTCCCTTCCTTCATCTGAGAGGAACTTGCCACTGATACTCCTGAACTTCTCGAGAGTATCCAAAGAATTCGTCTCACGTGCTAGAAGACCGTTCACGAGGATTGCCTCCTCGATAAACTCAATGCTGCTCTCTCCATAGTCGGTCGACAGGACTTTAATGTCATCGTGGCAGATGAGGTACTTCGTGAAGTACTCCTCTAGCTTTTCTACCTCTGCCCTCAGCCACTCTGTGTCAAAGTCTCCATGGATTGTCAGCTTCATCAAGTTCTGGTATAGCTCTGGTATGCCTTTGACCTGCTCGAATGAAGTGAGTGCATTCATAACGGGCATTGATTCCAGCGCATTCTCGTTACGTCCAAAGAGGCCCTTATCGTTTGCTTCCATGAACTCATCTATCTTATCCTTTACCTCATCTCTCAAGGATGCTATGAGGTCGATGAACTTCTCGTCCGAAGCGAACTCTGGGACAACTGAGATGCCTTTTCTTGTCTTGGTATATAGCTTCACAAGGGTCCTGATCACCGAGGTGTAGGTGCTGAAGACAAATCCGAAGTTCTGGAAACCCCCCCCTCTTTTGTAGATCTCCTCGACGTCCCATCTCATCCGCAGGAGTTGCACTAGTTGGAAGAGATTGTAGATGACTATCTCAATCCACCTGTCAAAGTCCTGGCGGTAAATCTCATCAAGACTGTTGATGAGTGAACTGAAGATAACGAAGTACTCATCTAGCAGGTTGAAGGTCAGGGCTAGCCTCCTCGAATACTCTGGGTTGTTTTTGTCCACGAGGATGGAGTTGATCTCGATCCTCCTCAAGCCGAGGAGTATCGATGACAACGATGTTGCAAGTCCCATCATCTTCAAGTTGTCCTTCACTCCCCGGTAGCTGAGCATTGAACTGAGTGTCATTATCCTCATGTGATGCACTTCCAGTTTGTCCAACTCGCTCATCCAATCCGCACAGTTCAGCTCTATCTCCACGAGTTTCTGGTGGATGCCATAGAGAATCTTGAACTTCTTGTTTACAGGTAGATCGGACAAGGTGATGGAGGAGTAGTAGGAGAAGAAGGAGTTAATCGATCTATGAAGCAGGATCTTCTTCTGGATCGCAGGTCTCCGCCCACCGATTAGGGTATCCATCTGATCAATTATGTCGTAGAGGTTCTGAATCTGAATTGTGATAGAGATGTTGGTGTCGATAGTAATCTACCTGAAATATTAATGTAGATTCTACATTAATAAGATAAAGTTCGAAAAATAAGATCATATTATGTCCTTCCATAATCTTGCGATTCTAGGTCTTGTATCGGGTCTCTATCACTGCCTCAATAGGTTTTTTCATTGACGGTCTCTCGCGCATAACCACATCCGAGAGCACAGGGTACAGGTCCTTGTCCACGAAGTCATCTATTTCAATCGAATTTACAGGAAGGGGTAGTAGACAGACCACACTGCTACTGGATGTCTCCGTACTCTGGAATCTCTTGACGAACCATCTCGAGATACGGTTGTTGAACCTTCTGCTAATCCACCGGGCTGATAGATCCATCTCCGTCAGGACCCCGCAGAACCTGAACTCCAGTGCTGCAATAGGGGAGTCCGAGGTGAGCACATCTATGAGCTCCTCGTGTTTAGCAAACCTTTCTGTGATTGGGATGGAATAGATGAGTTCGGGGTACGTCCTTGCGATCTCCTCTGGGTCAAAGTCCCACGTGGCTGGTGCATCGTAGTACGTGCAAATTGCATTGATATAATGCAGGATGCTGGTTGTCACCATCTCTAGAAACTGCCTCTCTCCCATCTCAGGGAGACCAAACAATATACTCGCAGCCATCAAGAGCACCTTGTCCTTCATTGTCGTTTTCTTCTTGATATACCGCGGTAGTTGTGAATGCAAGTTAATACGGATGGTGTTCTGGTGCTCTCCAATTTTCTCCCCGACTTTCCACTTCAACCTTGCTTGTGGTCTTGACGAGGCCCTATTGAAGGATCTTGCAGTGATATTTTCTGCCCCTATTCCCCCTTGTAGTATGATCCACCTACGAGCATTCCTCCCACTGCTAAAATTCGGATCAATCCGGGACACACCACTTCTGATCTCTCCCTTCATGTCAATTCCGTAGTAGTCTTTGTGCCTCTTAACGAATTTTAGATACTGATCATATGTCCTCTCCGAGATAGCAGGATCGAGAATGAATTCCCAGATATTCGACACCTTCCTTGGCTCTTGGGGTAGGATCCGGAAAGCCCTCCCCTTTATCTGGTTCACAGTAGCGTAGTTTGTGTTGAATGTCATGTCAATAATTGTGTTGAGTCTAAGGCTGTCCCACCCCTCTCCGAGGAGGTGCCTCGTCCCTATAAGCAACTTTGTCCTCCCGCTCTCGAAGACTGAGGTTATGAATCGGCTCGTGGTATCAGTCGAGTGGTCCCGCCCCGTCCCCCTGAACTCCACATATCCGTCCAGTTTCTTGACCTTGAACCAAATCTCAACCCCGTTCTTCTCACACCATGTTTCGTGCAGTCCCTTGAGCTCATCCGCGAAGTCATCGTCAACATATAGTGAGCTCCCGGTCATGAGGATGGGGTTAAGTTTATCGATCTCTGAATCTTGTATACAAGCGTAGAAGGCATCCTTTGCAGCGTTGTACCCACCCCTGTTATTGGTCTCTCGGTCGTAGATCATCAAGGCTCGAAGACGATCGCCCATGGTTCTGTACTCTGCGCTTATCACCTCCATAGCTGCGTGGAGGTAGATTGTGCTGTAGTCCATGATGCCCTTATATGTCGATAGCCACCTGATCTCCTGTCTTCCCTTATTCAGGAGGAAGTTCCGAATGTCAATGTCAAACTTTCGATATTTCCTAATTGGTACTTCTCTCAGGTCATCTAGTTCTGTATCAAGGATTGTCGCATCCGGTACTGTGATAACGTAGACGAGGTCCTGGTAGGGTGCGATGATACCCTCCCGCACAAGTGGGGGAAGCTCTATACGGATGGTCTTCTGGAATAGACCTTCATACTCCCCCGTGCTCTGTTTTGGTGGAGTGGCAGTCAGACCTAGGAGTTTCAGTCTCTCAGTCTTCCCGTCGAGTATATCATAGAGTTCTTTCACCACCTCTCCCCATCTCGAGGTGAGCTTGTGTGCCTCATCGATGATCATGAGACCGATGTCGTGGTCTTTAAGTCGTTCGATGAAATTCTCCTCCTCCTCCCTGAACTTCCCTTTCTTCAGCGGCAAATTCTTCAGGTAATTCTTCATCTCTGTGTTGAGCCTTGAATAAGTGATGACAGTCAGTGGGTGGAGTGCCCCGTAGTCCTTTCCCATGATGTCCTGCAGGAAGTGCACCTTGTCACCCTCCTCGAAGAACATCTCTGCTCGGTCGAACCACGAGCCCATAACTGCAAGGTTAGGTACAAGGATCAGAGTGTTGACCTGCAGCGCACTCGCAGCCTGCAACGCAATGATCGTCTTCCCTCCTCCAGGGGGCATCACCAGTACCTGCGAGTTCACCTGCCTGTAGTTCATTAGGAGATTGGTGAGGACGCTCACTTGGAAATCGTAGAAGTTGTACCTGAATGAGAAGTTCTGGAAGACCTCGTTGAAACCCTTCCTAAGCTTCATCTTCAAGTTGTATGTGTGCTTGCTCCCCCCGCTCTCAACAAGGACGAAAAGTCCGTTCGAGTAGACTTGGCTACAGACGGGGCATATCTTCTTCTTGGACAACCACGCCTCGATGTGTTTCTTGTGCCCAGCGTTTTGGCAGTCTGTACAGACGAGCATCGGTTCGTCCTCCCTGATGGCCGAATAACAGACAACGCACGATTCCACTAGAGTAATTGTGTCCCCAATCATAGTAGTGTAAATATAATGGGTGCATGTAGTATAAAATATTTTTGGTTAGACTCTATTCCATATCTCCTAAGGGCTCTGCTTTTCTACAATTTATGATCTGGATATTCTGCGGTGAATGGTCGCAACCACCACGACCCATAGGGGAATCGTTAGGTATGTCAGGGTGACCAACCCGAAGAAGTAACCGAATCCTTTGCTGAAAAGGAGGACTATGACCAAGGCGTCGAGCACGAACTGTACTGCCATAAGTACCACTCCATACTTCAAGGACTGAACTAACCAGTCCTCACCTAAGTCTACACCTCTGATGAATGCCATGAGGAGGAGAAATCCTATCAGCAAGAACGAGGGGGTCATTATGCTCTCGAATGTCCAGTACTTTGGGTGACCATAGCCAAAGTCTTCCTCGTACCCGATCCCCAGCAGCCCGAAGAGGACCATTGAGTAGAGGAAGGCTATGGTCCATATAGCCACCCCATAAACCACATTCCTCATCCTTGCACCTCCACTGGAATCTGGATCTCGGTCATTAACTGGCTTTCCTCCACTCTCTGCGGATCGTTGAGATAAATCTCCCTGATATTGCCGGAGATGGTCAGACCCTTCTCCGCCACGTAGTTCATTGCTCTTGAGTACCCTGCTCCAATCTCGTGGTATGGTACGGTGTAGACCAATGACACGGCTCTAAGTTCCGGAAATCTTTTCACCTCATATTCATCCGAACTCAGGCTGATCCGTCCCGAAATGGGAATTGCGATCTCTATATCTGCTTCCTCCCTGTACTCCCTGTCGTGGGAGATGAATATTACAGGACCGGTCATATGGACCTTTCCTCTGTTCTCATCCCTCTGGAGCTCCGTCATCAGCTCTCCAATTAGCTTTCCTATGACTTGGGAGTATCCCCCCTTTTCTCTCCTGCTCAGGACTCTCATCCCGGTGATCTGTTTGATTTCTGGTTCACTACAACTCATGTACAGTACCTCAATTGGATTGTACGACTGAATCAGATCCCTCAACCTCTTCAACCTCGTAATCTCACGCTCGATCTGAGAACTCTTGTGCATGAATATAGCGTCGAGCTCATCTAGGTCCCCGTGGTTCAGAATCCCCATCACCTCTGAGATCTCCTCAAGCGAAAAGCCCATCTCTGCCATCATCCTGATCTTGATCCCGTCCTCCACCTGGGCGAGTGTGTAGTACCGGTAATTATTCACGGGGTCCCTCTCTGGTGAAAGTATTCCTCGCTCATCGTAGAGCCTAAGGGCCTTTGTCGACAGGCGGGTGATGGTGCTGAATTTTCCCGAGGTGATCCTCTCGATCATACAATCAAGTGTACCAACGAAATTAAATACTTAAGTGACAAGAGCTGGCCGTGGGGCATGGTTTGAACTGCTCAATTCTCCCACTGCTGACCAGATAGTATTTATTGCCTGACTTTTGCCCTACCTTATGGCTTATCAACAACCTCCTGTACGGCAACAGCCTTTCTTTATTTCAACAACCTCCGATATTCCCGGGCACCAGATCACGGGCTATTACGGCCTTGTCTTTGGAGCCACGGTCAGGGCTAGAGGAATGGGTGGGGACTGCCTTGCGGGTTGCCAGGCTACCTGTGGTGGAGAGGTCTCTGCCTATACCGAGATGGCAATCGAGGCGAGAAACCAAGCCGTCCAGCGACTCGTCCAGGACGCAATGTCCCGGGGTGCGAATGGTGTCATCGGTCTCAAGATCGACTCGGACAACATGGGTGGCGGTAACAGCGCTGCTGCGAACGGCATAATTGCATATGGTACCGCGGTGACTGTTGTCCCCAAATAGGATGTTTAAGCGGACAAGGCTGTGGTCTCTATGGATGAGGCTCAGCTACAGGTTCCAGTTGGCTCATCACCCCTTGTGCGACAGGTACTCTGACCAGAGGTTCGAGGTTGGCGGAGTCCATCTCTGTCAAGGATGCACTTATGTCACAGGTGGCTCTCTTCTTGGGGGTATCGCAGGTCTGACCTTCTCCCTCGTATACTTTGTCGTCCCGTGGTATGCGGTCTATATCATATTCTTCATCTCTCTTGTACCCGCATTCCTCATCGATCGCAGCAGTGCAGGACGGGTTGCCAAGCGTTTCGCCCGCTTTTCCATGGGCATGGGCCTGGGATTTGCAGTCTTCCTCGTAGCTTCCACACATTCATGGCTTCTCAGATTCCTCTACCTACTCACAATCATCGTGCTCTACAGGCTGTACCGACACTACCGGACAAGGCACCCACCACGCGATCTCTGCGTGGGCTGTGAGTACTCCGAGGAGAAACCCTACTGTCCCGGACTCATCACGCAGATGGAGGCGAACAAGCAGTACATGAACCTCGCTACAGATCTCCTCCAACCCGATATCCAGAGGAGGATAGAGCAGATTCGCTCAACCGAGCAATCCGGTCAACACGAGCCGTGACGCCCTCAGGGTATTCTTTACCGTGTTCATCGTGAGGGGAATGCTTATGAAGGTAGTGCCGATCTCTAGGTATGTACGACACGATAATCCGGAATGGCACTGTTTACGACGGCACGGGTGAGGATCCACTGGATGTCGATGTAGGTGTCCGGAACGGGAGAATCCAGCTCCTCGAACGAGGGGAGGGAAGCGGTGAGAACGAGGTCGACGTATCTGGTCTTACCGTGAGTCCTGGCTTTGTCAACATGCTCAGCTGGTCGGTCGAGAGTCTGATCGAGGACGGTAGGGCACTGGGGACGATCAAGCAGGGTGTAACGCTCGAGGTCATGGGTGAGGGCTGGTCTTGGGGACCGCTGAACGAGCGGATGAAACGAGAAATCAAGGATGTCTTCTCCTCACCGATAGAGTACGAGGTGGCTTGGAACACACTGGGGGAGTACCTGCAGACCCTAGAGGACAGGGGGATATCTACCAATATCGCGTCCTTCGTCGGTGCGACGACGATCCGCAACTACGTCATAGGGCATGAGAACAGACCTCCAAGTCCAGATGAGATGGAGCAGATGAAGGAACTTGTCAGGCAGTCCATGGAGGAGGGTGCACTTGGTCTGGGAAGCTCGCTCATCTATCCCCCGGCATTCTATGCATCCACGGAAGAGCTCATCGAGCTGTCAAGGGTCGTGGCAGAGTACAGTGGGATGTACATCAGCCACATTCGCAGCGAGGGGGCTAACTTCTTGAGGGCACTCGACGAATTCATCACAATAGTCCGAGAGTCCGGAGCAAAGGGGGAGGTCTACCACCTGAAGGCTGCGGGCAGAAACAACTGGGCGAAGCTGGACGAGGCAATAGAGCGGATACAAGACGCAAGAGCAAGTGGCCTTCAAATCACAACCGACATGTACATGTACACCGCTGCAGGCACCGGGCTGTCCTCCACACTCCCACCGTGGGCTGAGGAGGGCGGACAGGAGAAGTTCATCAAGCGTCTGCAGGATCCCGAGACAAGGGCTGAGCTAAGGGCACTCATGGCCGAGCCCACTGACAAGTGGGAGAATCTCTACGTTGAGACCGGGCCCGAGAACATCATGATCGCCGCAGTCAAGAACGACAGGCTGCGCAAGTACATCGGTCGTAGGATATCCGACATTGCAGAGGAGAGGGGTCAGGATCCGCGTGACACGATCATCGACCTGCTCATCGCGGACAACTCGCGCATCGGGACCATCTACTTCATCATGTCCGAGGAGAATGTGCGGAGAAAGATCCAGTTGCCATTCATGAGCTTCGGCTCCGATGCGGCGTCGATGTCCGCAGAGGGTGTGTTCGTCAAGAACAGTGCTCATCCCCGTGCCTACGGGAACTTCGCAAGGCTCGTGGGCAAGTACGTCCGGGAGGGTGTTATTCCCCTGAAGGAGGCGATTCGTAGACTGACAAGCTTTCCGTGCTCGAATCTCGGGATCAAGGACAGAGGTCTGCTCAAGGACGGTTACCACGCAGACATCGCAGTGTTCGATCCAAATAGGGTCAGGGACAACGCCACCTATGAGAACCCCCACCGGTTGGCCACTGGTTTTGTCCACGTTTGGGTCAATGGTACACAGGTGCTGAAGGACGGCAGTCATACCGGTGAATTTCCCGGCAAATTCGTGAAGAGGGGACAGTGACCTCGAGGATCACGCTACAGGATCCAGCAGCATTATACTCTTGCTCCTACAGTAGGGGCACTCATTGTGCGAACTCAACCACGTCCGTATGTGCTCCGCGTGGGCTACTGAGCTGCAGCACCCCATCACGCTCATGTCCTCCGGTTTCACATGCTGGTAGCAGATGACGCAGTAGAGCTCAATTGAGTCCAAGTCGATGTCAGTGAGGATCTCTTCCACTGTGTACCCACCGTCAGGCGAGGTATGCATAACCTCGCCTATCAGGCTCTTCAAGATGTTTACAAATCTGATAACGTTGTCGCAGGTCTTGATCAGGGCTGCTGGACGCTGTGGCGTGGTGATCCTGTTCTTCTTCCTCGTGTCGATCTCCGGGCACTTCTTGAGAGTATCCGTCAATATAGCAAGGTTTCGTGGGGTATTCAGCAGGTGCTTCACTATCTGGAAGTTCGTGCTGTAGACCGCGAAGTCCCCATTTATGTGGTGGTACTGTCCCCGGTAAATCCTGAGGACCTTACTGATTATTCCTCTCTTCTTGATTCTGATATACAGGTGGTCTCGGATCTCAGGAGGCAGGCTGAATGTTGCAGAGAAGTAACAATTCTGTCGATTGGTATCTCCCCTTGTGATCATTTTGATCAAGAATGTCATCCCGTCCTTGGATATCTGCCAAGTTCTCGGAAAGGAGAAGAGTATTCTTCTTGTTGGGGGTGTTTCTTGGTAATTTTCCACACTCTGGAGGAGATTTTTTGATACGCTGTACCCTGCATCTTGGAACTCTTGAACCCACTTCGCATACTGCGCTGTACGAGATACAAGACCAAAGTAGGTGATGAAGATCGCGAGGAGGAACATTCCTACCAGTGATGGTATGGCACTGATATCGGACGGCATAGATGAATATTGTAGTGAAAACTATTTAAATACAACTGATAATTGCCAAATTTATGCATTGAGGTATCGGGCTCACTCGACATATTGTATAGGGGTGGATTTCACTCTTCCTAGTGACTGTTCAGAAATTATCTGTCGTCCTATTTGCTCTCTGCGGGTTCTTCCGGTATTCTCAATTTTGTCCCACTCTTACTATGCTTGATATAGTTAATATCTGGGGTAATTTTTTCGCTGGATAATTTTGCGATTCGTAATCTGATTGGTACGATATTATGTGTATGCTGAATGTATGGTGTTCGACTTTCTGCAGAAAATGCATATATTCTGCGCATTCTACCTGTTTTTAGTACGAGATCGAATTTGCATGACGTAACATTTCCTGCAAATTTGACTCAATATACGGGTGAAAATATGAGAATCACAAAGAAGATCTCTCTGCTGACGATTGTCCTGATGGCGAGTTCACTCGCCTTGTCCGGATATTCCTTTGTCAGCGCAGAAGAAATACAGAAATTCACAGACGGTTCGTACACTGAGGTCATCGCAGATCAGGTCTACGAGTATTCCCTCTCGGCATCGGGTTCGGGCAGGTACGACGAGTTCTACATCACTACCAGCGGTGCATCATCGCTGACAGCTACCATCGAGTTTTCGACCCGGAACAGGGTAGAGAGCAACGACGACTTCGACCTCTACTACAATTACGGCGCACGGGTTTCCTCCTGTGGGTCATCCACATGTTCGGGTTACGATCAGGTTTCGTGGAACTCTGGGAACTCCCCCGAGTCCATCACTGTCAACAACCCTTCAGACGGTGTCCAGCACTTCAGGGTACAGAGATACTCTGGATACGGTACTGAGTACTACTTTTTCAAGGTGACCGTTACTGGCGGCGCAGGTGATACAACTGCACCCACCGTCTCCATCACCTCACCCTCCAATGGGGCAACTGTCTCTAACACCGTCTCCGTCACGGCCAGCGCCTCCGACAACGTGGGTGTGACCACCGTTGAGTTCAGGGTTGACGGTAACCTCAAGTTCACGGACAGCAGCGCACCCTACTCATTCTCGTGGGACACAACCCTCTACTCCGACGGCTCCCACACAGTCAGTGCAACTGCCTACGACGCCGCTGGCAACTCCGCGGTCGACACCAACACCTACACCGTTAGCAACGGCGGATCACCCCCACCCGCAGGTTGTGGAGAGACCCCGAGGGTCACCGGATCAATGCCGTGGTGGAACGATGTCGTGGACGTTGAGGTTGCACACGCTGCTGGTTGCTACGGAGGTGACACCACCGTCGTCATCCTCGACACGGGACTGGGTAGTGGGTACTCCTCACTCTTCCCTGCAGGATCCATCAACACGCAGTACTCACGCTCATACACCAAGTCACTCGGCTACGACAATGTCGACTGGAACCAGGATACAGAAGGTCACGGATCAGCAGTCACGGGTACAATACTCGGGTACTACGTCCCCTCATCATGGGGTATGACCAACAACTATGTCATGGGTGTCGCACCCAATGCGCAGATCATCATGTACAGAGTAGTGTACTGGGTCGGTGGATCAGTCACCGCAACCGCCATGCTCAACAACTGGGCTCAGGCCATCAATGACGCAGTTGCACTCTACAACTCGGGTTCGCTCACCACCTCCAGCATGGTCATTTCCATGTCGCTCGGCTACAGCAACACCAACTCCGCCCTCAACGCGGCCATCGCCAACGCTCGGGCCAATGGAGTCGTCGTCAGCACCTCCGCGGGCAACGACGGACCCAACCCCAACACCACCGGATACCCTGCGAACCACGCCGACGCCACCAGCGTGGCTGCAGCAGGATGGAGCAGCCTCACCGGCTCGTACGGAATCGCGGGCATCACCACCGATATCCCCGAGGGAGACTTCTCCGGACTCGTCATCGCTGACTTCAGTTCGAGGGGTAAGGTCGAGATCACCGGCATCGGATGGCAGCTCGTTCTTCCCAACTGGGACAACAGCTACCGCTACATCTCGGGAACTTCGTTCAGCGCTCCGCAGCTCTCGGGTGTCTTCGCACTGGTCTTCTCCTACTACGGATCCATCGGTGCGGCCTCCGCGGAATCCTACATCATGAACGGTGCCTACAACTCCGGCTCGATGGCCTCCAGCACATGGGGTGCAGGATTCGTTCAGGCGGACGGGGCTCTAGGGCTGTAAAAAAAAATCTATCTAAGCCTAATTAATTGCTAGACATAAATTCCACCAAATTTTCGAGAAGAGTAAATGCTCTATAGGAGAGTGAGACCTCGACATATTTCCCCTCACTCTTGGACTTATCAATAAGCTCTTCCTGTTCAAGTTCCGCAAGTAGTCTGCTAATTTGTGACCGGGAAACATCCGTGCATTTAGAGATTTCAGAAGGGTGCATGGTCTTATTTCGGAAGAGAAGAAGCAATGTGGCTAATCTCAAAGTTCCCCCTAGTTCCTCCATTAGTGTCTTCATTGTTTCCTCCATATTCTTCAACTAGCCTTGGCATTTAATGAGATGATTTACATATTTGTCAACTGTGTGTTAGGGAGTTTATATCCAATATTCTGGAGAACTTACTGTTGATCGGAACCGAACAGAGAGTACTCCTTGACAATCATATTGTAAAATTGATCTATTCTGGAAAGACTCCAGTAGATGATGTATTCACACTCACTTCCTGTACAAGTGCTTGGTTTGCAACGAAATTATTCGGGAATGTGAAATTTGTGAATTCACTCATTCTCAATGTGACCACTTACTGGGAGGTGATGATGCGGTTGTTCTATTTCAAAAAAATGTGTGCTACAGGAAATGCGGATGCCCAAGCTCTTATGTCTCGTGTATGAGTGAGGATGAA
Organism: Candidatus Heimdallarchaeota archaeon; assembly: GCA_015522385.1. The sequence goes on from WAMJ01000129.1 coordinate 30,789, forward strand.
TGGTTGAGTAGAATGTTAGGTGTAAAGCAGTTTACGTACTCCAAGGAGGACAACTTATTTAGAAAACTTCACCCTGCAGTCATGCCAATGAGCATGGCCAAATTCCTTATTGAGACATTCTCACATATTGGTGAACTCATCCTCGATCCTTTCTCAGGGACGGGAACTGTGGTCAATGTTGCAATAGAAATGGGACAAAGAGCTGTCGGTGTTGATATCAGTCCAAAATATACTAAGATTGCCCACAACCGTTCACCAGGAGGGACTTTTTTGGTTATAAATTCTGAAAGAATAGGGGTTATACCACTGCCGTCTGTCTCATGCGTCATTACCTCTCCTCCATATGAATCAATTATTGGCATCCTCTCCCTACAATTTTCACTCTCCTTCCTCAATTGACAACAGGAGTGTGTAGCAAGATATGTCTTGTCGTTATCGATCTTTTCTATTTATTCCGATTCGAGCCCTTGTTTTTCTTTGTTTCATAATCACTTAATTATATCCTATATTCCCATAAATATCGATAGTAGTCATGATAGTTTTCTTGTGATTCAATTCTCTGTATTAATCCTCCTCCAGAACTCCTCGATCTCTTTTACAACCTCCTCCGTCACCGCCGTCTCCCAGTACTCCGGGAGCTCCTCGTCCGAGCGTACCGACTTGATCTCTTCCACGACGACGAGGTCGTTCTCCCTGATCACCACATCGGCCTTCCCCCTGACGACGACCTGCCAGCCGTCCACCATGTGCTCGATCCTCACGGGAACCTCCGCGTTTGCATTCTCCGGTATTCGGGATTGGTACTCCCTGTGGATTGACTGTCCTGCCTTCATCCTCAGCCTGAAGGAGCTCGGTGCTACGACCTCCACCGCTGTCCCAGCGAAGTCGTGTGCCGAGAGGTGGAGCGTCTTCTTCGCGAGCGAGTACCTCATCAGGTCATCGTTCATCAAGCCCTATATTACCTGTGCGGACGGGTGGTTTCACCTGAAGTATCGGCAAAAGTTTTTGAGGGATGCTGCCTAGCGCCCCAATATGAGCAATGTGCAACTGACACCACGGGAGGTCTTCACCTACTCACTGGAGCTCCCGTCCGGAAGGAGCAGGATCTTGCTGACCATCATTGGCTGGATGATCCTCTTCTTCCCCCTCCTCCTCGTACCGTACGTCACCGCAGCAGCAGCCGCTATCCTCGCCACCACTCTCTGGCTTGTGAGCATCGGTATCGGTCGGGTGTGGGCATGGATGTCGCGGAAGCTTGTGGACTTCCTCGTGATCCAGCCACTCGGGAACTACATGCAGGAGAACAAGCAGAGCAAGAGGCTGAAGTACTTCTTCGGGGAGAACCCCAAGGAGGTCTTCCTCCAGTACGAGGTTCGGGACCTCGATCTCTCGGGGCTTGTCACCTTCATGAAGAACTCCTTCGGAATCCTCGTCCCCTTCGCGGCCATACTCGCCTTCATCTGGAACATCCTCGAATCGCTGGGTATCGAGATCTTCCAGGCGCTGGTCTACGCCTTCTTTCTCTCATTCATCGCGGTAGGACTGTACTTCCCGACTGCCATGGTACTCGAGGACGCCCGACTCATGACCATCAGCGAGAACGGGATGATCGAGTACTCCGCGAGTAAGGCGAAGAACGTCCTCGACGGTCTCTTCAAGGTCACTGGTCTTGTCTCGGGGTACAGTCTCCTCAGCGGACAGGCGGAGCTTAATATCTACGGTTCTGTGCTTCTGGTGATAGTTTACGTCCTATTACTCATCGTCATCTTCGTATTCTCCTACCCGATCCTCTTCAGCTCTCTCGTCGCCTACTTCAAGAGGCACAACGCTATCGTAAACGGGTTCAGGCTGAGGGCACTGGAGCTCGGGATACCCATCAAGAAGACCGCGGCTGTCGACATCACCCCCGAGGAGCTGGAGGGAATAGCCATCGGGGCCGACGTCGAGGTCAAGGAGGTGAAGAGCCGCAGGTGGGGTATCATCCCGAGGACGGTTACCAAGAAGATCTACTCGCAGGAGAAGCTTGACAGCATCAAGCTCCACGGAGGGTGGGTGTGCAAACTCTGCCTTGAGGTCGGTGGGACGAAGAGCTCTGAAACCTGCCAGAACTGCGGGAAGAAGAAGGACGAGCTCCTCACCCCGAACAGCTAAGACTTTCACTTCAATCGGGCTGTACAATCCATAAATAAGAAGCGGCTCAAGTATCTCTATGAACATCGCAGAACTGCTGGTTCAGGCGTACAACGAACAAGATATCGAGGCATTCCTCAGTTTCTACTCCGAGGACTTCAAAGCCTACATGCTGGAGAGCGGTCAGAAGATCACGGACGGGAGGGAGCACCTGACTCAGATCATGACGGACTCTTTCAGGTAGTCCAAGGATGCGAGATCCAAGATCTTCGAGAGTGTCGCGCAGGGCAACCTCATCGTGCAGAAAGAGGAGAACCACAGCCACATCTCCGGCAAGGTCGTGATCTCCCTGACCATCCACGAGGTCAAGGGCGACAAGATCCGCACCATGTGGTTAAGCAGGTGCACAATCGAGTAGTCTCCCTCGTACAAATGACAACTTCTTCCGGAATATTCAAACATCGATATGATTCTCAGCCCATGCACACCACCCCTGTTTTACCGTTGCTTTTCAAAGTTTGTAAAAATACAACCAAATGTGTAGATACTGCTTCTCTTGAATTTTACTTACATTTAACTCTCCCGAAAATTGTAGTAAAACCGTATCTTTGAGACCGTAACTATCGTTTCCATCTTTAGATAATTGATTATTTTCTCCACTAAGAGGTTAAATAGTAACCAAATTATATCAATCTGTGCAAGTGACTGAAACTCCCGATTTGCAGTATGCGGGTGCTGCAAGAAAACTACAGCAGAAGCTTGTCAGGGAATTCTACCAGAAGCAGGAGGACAAACCCGTGGTCTACCTCTTCGTCGGTGGCAACCCTGCCGAACTACTCAGGGCGATGGGTTTTCAGGTGTACATGCCTGAGATCACCGCCCTCACCATGGCTATCCGCCACCAGTCCCTGGAGTACATCCTCAAGGCCGAGTCCATCGGCTACGGACTGGACGTCTGCGGATACGTCAAGACCGACATCGGCCTCACGCACCTCTCAGGCGGGGAGACCCCCATGGGCAAGATCCCCAAGCCGGATCTTTTGGTCTGCAACTACTCGGGGTGCTCGGTCTACGGCAAGTGGTGGGAGGCCCTTGCGGAGTTCTACAAGGTACCCCTCATCATGCTGGACGTCCCCTACCACAGGTTCGGAGATCCGCAGAAGGAGGACATCGAGTACATCATCGGGCAGATGAAGGACATGATCGAGCAGGTCGAGAAGCTCTTTGGAGTCACCTTCGACATGAACGAGCTCAAGAGGACACTCGAATTGTCAAGAATAGCAGAGGACGGCTGGGGCAGGAGCTTCGAGCTGGCCAAGCACAAGCCGTCGCCCATCGACGCCTACTTCGAGTCCATCTTCTACATGTTCCCCATAAACTCGCTCAGGGGCACGCAGCAGGCTGCGGACTTCTACCAATTGCTCAATAAGGAGCTGGACGAGAGGGTAGAGCACGGCATCGGTCCCTCAGAGAAGGAGGACTTCAGGATCGTTCTGGAGGGTGTGCCACCGTACCCTGGGTATCGCTCATTCTGGAACATGTTCCGCAAGTGGAACGCTGTCAGCGTCGCCGCGACCTACCCCAAGGTTGGAGGCATGTTCGACATGAAGGACCTGAGGCATGACCCAGCAAAGCCCTTCGAGAGCATCGCTAAGTACAGCATCTACAGCTACTGCAACCTCTCGTGGGAGTTCAGGAGGGAGACGATCAAGAACTACCTCAAGGACTTCGATGCCGAGGCTCTCGTCATCCATGGGATCAAGAGTTGCAGGAGCTTTACCGCAGGTCAGGGAGACCTGCGTGACTACGTGATCAATGAGCTCGGCTATCCCGCGCTGTACGTCGAGTCGGATCACCAAGATCCTAGGTACTGGGCAGAGGCCCAGATCCTCAATAGGGTAGACGCCTTTTTCGAGGCGCAGAAGATGAAGAAGTGATAGTTATGGCAGACAAGGTATATGTCGCTGGAGTGGACGTGGGAAGCACCACCGCGAAGGCAGTAATACTGGATTCGGACCGAAACATAGTAGGTAAGTCACTGCAGGACGTCTCGCCACGAGTGGCCGAGGACGCCGAGACAGCCTTTGTGAAGGCGTGTCAGGACGCAGGCATCGACAGGGAGCAGGTGGCTCTCATTACGGGCACTGGCTACGGCAGGCTCAAGGTGAGGTTCGGAAGTCTTATCGTCACGGAGATCTCCTGCCACGCCAAGGGCTCGCAATTCATCTACCCCAACACGAGGTTGACCCTCGACATTGGGGGGCAAGACACAAAGGCCATCAGGCTTGGTCCCAACGGCGAAATTATCGATTTCAGTATGAACGACAAGTGCTCCGCGGGGACGGGGAGGTTTCTCGACGTCTGCGCAGATGCCCTTGGACACTCGGTCGCCGACCTCGGTCCCATGTCCGAGAAGTCCAAGCGACCAACCAAAATTACCAGTACCTGCACGGTCTTCGCCGAGACGGAGGTCTCCAACCAGTTGGCCAGAGGAAGGAAGCCCGAGGACATCGTCAACGGACTGCACCACTCCATCGCCGAGCGGTCAATCTCCCTGATGCGTCGGGTAGGTATAGAGGACGAGATAACCTTTACCGGTGGTGTGTCCCGCAACACAGGACTTGTGAGGGCACTTCAGGAGAAGCTCGGACGAAAGATCAATGTCTCTCCACTCTCGCAGTGGTTCGGTGCGATAGGTGGAGCTATCTTCGCCCTTGAGGAGCTGGAGAAGGGGAACGACCCCTCGTTTACACAGCTGGAGGTGAGCTCATGATTACCATCGGTATGGACATTGGAACAGGATCCACCAAGGGTATTGTTCTAGAGGACAACGAAAGGATCATTGGCAGAGCATTGATGCCAACCAAGGGAAGTCCCTCGGCAATGGCGACCAAGGTGCTCAATGAGTGCCTCAAGAACACCAAGCTTGATATAAGCGAGGTCGACTACGTCGCCTCCACCGGATATGGGAGGTACATGATGGAGGAGCGTAAGATACAGATCAGCGACTTGACCACGACGGGTAGGGGGGCGAAGTTCATCTACAGCGACTACAACCCCGAGCTGGTGCTGGATATAGGCACTCAGTCCTCCCGGGCACTGAGGATCGACGAGAGGGGGAAGGTCATCCAGTTCAAGATGAACGAGCGCTGCGCAGCCGGTAGCGGAAGGTTCATCGAGAGGTGCTCCAAGTACCTCACTGTTCCGATGGAGAAGATATCCGACACTGCATTGGCAGGTGAGAACCCACAGAGGATATCCAGCGTTTGCGCAGTCCTCTCCGAGACAGAGATTATCAACCATGTCTCCCTTGGCACCCCTGTAGAGGACATCCTCATGGGGGTCTTCGTCAGCATAGCAGACCGAGCGGGCACGCTGCTGAGGAGGTTGAAGATGGACGACGACGTGTACCTCGCCGGAGGGCTGGTGCACATGCCCGCGATGAAGAAGGCGCTGGAGTCCGTGCTTGACCACGGAGTTCACAGCCACCCCGACGCCCACTACGCCGCTGCTATCGGCGCAGCGAGACTGGGCTACCAGAGACTAATGAAGCAGAGAGCAATTGTACAATAAAGGAAAGAAACACTATGTCAGACGAGTATGTATTCAAAGAGAAGTTCAAACCAAGGCCTAGCGACGAATTCAATTTCGAGGAGATTATCTACGAGAAGGATCCCGAGAAATTCACCGCGAAGGTCACGATCAATCGACCACATGTCTACAACGCCTACAGCACCAAGACCCTGAGGGAGATGTCCGAGGCATTCCTCGACGCCTCTTGGGACGACGGTGTTGGGGTCGTTATCCTCACCGGTGCTGGTGACAAGGCATTCTGTACGGGAGGGGATGTTAAGGAGTACCAGAGCATCTTCACTCAGAAACCGCGTGACTACTACAAGTGGATGGCACTCTTCGTCGAGGCCCACGACCGCTTCAGGAACATGGGCAAGCCAACGATCGCCCGCATCAACGGAATAGTCGCCGGGGGTGGCAATGAGTGGAACATGGCCTGTGACCTGGCGATCGCTGCCGATCATGCCACTATCCGACAGGTGGGGACGCGTGTGGGCTCTGTTGCAGCAGGTGGGGCAACACAGTGGCTCCCCATCCTCGTAGGTGATAGAAGGGCGAGAGAGATCCTCTTCCTCAACGAACCCATCCCCGCAGACAAGGCACTGGACTGGGGGCTGGTTAACCAAGTCGTCCCATACGATCAACTGGACGAAGCAGTGGACAAGATGGCAGCCAAGCTGGTGGACAAGTTCGCCGAGTGCGCCCGCTACACCAAGGAGCAGGTGAACTTCTGGAAGAACTTTGCGTGGAACCAGACGATTAACCACGCTAAGGAATGGCTGACCCTGCACTACGCCAGTTGGGAACCCTACGAGGGCATGACGGCCTTCGTGGAAAAGCGTCAACCGAGGTACCGGGAACTCCGAGAGATAGCTAGGGATGGCGGCTCCTCCGAGTTCATGTGGGGACCCCCTGCGAAGACCTGCGGTAAATGCGGAACTAAGGGTATACCGAAGAACTTTAGCCACTGCGGGCTATGCGGCGCAGAGCTCTGAGATGAGGGCGATGAAGCTCACCAATATAGGGAAGGTGGGGGAGCTCATCCCCGACGGTAGTACCGTCGCCATCGGGGGAGTCCACTCGCACAATGTTCCTATGTCCGCGGTAAGGCAGCTCATCAGGGCAGGGGCCAAGGATTTAACACTCATCGGTTCTATCTCCTCGGGGCTCCCGATCGACATGCTCGTCGGAGCAGGGGCGGCCAAGCGGGTGCTCGCACCCTACGTGGGGATGGAGATGTGGGGTCTTGCGCCCATGTACAGGGCCGCAGTTCAGTCGAAGAAGATCGACGCACCCGATGTCTGCGAGGCCTTCCCCATCTACTCGCTGAGAGCTGCGGCCAACGGATTGCTCTTCCACCCCTTCCCCGAAAGGGTACATGAGCACTCCAGCATCCCCAGCCAGTCCGATCTGTACCGCAAGGTCACCGACCCCTTCACGGGCAAGGAGGTCTACGCCGTGGCCGCGATTACCCCGGATGTTGCTCTTATCCACGTGCAGAGGGCGACGAAGGACGGTGACTGCGTGCACCTCGGCTCGGTGGTCACCGACCGCCTGATGGCCGAGGCAGCGAAGACCACAATCATCACCTGCGACGAGCTGGTGGACGCGGTGGACAGGGACATGGTGACCGTGCCCTCGTTCATGGTTGACTACGTCATCCCCCTGAGGGGAGCGGCGTACCCGACGAGCTCCCACGGTCTCTACCGATACAATGAGACTGAAATATTGAACTACCTGAAGTCCTGCAAGTCGTCGTTTGACGAGTACATCAGCAACCTAGGGGACTCCGAGGAGGAGTACCTCGCGAACAAGGAGCTAGTTCAGGAACTCAGCGGAGATCCCAACACTGGTGGCTACACGATGAGCGAACTGGTTGCCTGCGTCTTCAGCAGGGACATCAAGGACGGAGAGGTCGGGATCTGCGGGGCAGTGGCGGACATCCCCATGGCGGCGATGAGGCTCGCCGAGCGTACTCATGCCCCGAACATGCGCTGGATCTCAGGTGGGTCGGGATACGTCAGCCCCCGTGGGAGACTCTACCCGTCGTCTACGGATTTCGAGATGTCGATAGGATCCAACGCACGGCTCTCCATGGACGAGGTAATCGCCATAGAGATGACCAAGATAGACTTCTTCTTCGCCGGAGGTCTGCAGATTGACGAGAGGGGGAGCACCAACCTAGGTGGTATACCCACTGACGATGGCTGGAAGCTCAGAGGACCCGGAAGCGTAGGACTCCCGTTCCTCCCTCGCGCCGGTAGGAGCTACTTATACACCCTGAACCACACGGACAGGACGCTCGTCAAGCAGGTCTCCTACACCAGCGGTCCCGGGCACTTCTACGAGGATGGTGGTCCCACTATGCTGGTCACCAATCTCTGCGTGTTTAGGTGGAATGACGGTTGGGTGCTCTCCTCCCTACACTCAGGAGTGACTGTAGATCAGGTCAGGGAGGCGACTGGCTTCGACTTTAAGGTGCCGGAGACCATCCCCACGACGGAGGAACCAACCGAGGAAGAGCTCTCGATCCTCCGGGAGATCGACGTACTGGGGGTTCTAAAATGATATCTGTTGTTTGGTACTCATCGTGGAGGTCGTTACCATGAGGTACGTCCTTGTCATCGGTGCAGCCGGTGGAATCGGGAGGGGAACTGTCGGTGTGTTGCTAAAGCACGGTTTCTCCCCCCTCGCGGCCGATGTTACCTTCCCCGAGCTCATGAGCGTCCCGATATTCGAGGTGGACGTCACAGATCCAGCGTCCGTTGACTCCCTCTTCACAAAGATTGAGGAGCAGGGGATCGAGCTTACGGGCGTGGTAAACCTCTCCGGGATCATCAGAGATCGAACTCTACTCAAGATGGAAAAGGGACAGTGGGATCAGGTAATTGACGTCAACCTCACTGGAAGTTTCAATGTCGTCAAGCGGGCCGCCCTGCACATGAAGCAGAATACCGAGAACACTGACACAGAGATCACGGGTGGGAGCATGGTCTTCGTCGGGTCAACCGCAGCACTCAACGGGAACTTCGGGCAGGTCAACTACGCTGCCTCCAAGGCCGGGATACAGGGGCTCGTCCGCAGCGCGGCACGCGAGCTCGGCCGCTACGGTATCAGGGTGAACTGCGTGATCCCCGGTTTCATCGATACCAAGATGACGCAGAGTATACCCGAGGAGAGGGTGGAGGCACTGAAGAGGACCATTCCTCTCCACAGGGCAGGTAGTCCGGAGGAGGTGGGTAACCTCATCGAGTTCCTCGTCAGCGACCGCTCCTCCTACATCACTGGGGCATCGATCCTCGTGGATGGCGGCATGCGGATGTGAATCGCTTCCTCGGCGAACCCTAAATCGCATTACTTTATACCCAAAATCCAGTTCAAATATTCAGGTTCCAGCCACTGCTACTGCTGTTTGCGTATAACTGCGGTTATGCGCATCTCCCGGATGAATTTCATCATAATGTCTTCCATATTATGGCCCTGTATGTGATCCCCCAAATGCACTATTGGGACATACCCTCGGATCTCCAGTAGGTATCCTTCTCCCATTAGGAAAGGAATAGCCAAGGTTTTTATTCGTAATATCCATTGTCGAGATAGGAGGGTACGTATTGGACTGCAACTCTTTTACCCCGAAGAACTACATCGCCCGACCATACCAGTCGCTCTTCAGGCACCTCAGGAACTCAGCAGACCAGATGGAATCCGCACTGGAAAGAACCCGCATATTCTACATCGATGATGGGACGCATATCAATATGGATCCCGGGTTCCTCGACCTCTACCTGAGATTCACGGTGGGTATCCACGATTTCGGGAAGCTCAATCGCCCCTTCCAGCAGAAGATCCTGCATGTTCAGGACAGGAAGAGACCTAAGCTGGAGGATGTATGCATCCCGTTCTCCTTCCACGCGCAGATCGGGGGGCTGTTCTCGTGGTTACTGCTCAGAGAATTCCTGCAACATGCTCGGATCGAAGACGATACATTGATCCTCGCGCACGTGGTGGGTGGTGGCTCTCCGAATCTCAATACCGTGGTACGCGGGATTGTGGCTACCGGTGATTCACATGCCGAATCCATGGGACAAGTGCCCGAGGAGCTCGAGATTCTCATGGCTGCCATCTCTTCACTATCGGTTCTCATGCATCACCACAAAGGTCTAGATAATTATTCTGATGCGTTCTTCCGTGATATAAAGGGGCATAACTTCGAGGAAGTCATCTCCGCGATCGTCGAGGATATTAGAGACCAATTCTCCAGCGGGATTCTGGACATCGAGACCATATTCGGCTCCGTTGTAGACCACCCTCTGTGGCGTCACTGCTTCTCACGAGCGTTCTCCAAACTCATCACGGATGACCTTGAGGACATCATTGACGACTACATCGAAGTGTGTGGCGAGGAGCTCCCGGAACTCCTTTCTGCAAGGCGCGACCCCTTCTTCACGCTCTTCTTCTCGTACGTGTACTCCGTGCTCTGCGATGTGGACGAGTGGGATGCCAAGTCATACATCAATGACACCCCGCAGCACACGCTCAACTTCGAGCAGGAAGTGGTTCATCTCTCTCCCAACCTGATACACATCTATAAGGATCTGAGGTTTAAGGGATTTACACCCCGTTCTTCCGGAGAGCAGATCCTCATCAATTTGAGGAACTCTCTGTTCAATGATGTCGTAGCTGGAATATCAGGTTTATCCACGGAGGACATTGAGAGTAGCCTCTTCTTTATCGACGCCCCCACGGGATCCGGGAAGACCCTTGCGCTCCTCCAAGCAGGATTGATGCTCAGGGAGCGGAAGGGATACAGCCCCCGGATCATCTACGCACTGCCGTTCATTTCCATCATCGAGCAGGTCGGCACTGAGATCAGGGAGGTCTACGAGAAGAACGACATCTCAGTTCCCGAGGACCAGAACACGCAGTACCTCGTGATGCACCACCACCTCAACGACTCCTCTTGGGTAGCACTTGAGGTCGAGGAGGACGAGGAAAGCATAGTCTTCGGCGAGACACTGAGCCAGTTCGAGAATCACCACTACGTGAACAACTGGCATCCCGAGGTCATCGTCACCTCCTTCGTCAAGCTCCTCAACACTCTGGTGAAGGCTCACAAGCGGGAGTTCATCAGGGCGCACAGGCTGTACTCCTCGGTCGTCCTCGTCGACGAGGTGCAAGGTATCCCCGTGGAGTACTGGGATCTTGTTGCCAAGGTCTTCGAGGGGATGACCCGAGTCTTCAACTGCTCTTTTGTTATCGCCAGCGCAACCAACCCCAAGGTGATCTTCCAGAACACCTCCCTGAAGAGGATCGACCTCTTCTCCAAGAGGGTTAACCTTGACAGGTACGTCGTCCGCCTCGATTGCTTCGATGGGAATCAGCTGAGGACAACGCAGCTTTCCGAGTTCGTTGACAGACTACAGGAGGAAGAGGATAACTCGCTCCTCGTGGTGCTGAACACAACGAGATCTGCATTTTCTGTATATGATTCTCTCCAGAAATCGGGGGTAGACGGGCTCTTCCTCCTCTCCACGCAACTCCTCCCTGTTCACAGGATGGAGGTGATCCAGGAGATAAGGGACAGGATGGAACGTGGGGAGAGGACAGTTGTCGTCTCCACCCAAGTTATTGAGGCAGGTGTGAATTTGTCATTCGACAAGGTATACAGGGATTTTGCACCTCTTGATTCCATAATTCAGGTGGCAGGTAGGTGCAACCGGCACGGTCTGTTGGAGGATCCAGGGGAAGTAGTGCTCGTCTCTCTTGCAGACGGTGGACGAAGATTCGCCTCACAGGTGTATGGAAAGCTAAAGGTTAACCTCGAGACCACCAAGTCCATGCTCCTAGACTATGAATCTCTAATCAAAGAATCCGAGATATCAGCGCTGGCCGAAGGATACTTCAGGAAGGTCAAGCAGAAAAGGAGAACCTCAAATCTCCTCGAAGAGTACCTTACCGGGAAGTTCTCCGTCCTCAACCAGCAGTTCAAGCTGATCGAGGAGATGGACAACCGGGTTCCGGTCATCTTCGAGATCGAGGAGAATAAGAAGCTGATAGAGATGCTGTACATCAAGAAGAAGACCCGCCACATCCCAAACCGGGTGAGACTCTATGTGGTAGAGGTCTCCAAGAAGGTACTTGATGGGATATGCAACGATCTAGAAGAGCACAAGCAGTACCGGGTTTTCAGCAGCAAGAAGGGTGGGAAGAAGGGTACGAAGGGCGAGGACAAGATATATCTAATACGCCTCTGGAAATTAGATGAGCCAGAGAAGATCTACTCAAAATACGGGGGTGTTCGGATGGCTTCGATGGTGACTGATGATGAAAATACCAACTCGCTTTGACTTTGTCCTCGGTGAGGAGAGACTGGGAATCAAGGGATTCACGGGCTTCGAAATCCACCGGGCGTTCAGCAACCTCCTCGGGAGCAACGGGGTGGATTTTGACGGTATTCAGTACTCCCTGACCCCCCTCTCCCGCGAAAATTCAGGAACCCGATTCTCGGTCTATTCATGGGATAGCAGGATGAGGGAGGCAATCCTAAAACTCATGCTCTCCAATGAAACCCATACCCTCCGTTTCGGAGACAGGGAGGTGCCACTCATCAAGATCTCGGTAGAGAACGTGAAGCTCCCTGACCTCCCTCTCAAAAAAGGCTCCAATTTCTGGTTGAGGTTCTTGACTCCCGTTGTCCTCCCGGGAACGTTTCCCACCTTGGAAGAGTTGTACCGAGCAATCTTCTCACTGACATCGGAAGAGGAGATCGAGGTGCTCGTTGACAGAGCGCTCACAGGGATTTCCACCCCGCATTTCAAGCTCAAGTCAACCCGCTACCACGATGCGGATCTGCAAATAACTGGATTCAGGGGCTCAGTACAATTGGTCATCGAGAACGAGGAAGGGCTCGAAACTCTACCTCCTGCCCTCGGTCTAGCAACGATGACCGGGTTGGGAGAGTATACCTCCCTCGGATTCGGTAGGGTGGAAGTGGTATCAGGAGGGGAGAAATCGTGAACGTCTTTATCAATTCAATTGTCTACTTCAAGAGCTGTTCAGAGTCGCTCATCTCTTCATTGGAAGCAATAGGATTCAACAGAAAGAAGATGGGGGAGTTCCAGTACATCTCACAATGTCAGAGTACCGTGAGCGAGGCATATGATATCCCTTTCTCAAGTATAACACCTGCTGTTATGAGCAGGGTCTTCTCCCTACCCCCCTCGAATCTGATCAGGGAGTGGGTCTTCGTCTTCGACTTCGGACATGTCTTCCTCATACGTACCGAGCAATCTAGACAATTGGATCATAAGGTACTAAAACGGGTGGAAACATCCTGCATGGATTCTGCCAAGAATGTACGAGCGACACTGTGCAGAACCAACATGAGTGCGCGCTGCAGATCCTATCGAACAACTCCTTTACGACCGGTAATTGTGGGGAAACCTTCCATCGAGGGAATCCTTGCAGGAATCCTCAGAACCCCTTGGAGAGAACTTTCCCTTCCGGGAAAGCTCAAGTGGATACTCTATAAGAACGGTCAGTATCTTCAAAGTACCAAATGGAAAGAGTACCACAAAACCGCACTATCGATCATACTGCTTGCAAATACTCTGAGACATCTCACTAAGGTTATGTGTACGGATATCCAGTCCGTATTAGTAAATAACGACATTGTACTAGATTCATTCACCAAGGAATTTGTGAAAATCTACTTCTGGACAAACCCTGATTTCCTCCAAAGGGAAGCAGGTGTCTTCATCTACATGAAACCGTGGGTTAGGAAGATCATTGTATTCCGACTAAGGCTGGGTTCAGACAAATCCTGCGATTTCTCAGAGGTAGCTGACAAGCTCTACTCTCTAGACTTCCAGCAGTTCACCGAACTGGTTGAGAGAACAAAAAGCTGTGATCTCTCTAGCATTCAGTCTTGGCGGAAAACAATTAATCCATTCAGGCTCGAAAATACAGATCTTGTCTCCGTATACGATAATCTTACTGATCCACAGAAATCCATCCTTAACTTGATTTACATGGATCTCCGAAACCGGATCAGAAAAGGAGAATTAATCGGCACGCAGGTCATGGAAAAATACTACACCGTCAATGAGATAGCAAATAAGCTAAATATTGGTGGTCGTGGTCATGACAAACTTAGAACAGAGCTACTTCGACTTAAGAAAAAGGGCTTCATAGTAATAAAATCACCTGATGAAGTTAAGAACAAACGTGCTAGAGTCAAGGCATACTACTTCCTCAACCCTAATTTCCCATATCACCACTACTTGCTTGAATTATTTTACTCCCTGTGGTCACGGGAAGACGTGAAATCAAAAGATTCAAACAGAGTGGGTACTTAGACCTCTACGGGCTATTTCTGTGCGGAAGATTCAGACCATGATCGTCTTCCGGCATAGATTAGTTCATGCTATCAATAGCATTTGAACGAATAGGAGTACTTGCTCCACTGATCCTATCCCTGATAGGATTTGCCATCTGGATACCCAAAACCCTAGTTCCTCGATCTAGGTACCTCATGGGAGGGGATGATCCCGAGCCAGCACCTGGCGA